>NZ_JBEXHU010000043.1:0-23886 GCF_040608175.1 Micromonospora sp. NPDC005206
TCGGCCCTTCGGACAAGCCACTTCCCGGACCCGCCACCACCCAACCTAAACCCGCCCTCCGAGCGGTGTCTTGACACAAAGGGGTGCCATGAGCGAACGTTCGGAAGGGGTTGGGTCTTAGATCTCGACCTCGGGCAGCGGGAGCACCTCAGTGTCCCGTCAGACGGCTCCGGGTGATCGGTCGGCGGTAGGCTGCGACGTGGAGTCCTGCACGAGCTTCATCGACACGAGTTCGGTGAAGCCGGCGCGTCGCGCGAAGCGCACTTTCCGACGCTTGTACACCGTGAAGCCGAGCTTGGCGTAGAGGCCGAGGGCGGGTGCGTTGGTGTCCTTGATGTCCTCGAGCACGTACTCGCGATACCCGGGCAACTCCAG
Organism: Micromonospora sp. NPDC005206; assembly: GCF_040608175.1. NCBI lineage: Bacteria > Bacillati > Actinomycetota > Actinomycetes > Micromonosporales > Micromonosporaceae > Micromonospora > Micromonospora sp. NPDC005206. Next base: position 376 of record NZ_JBEXHU010000043.1, read on the forward strand.
CAGGTGACGCAGCAACGCGGTCGCGACGCCGCGACCCTGATAAGCCGGCTCGGTGGCGACGAACCCGATCTCGGCGAGCCCGGGCCGGGCGTCGTCGGAGGGGCACATGAACCATCTCCGGATCACCACGTAGCCGAGCAGCCCGCGCGCCAGCCCGAGATGACGCCGGATCTCCCGCCAGCGCGGCGCGAACAGCGTCTGGTCGCTCTCGGTGAGCGAGGCGAGGCCGGCGGGCTCCCCGTCCACGAGCGCGATGTAGAACCGTTCGAGCAGCAGCATGTGCTCGAACGCGTCGGCCAACTTCCCGGTGTCGCGCGAGAACGCGACGAAGTCCGCTGCGAAGCTGCGCACGTAGACCTCGGTGATGCGGCGCCGGTATCCCTCGCCGAGTTCGTCTCCCCACTCGACCACGACCATCGTCTCGACCATCCCCGTCCACTCCACGTGTCACGCACCCGTACGGGTTCGACCATATCCAGCGGCACGCACGCTGAAGCGCGCCCGAGGTTTGATATCGCGACCAATCTGGGCGGACAGACGCACGCTCATCGGCACGTCCGGACGCCGGCGACCGGCGCCGACCTCACCCTCGGTGACGAGGGCTTCGCGGCAGTTGAGTACGCCCGGCGGTGGCGCTCTTCGGCCAACCGGGAAACCCGTGGCCCGAGGTTTACTTGACCCTCGACCCGGTCGAGGGCTCACTCTGCATGGGTGACGTCCGGAGAACGCGACAAGCGAACAGACCCGCTCTTGATTAGCCTGGAATTGCTGCAGCCGATACTGCGGGCCGGCTGGGGAGCGGATACCTGCGACCCGCATGATATGCAGGACTGGCATCCAGACAACGCAGCCCGTGGTCAATGCGGAGCGACCGCACTGATCATTCAGGACCTGCTCGGCGGAGAACTGATCCTCGGTGAAGTCTTCGCCAGAGACGCCAAGGTCGGCTACCACTATTGGAATCGGTTACCCGACGGCCGCGACGTCGACCTCACCGCTGATCAGTTCTACCTGCAGGAAGTCGTTGTCGGCGGTCAGGTGCAGCAGCGCCCGCCCGGCCCTCCCCGGCGATGTCGCCAGCAGTACGAGATCTTGCGGCATCGTGTCCTCGCCACCCTGTACGGCAGCACGGCAGAGGAACCCGCGTAGCGGTGACAGTCGACCAACAGCCACGCGCACGGTCGGCGGCAGAAGCGGATACCTTCGCCGATTTCAGATCTTGCGTTCGGCTCCTGCGCTGCCACGCCGCCGACATGCAGGCCTCGGCCTCGGCCTCGGAACCGAGGATCCGGTAGGCCGACCCGAAGATCGCAGGTCGATGCGATTCCCAGTGGGTCTCCGCCAACGTGCCGGTCAGTTCCACTCCCGAACTCCTGCATGCTCGGATCAGTGCCTTCCACGCTTTGGTATACACATGCGACGCTTCGTGGAAGGGAACCGCCGTGGGTTACGAGACCACGTTCACCGGCCAGGTGACGATCACTCCTCCGCTGAACCAGCACGAGATCGACTACCTGCTGGCGTTCGCCGAGACCAGGCACGAACCCCGGTCCACCGGCCCCTACGCCCTCGGCTACGGCGACGAGATCGAGGACGCCAGGGATCCAGACCCGCGCAAGCCCGGGTACTGGTGCAAGTGGGCGCCGACCGCCGACGGCACCGCGATCGCCTGGAACGAGAACGAGAAGTTCTACGATGCCGAATTCTGGATGGGGTACCTGGTGCACACGTTCCTGGAGCAGGACGCCACCGTCGCGCGCGAGCGGGTCGACCCGGTGCCCGGCCGGGTGTATCCGCCCGCGCTGGACAGGTTCACCTTCGGCCACGTCGTCGACGGCGTCATCGAGGCCGAGGGCGAGTGGCCCGACGACCGCTGGCGTATCGAGGTGCGCGCCAACGCCGTCTACGTGGTCCGGCTGCTGACCGAACCGGACCACGCCGAGTACCCCCGCGCCCACCGCGACGACTGGACCGACGAGCAGCGGGCCGACTTCGCGGCGCGGACCCGGCACAATTTCGTGTACCTGGTGCGGGACGGGCGGTTGCACGAGGTGGGCCCGGCGGACGGGACGTCGTTCGACCCGATCCCGGCCGACGTGGACTGAGCGCGGGCCCGGGGCGTCCGCGTGGGCAGGGCAGGGTTGCCTCGGCTGGTCAACGATGAACAGCTCGCCATGCTGCGGGTTCCGCAAGACCGCCGCCGATCGCTCGGTGAGGACCGCACTCGAATGATTCCCAGCCGCGCCAGCTGCTGTTGAAGACCGAGCGTCAGGGCGCCTCGAGGCCCAGCGCGCACGGTCGGCGGCAGATGCGGATGCGCGGCGGCAGCTCGCGCTGGACGTGGCGCGTTGTGCTGCTCGGCACCACCCCGCGCACCGTCGACAGCGACCCCACCAACGGTGTGGTACGCAAAATGGGGCGGCACGGTCCTGGACGCCGACGTCGAGGCTCTGCGCCAGGAGGTGGCCGTCTCTCACGACCGAATCATGGCTGAAGCGGGCAGCTGCGGCGGGCCGGGCCGGGCCCTCCCACCCGGCCCGCTCCAAGAGCGGAAATTCCGGTATAACGAGCATGCTGTTCCGCCAGCCGATATCGCCCCCTGGGAGTGCCTATGACGACGCAGTTGCGTGACCGTCTCGACGAGATACTCCAAGCTGGCCAGCTCGGCGGTCTGCACGCCGTCGCGGCGGTTCGCGGTGGTCAAACCTTGCTGGAGTACTACGGGGCCGGCGAGGACTACGCCTGGGGCGACTCGCTGGGCGTCGTCGAGTTCGGGCCCGAGACGCTGCACGACATCCGGTCCGTCACCAAGAGCGCGACCGTGCTGTTGTACGGCATCGCGCTCGGCGAAGGGCTGGTTCCGCCGCCGGCGGAACCGCTCCTGCGGCTGTTCCCGCAGTACCCCGACCTGGCGGTCGACCCTCAGCGTGCCCAGCTCACCGTCGAGCACGCGCTGACGATGTCGTTAGGCGTGGAATGGCGCGAAGATCTCCCGTACAGCAGCCCGGCGAACGCCGAGATCGCGATGGAGCTGGCGCCGGACCGGTACAGGTACATTCTGGAGCGGCCGATCCTCGAGCCGCCCGGCACCCGATGGACCTACTGCGGCGGTGCCACGGCTCTGCTCGGCCGGCTGATCGCCGACGGCACCGGGCAGTCGCTGCCGCAGTACGCGCAGGCCGTGTTGTTCGCGCCGCTGGGTATCGGCAGCTTCGAGTGGATGACCGGCGCGGACGGAGTGGCCTCCGCCGCGTCCGGGCTGCGACTCGCGCCCCCCGACTTGGCCAGGATCGGCGAACTGGTGCTGACCGAGGGAATCTGGGACGGCCAGCAGATCGTCTCCACCGACTGGATCCGCGCGATGCTCCAGCCACGCCTGCAGACCGGCTGGGGTGCGCAGTACGGCTACCAGTGGTACATCGAATCCATCGAGGGCCATCGGCTGGTGGCCGGCATGGGCAACGGCGGCCAGCGCCTTTTCGTCCTGCCCGACATGGACCTCACCGTGGCCGTCACCGCCGGCAACTACGACGACCCCGACCAGTGGCGGACCCCGCTCACGGTGCTGGAACGGGTCATCCTCCCTGCAACGGCCTGACGGCGCGGCGTCCGCCGGGTCAGCCCCGTCGGCAGGGCACACGTCTGGGCCGGAACCACCTCGCGCGTGCGGTTGGGACAGTTTCTGCGTCGCCAGAAGCGCACCCGCGGCACGGCGCCCGATCGACATCCGGTCATCGGCAAATCCGTGCGTTGAGGGCGACGTGGCCGTGTTTTGCGGTGGCCGGCCGACCAGGTCGCCGGCTGTTCAACTTACCGCTTGTCGGCGTACTCGTTGATGTGGCTGGCTGAATGGAACGGTGATCCGGAACTGTTCCGTTGAGGATCATCTTAGGTTCATGATCGACGGGGGAGGTGGGATCAGCGGGTGAGGCCTCGGAGCTTGTCCGGGTTGCCCTGCATGCGTACGCCGGTGATCCGCTCGCCGTCGAAGTCGAGGCAGATCGCCCCGGCCGGTTGCCCGTCGGCCAGGCCCAGGATGCCCGGCCCGCCGTTGATCTCGGTGATCACGAGCCGTGTGTTCTGCGTCTCCGGCTTGGCGAAGACCCCGAGCAGCCAGCGGGCGACGTTGTCGGCGCCTTCCAGCGGCCGGCGGGCCGCGGTCACCTTGCCACCGCCGTCCGACCAGCAGATCACCTCGGGCGCCAGGAGTTCCATCATCGCGTTCAGGTCGCCTCCGGCACAGGCCTTGCGGAACCGGTCCACTGCTTCTCGGCGTACGCCTTGGTCGACGTCGAAGCGAGGCCGGCGGGCCGCGACGTGCGCCCGCGCCCGGACCGCGGTCTGCCGCACCGCGACCTCGGACCTGTCCAGAATGGATGCGATCTCGGCGTGGTTGTAGCCGAAAACGTCGTGGAGCAGGAAGATCGCGCGTTCGGCGGGGGTGAGCGTCTCCAGGACGACGAGCATCGCCATCGAGATCGACTCGGCCATCTCGGCCTCCTGGCCCGCGTCGGGCGCGGTGAGCACCGGCTCGGGCAGCCACGGCCCGACATACGTCTCGCGGCGGGCGCGGGCCGAGGTGAGTTGGTTGAGCGAGAGGTTGGTGATGGTCTTGACCAGGTACGCCCGGGGGTTCGCGAGTTGGCCGCCGTCGACGTCGCGGCACCGCAGCCAGGCCTCCTGCAGGATGTCCTCGGCATCGGCGACGCTCCCCGTCATCCGGTACGCGACGTCGAAGAGCAGCCGCCGATGCTGAGCGAAGACCTGGCTATCGATCATGGGAACAGGCTAGACGTGACCGAGCGCCTGCGCCCGCAGCCCGTCCAGCACCGTCGCGTACGCGGGCTGCCACCCGAGCTCGCGGCGGGCCTTCTCGCTCGAGACTCGCATGGTGACGCCGAGCATCAGGTGCATGTAGGGCGCGACCGCCATCATCCACGTGGGCACGGTGAACGGCTTGGGTGTGCCGAAGGTCTCGGCGATCGCCCGGATCATCTCCCCGAAGCCCATGTGGTCATCGACGACGTTGTACGCCTCACCGGGCCGGCCGCGATCGATCGCCGCGACGACGGCGGCGGCCGCGTCGGCCAGGTGCGTCCACGGCGAGATGTGACCGTGGTCGTTGAACGCCGGCAGTTGTCGCTTCCGCAGCATGTGCACCATCGTCTCGGTGCCCCCCGGCCCGTAGAAGAAGCCGAATCGCAGTGAGATCGCCTCCAGCCCCGACTCCCGGGGCAAGCGCTCCTTCTCCCGCATGCCCTCCAGGTGCCGGTTGATGTTCGGGTCCGTCACGGACGCCCCGAACTCGTCGGCCTCGGTCAGAACGCGGTCGCCGAAGTCGCGGTAGCCGTAGCCGACGGCGACGTTCTCGCCGATGAAGCGGCGTACGCCCGCAAGTTTGGCCGCCTCGATCAGGTTTGCGGTCCCGGTGACCCGCAGGTCGTCGGTGCCGAACATGCCCTTGTGCGTCATCGGCGGCTTGCGCAACGCGGTCGCGGCGTGCACCACGACGTCGGCCTTGATCCCCTCGAACGCCCGCAGCAGTCCGTCGCGGTCGAGCAGGTCGGCGCGGATCTCGTTGCCCTCGCCGCGGCCCACGCCTAGCACGGTGTGCCCGGCGTCGGTCAGCGCCTCGCGGATGTGCCGGCCGAAAACACCACTGGCTCCGGCCACGATCACACTCTGGTTCTTCATCTCCGTCATGGCCATGGGACAAGGCGGCCTTCCGATCCGTGACATACCCGGGCGTGACCCCGGTCACTCGAGTCCTCCACTCCGGGCCTTGAATTCCAACAGTGAGAGGATCTTGTGGCAGCTCGATAGTCGTCTCGGTGCCGAGTTGGCGATGCAGGCTTGAAAACGCCCACGGGAAAGCTGTGGCGACGCCTCAGTCGGTGCACCTCTCATCGGCATGATCGAGTGCACTGTCATCGGCAGATGCGTGTGTCTGATCTTCGGCGAGGGGCAACGATCGGCGTGATCCGTTGGGTAGAGGTCGTCATCGTCGTGGCCGCCCTTTATGAAAGTCCACATTAACGTCCTTGCACAAAGGGCTACGGCGTCAACAGCGGCTCCACGAACATCACCGACTGCCCGCGGGAGCCGACGGCGGGTAACCGCTCGATCGCGCCGTCGCGCACCGACAGCCGTACTCCGCTCGCGGGTTCGCGCGGGAAGTGCCAGGGGTGGTAGCCGAAGAGCACGTGTTCGGTGTCCTCCCAGATCGGCTCTCGATACGTCCCCTGTGGGGACCGCCGGCGGTCCTCAGGCAACCACCACACCTGCGGCTGCACCGTAGCTCCCGGCTCGACCGGGAACAGCGTGAGCGCCGGCGGGTTGGAGCGCACCGTCCACAACCGGTCACCGCCGGGCGCGAGCCGGGCCATCTGGTCGACCGGCACCGTCACCGTCGTCCCGTCTGGCCAAACTACGGTGATCCCCTCCACCTTCCGCGCGCTGCCGGTGCCGGTGAGCGGGTCGATCTGCTGCACCGGGTGCGCGTACCGCTCCGGGTCGGTGCCGGGTGTCCAACGCATTGTGGCCCACTGGGCCTGGTGGTCGGCGAAGAAGACCGTGCCGCGGTACGCCCCGACGAGGCTGATCCCCCGGTCGTCTGGCCATGGCATGGTCTCCACCGGGCCGCCGCCCAGGTCGATCACCCGCAGCTGGTACCGCGACACCCGCCGGCGGTGCTCGCTGTCGACCACCGCCACCCGCCGGCCGTCGCCCAGCAGCATCACGCCCGGCATCCGCACCTCGTCGATCTCGGTCACCTCGCCGGCCGCGGAGACCAACCGGGCCGGGTGCCCGTGGCTCACCACAAGCACGCCCTGCCTGGTTTGGAGTGCCCGGCTCCAGCGCGCGGCTTCGAGCCGGGCCAGGTCCACCCGCGCGCCGTCGCGCCACCCGACCAGGGTGCCGTTCGCCTCGATCACGCCGGCCCGCGGCGGCGCACCGAACGGCGGGCCGGGCGGCTCCTCCCGGTTGCGCTGCGGGAACCTCACGAACATCCCGCGGCCGTCCGCCGCGTCGCCCGCCACCCGCGCCATCGCACCCAGCATGAAGCTTCTGGTCGACGGGCCGTCCGAGTTCGGCGCCGGACCGGACAGCATCGGCGCGGCGACCGACATCCTGGTCGGTGTAACGGGCGCGGCCGGCGCGGTTGGGACGTCCGGTACGGTTGGGGTGACCGGCGCGGTCGGGGGGGCCGACGCCGGGCTCGGCCGGCGTCCCAGCCACAGCCGCAGCGGCTCCCCGCCGTCGACGTGCAGCAGGCCCGTCCGCTCCGCGAAGGCCAGCCCGTCGCGCAGCTCTGCCTCGCTCACCAGCAGCCGTTCGGCCAGCTCGGCGGCTGTGGTCTCCAGCGGTGCCCGGGATGCCCACCTCAACACCGCCTCGAGATCCTCGGCCAGCGGGCCGTACCGGCTGCGGGCGTCCTGCAGCCGGACGGACCGGACCCGGTCGGGCGGCAACGACAGCACCGTGTCCACCCGGGCCGGCCGCCCGGCGCGGTAGCCGTCCGGGCCCTCGCGAACCAGGATGCCGGCGGCGGCCAGCAGCGGCAGCAGGTCACGCTTGCGGCGCACCGGCGGCACGCCCAGCTCGGCAGCGATTTCGTCAAGCCGGCGCTGCTGCCCGGCCAGCCGAGCCACCACCTCCGCGCGCTGGGCGGCGTTGCGCTCATCGAGGTCGGCGTGGCCGGTGGTCAACGGCTCCCGAGGCGGTTGCCACAGCGGCGCGTCGAGCCATCCCGGCGGGCGCGAGTGCGTCCGGCCCCAGTCGTCGATGTGCTCCACGGTCACCGGCCCGGCGTGCTCACGGGCCGCGGCGTTGACAATGCCGGCCAGTTCCATCGGCTCGTACTGCAGCTCGGACTGCCAGCCGTCGTAGCCCGGACCGACGGCCGGCCGGCCGCGAGCCAGCCAGACCGGCGGCTCAGGTGCCGGATCCGGCCAGAAGCGCAGCAACCAGCGATCCCCGAACCCGTCCTCGGTGTCGCCCCGCCGGCGCGCCACCCGGACCCGGTAGCAGCCACCGCCACCCAGCTCGAGGTCGGCCGGACCGGCGCCGCCGGTCAGGACGGTCAGCGACAGACCCCCGGAGCTCGCACGGTAGGGAGTCTCCAGCACGTCGTCGAAGCCTGCGTGGTCAGCTGGCGGCGGGCCGTCGTGCAGCTCCAAACGCACCATGTGGTGGCCGTCGCCGGCCTGACACAGGATCCAGCCGGCGCCAGCTCCGGCGAACGTGCCGGTCGGCTCGTCTTCACGGTCACGCCCGCGCGGCAACTCCGGATCGTCGCCCGGCTCCCCCGGGTCGTCCGGGTCCCGCAGGACGACGAGTCCATATTCGGGAGAGTAATCGTCGTGCTCGAACGCCCGTACGACGGCCACGGCGGTCAACCTAGCAAATCCGGCCGTGACCGTAAGGCGGCAGCCGGGGCAGCGACAAGCGCGTCAGGCCAACCAGTCGTGAGAACCGCCCCGTCGGCCCCGACGGTCCACAGCACCGGAGCCACCAGCGCGCGCTGAAGCGGCGACTGTCCAACGTCGTCTACGCCCAGATGGTCGCCGACCAGAAACGACGGCAGGCGGCGGATCCGGGAGGGCACTCGGGGACGACTCTGCAATCCAGCGTGACCGACCTGACCCCGGACATCGGCCCTTCGGACAAGCCACTTCCCGGACCCGCCATCAACCACCCTAAACCCCTGGTTCGAGCGGCGCCTTGACATAAGTGCCATAAGTGGATGGCCAGCTCGCCCGCTGGTACGCGGTACCGGCGGGCGAGCTGACGCCTACCGGCCTGGCAATGTCAACGCGTAGGTCAGCCCGCGCCGTACCCAGGTGACCAGGTCCGAACGTGTGGCACAGGCCTGCTCGGCCACTGTGATCCAGCCCCGCAAGGGTCGGCTGCGCATCACCATTGTGGCGGTACCGGGTTCGGCGAGCATCATCTCGTGGTCGGCTCGGGCGATCCGCACCATCAGGCCTCCGCCGTTGAGTGCGACGACGGCCATGTGGCCGTGCACCAGCCAGGCGAGCCCGCCGAACATCCGCTTCTCGGTAACGCCCGACTGGTCAGCGAGGGCCTCCCGCACCCGGACGGCCAGTTGGTCATCGAACGCCATCACCGGCCTGCCGGCGTTGGAACTCTTCGAACGGCAGACGGTCGAAGATGAACCGGTTGTGGACGATCTTTCCGTCCCGGACCGTGACGCACTCGGCCGCCGGTGCGCTTTTGGCCGGGATCGTTTCGGTGTCGTACATGAGCAGGGCTGTGCTGTCGTCCCCGAATGCGGCGATCATCTCCGCGCTGATCAGGAACTGTTCCGCGAACGGCCTGAGAAACTCGCGGTAGGCGTGGATGCCGGCGAGTCGCCCGGGAGGGGCATCGAGCACGACGTCGTCCGCGATGTAGGTCATCGCCGTTTCGAGGTTCTTGCCGGTCCACGCGCGATGATGAGCTAAGGCGATCTGCAATGCTGGGCTGGTCATGATCTCTCCTTCGGTGTCGCCCGTTACGACACCCCCGAGCCGGGAAACGGAACGGCTGTGGCACAGGTCACGTTCGAGGAGCTGGTGGCAGAGCACCGGCGCGAGTTGCTGGTGCACTGCTACCGCCTGCTGGGCTCGGTGACCGATGCGGAGGACGTGCTGCAGGAGGCGCTGCTGGCGGCTTGGCGCGGCCTGGACGGATTCGAGGGCCGCTCATCGCTGCGGTCGTGGCTCTACCGGATCGCTACCAACCGCTGCCTCAACGCGCTGCGGGATCGGGGCCGACGGATACCGTCCGAGCCCCAGCCACCGTTTCAGCCGCCGGAGCCCAGCCGCCGCACTCACGTGACCTGGCTGCAGCCCTACCCGGACGCGCTGCTGGAGCACGTGCCCGACGCCGACCGCGGCCCGGAGGCTCGCTACGCCGCGCGGGAGGAGATCGAGTTGGCGTTCATCGCGGCGTTGCAGCGCCTCACACCGCGGCAGGCCGCCGTGCTGGTGCTCTGCGACGTGCTCGGGTACCCGCTCGGTGAGGTCGCGCCGATGCTGGACACCACACCGACCGCGATCAAAGGTCTGCTGCAGCGGGCACGCGGCGCGATCGAACGTCACCGCGACCCCGCCCGTGAGGCGCCGCCCGCGCCTGGATCGGCGCGCGAACGTCAGGTGGTCGAGCGCTTCGCCGAGGCCTTCGCAGGTAACCATTTCGACACCCTGGTCAGTCTGCTCACCGACGAGGCATGGCTAGCCATGCCGCCCGCCCCGCACGAATACCACGGCGTGGCCGCCATCATCTCGTTCCTGCGGACCAGCGCCGCTTGGCGCGTCAGCCAAAGGCTAAGAATCCGGCTGCGCCCTACTCGCATGAACGGGCAACCTGCGTTTGTCTCGCACCTCGTCGGGGACGGCACCGAGCGACCCGGCGGGCTGGTGGTGCTCACCCTGGCCGGCGACCGCCTGAGCGGCATGACCCTGTTCCTTCACGGCATCTGAGCCCAGTGCCCTGGCGACTGCTCGACGGCTACGGCTACCGCCTCGCCGAGATCCCGAAGGCTCGAACGGGCTGCCACGGTGCCAGTTGAGGCACCATGCCGTCAAGATCGGATGCGCTGATCTCGGCACGACCGGACGGCGCCTGGCTCAAGCGATCGTGACGCTCTGCAGCTCACGGTCCGCGGCAGAAGAGGATGCCGACCTTGTCAGCTGCGAACTCGGTTGGTGTGAAACTTTGGCGAGGAGCAGACCATCGACACCTCCGACACGATCACCCTATGGAGGCCCACCGGGCAGGCCGAACTCGACCTCGTGGCGGAGTCCAGGTGGCGGGCTTGGCCACCACGCCTGCCGGATCAGCCAATCTTCTACCCCGTGCTTAACCGCTGGTACGCCACGAAGATCGCCCGCGAGTGGAACGTCCCCGCCGAAGGTGTCGGCTACGTAACCCGGTTCAACGTCCAGCGTTCCTACCTGGACCGTTACGAGGCTCACCAGGCCGGTGGCCGCGACGTGCTGGAGTACTGGATCCCCGCCGCAGAGCTTGCCGATCTCAACGCCCACATCGTCGGCGCGATCACCGAAGAAGCCGATTACCGCGGCCCAGTAAACGACCAGGAGTTCACCGACGCCGACAAGGCCCTAGGTCAAGCTCTGCCTGCCGCGTGGCGAACCTACCTCCAAGGTGAGTCGTGGCTTCGACGAGGCTGGATGACCAGCGGAACCTACGTGTGGCTCAAGTCGCCACGCGAAATGCTCGAGCTGCATGACGCCTGGGACGAAGCCACCGATGCGCACCCCGGCATCGCGATCATCGGCGGTGACGGCTCCCATGAACAGCTTGTACTCGACCTGTGCAGTGACCCTGCACCGGTGCTGCTCGTCGACATCACAAGCAGCGGGTGGGACAGCGCCATCAGACAAGCCGACAATGTCGGCGAGCTCATCGACCGCATCGAGGCGGGTACCTTCGCGTTCGACTTCGACGATTAGTAGACATCGGCGAGCATGGTCGAACCCTCACCTCGCGGCCAGAGCACTCACCTCGGCAGAGAGTCGAGCAGCATCGGCTGGGGCGCGCGGTCGGCGGCAGAAGCGGACGTTTATCGGTTCCTCATGGTCAGTACGGCGTCTGTGCTCGATGCGCGCGTCGATGCCCGTCGGGACGTCCATCCTGGGCCTGGCTCGGCCCCGCAGCTTATTAGCGGCGGCGTCTGCGAGCGGGGCATCGCGCTACTTCCGCCACCGCGTCGTCAACCACATCGGCTTCGTCGTCGCCGGCGTGGCCCGCGACCAGGCCGGCGTCCACGCGGCGCGGTTCCGCTCGGGCGAGCGCCCCAGCGTTGTTCTGGATGGACGTGGTCGGGGTGGGGACCGGGCCAGCGGATGGTGTCGACCCAGTCGTACGGCGGTTGCCAGGTGACGGTTCGTTGACGCGCGGACGCCGCGGCAGGGGCTCGGCCTTGCCCCGCGCGTTCGGAGCTGCGATTCCGGCTTCGTCCGCGAAGGTCACGGCCACGCACGCCACGGCCGAGCAGGCACCCACTCGGCCGACTTCGTCCCCGACGGGATCCTCGACCGGTTGTGTCTGCTCGGCCGGGTCGTCTAGCCCGATCTTGCCCTCGGCCACCAATTGCAGCACCAGGGTCGCGGTGAAGGTCTTGGTGTTGCTGCCGATCCGGAACCGCCCGTTCGTCAGCGGCTTCGCGGCCTCGCCCAGCTTGCGTACCCCGGCGCTGCCGACCCACTCGCCCCGCTCATCGTGCACGCGCAGCTGCACCGCGGCGAAACCGGAATCGACGATCTCCTGGATGGCCTTCTGCAGCTCCGGGCGATCCTGCCCAGCAGCGGCCACTGCGGTGTCGTCGACCGGCAGCATGCCGGTCTCCTGCTAGGGCTGGGGCGTCCTCTCCCGTGATCTCACCCAGGCGGTGAAGGCCTCGATCGCGTCGATGACCGCTTCGAAGCGGAGCGAGTGGAACAGATCGAAGGCGTGGTTGCCGCCGCGCAGCTCGGCGTAGACGACGGCGTTGGTGGAGGTACGGCGGAGCTGGTCGGCGAAATGCCGGGCATCTGCCACAGGCACCAGCGGGTCCAGGTCGCCGTGCGCCACCAAGAACGGCGGTGCGTCCGCGGTGATGTGGGCCAGCGGCGAGGACTCTGGTCCCTGGCCGAAGTAGCCGCCGTACCAGCCGTTCAGGTAGATGGCGCCGGTAACGTAGGTGTCGGCGTCCTCGAAGCCCGGTTGGAAGGCGGGGTCGTTTGGGGTGAGCGCGGCCAGCGCTGCCATGTGCCCGCCCGCCGAGCTGCCCGCGACGAACAGCGTCGCCGGATCGGCCCCGTACTCGTGAGCGTGTTCCCGCACCCAGGCGATCACCTTCTTGAGGTCGATCAGGTGGTCGGGGTGCTGGGCTTGTGGCCTCAGCCGGTAGTTGGCGCTGATGCACACCCAGCCCCGGCTGGCCAGGTGGTAGAGCAGCGGCAGCGACTGGCTGTTCTTGTGGCCCCCGGAGTATCCGCCTCCGTGCAGGTGGATCAGTACGGGCGCGCCTTCGGGCCGTGACCGGTGGTGGTAGACGTCGAGCAGGTTTCTGCGACCTGCGTCGCCGTAGGCGAGATTGGCCACGCGCCGGACCTCCCACCGGCGCCGGAAGATGGGCCGCAGCACGATGCGGGCCCACGGAAGGCGGTGCCGCAGCCCTTCGGCCAGCTCGGCGTCGAGGGTGGTGCGCCACCCGGCCCCGAGCCCTTCGTCCATGGCGTGCTCGATCCTCGCCCAGTCCCCGAGTGCGCGGTGGGCGATGATCGCGAGCCCGGGCGTGGTCGCGGCGGCCAGCCCGACGACCGCCCACCCGCCCGCCGAGTTGATGTCGCCCTCGGCGAACGCCAGCCACGTCGGCAGGATCAGCATGTAGAGGAAGGCTGCGAACGGCAGTTCGTTCACGACCAGGCCAGAGTAGTAGCTCAGGCGGCCGAGCGGGCGCGACCACGGCACCGGCGCCAGCGCGAACAGCGTGCCGATCGCGACGAACGCCACAGTGATCAGATAACCGACGGGCACGGGACCTCCAAAAATTTGCTCATCACTCGCTCCTGGATGTCGTGCTCGGTTGCGATGCCAGGAACGCTACGACAGTTGCCAGCATCTTGGCAAGAATTTGCCAGAAGTATTTGCCTGCGAGGCGTCTCAGGGTAGGGCAGATTGCCAGGCTTGAGGCAAGCTGGCTAGACTCGGGATGTGGTGGAACAACCAGCCTTCGGCCGCCGACTCAGGCAACTACGGATCGAGCGAGGTCTGACCCAGGGCGCGCTCGCCGGCGACGACATGTCGACCGGCTACCTGTCCCGGCTGGAGTCCGGGGCCCGCCAACCCACCGAACGCGCGCTGACGCACCTGGCCAGCCAGCTCGGCGTCAGCACCGAGGAGCTGATGCAGTCCACCGCCTCATCACTGGCGCGCAGCCTCACCATCGCCACCGGCCTCGGCCCCGACGAGACGGGCGAGCTGCTGTCCGGCGCGCTGGCCACCGCCGAAGGCGAGGACCCCCTGCTGCGCTGGCAGGCCCTGTGGCAGGTCGCCGACTGGCGACGGCAACGCAAGGAGTACGCCGAGCAGCGGGCCTGCCTGGACGAGCTGACCACCCTCAGCGACCAACTCGGACTGGCCGAGCTGCGGGCCAGAGCACTGGCCGAGCTGGCCCGCTGCCTACGGTCCACCGGCGAGGTCCCCGCCGCCGTCGACACCGCGCTGACGGCCCACCAGCTCGCCAAGGACAACACAGTGGCCCCCTATGTCATGGCGAACGTCTTGCTGGCCGTGGTGTCCGCGCTGGCCGAGGCCGACCGGCTGCCCGAGGCCAGCCGGCACACCAACGAACTGCTCAGCCTCGTCGAGGGCCGGTCAGACACGCTGTGGGCCGAGGCACTCTGGACCGCGGCCCACATCCGGCTCCGCCAAGGCGAGCCAGCCGCCGCGGCCGAGCTGCTCGGCAAGGCCGTGCGAGGGTTCGACGGACGGGACAACCCCACCCTGTGGACACGCCTGCGAATCAGCGCGGCCAAGCTCAACCTGGAGACCACCCCACCGGACACCGAGGCCGCCCACCGCCGCGTCGAGGAAGTCCAGGCCAGCCTTCCCCTGACCGGAACACCCGCCATCGAACAAGAGCTGCTGGCCCTGCGCGCGCACCTCGCCATGCACACCGGACACGCCGCCGAGGCCCGCGCGCTGCTCGACCAGCTCGACCGCCTCGACCCGCTCCTGCCCTACCAGGACCGCATCCAACTCGACGTGCTGCGCAACCGGCTCCTGTTACTGGACGGCGCACGCGACGAAGCGGTGGCCGGCCTGCGCGGCCTCGCCGAACAAGCCCAGGACAACGGCAACATGGCGCTGGCCGCTGAAATCTGGCGGCTCCTCGCCGAATCCCTCGCCCAGGACACACCACGGCCGGCTCGCGCGTAGACCCAGGCAGCAGCCGGCCAGGTGAAAACGCGACGAGATCACAGTGGCGCGGTTGCAGACAGGCCACCCGTCCCGCTGATCAGTCGTCGACGCGCCGGGAGACGACCTTCACCAGCGTGGGAAGCAGTCCCGAGCAGCACTCATTTCGCCTGGCCAGGCAATTTCGTCGGTGCCCCCACACGCCCACAGGCCCATCCGACCATCGGCAGACACGTTCGTTGTGGTCGCTACGTTCCCGAGGCCATGTAGGCGGCGAGGATGTAGTTGGGGTGGCGGTCCAGGTTCTTGCGGGCGCGGTCGTAGCGCATGGTGGTGCGGGGATCGGCGTGGCGGGCGGCGATCTGCACGTCGCGCAGGCTCACGCCAGCGTCGAGCATGGTGGTGACGAAGGTGTGGCGCAGCATGTGTGGGTGCATCCTCGGCATCCGGATCCCGGCGTTGGCGGCGAGGTGCTTGAGCCGGCGGGTCGCGGCGTGCCGGTCCATCCGCGCGCCGAGGGTGTTGCGCAGGACCGGACCGTCGAGGCGGCCGTCGACGGCGCGGTCTATGGCTCTGGCCACCGCGGGCGGCAGCGGGACGAGGACGACCTTGCCGCCCTTGCCGCGCACGCGCAGGACGCGGTGGCCGTGTTCCTCGCCGAGGTCGCTGATGTTGGCGCCGCAGGCTTCGAAGATCCGCAGCCCGAGCAGTCCGAGCATGGAGACCAGGGCGAAGTCGTTCGGGTTGGCCGATAGCCGTGCGGTGGTGATCAGTGCTTCGAACTGTAGGTGGCCCAGCCCGAGGGTGGGTGATTCGGGTGGCACCGTCGGTCGGCGGACATAGTCGGCGGGTGAGTTCGGCAGGATGTCGTCGATGACGCACACGCGGTAGAAGCCGACGACCACCGACAGCCGGCGGGAAACGGTCGAGGGTTGGAAGCGGCGTACGTCCTGCAGCCAGCGCACGTACCGCTCGATGTCCACCCGAGCCGCCGACAGCGGATCCAGGCCCTGGTCGGTACACCAGATGAGGAAGACGCGCAGATCGGAGTCGGTGTGCAAGCGCGTGTCACCACGGTACCGACCGAGGTAGGCGGCTACCGCCGCACGGAGAACGAGATGATCAGGAGAGACGATGTTGGGACCAGACGTGGGAGAGGTAGTCATACCTACGGTGCGTCACCGCTCACAGCCGGTGTCAACGCCCGCTGCGCGGCAGATTCGGATGCGCATTGGGTGCGACGCCCGACAGCTTGAGTCCTGCCGGCCCTTGCCCGGCAGAGACCATAATCTGGCCATGTATTGCGTCCATGCCGAAGTAGTCCGTTGGGTCGATGAAGATGGACGGCGGGCCGAGCGCGGTGGACCCGGACAGGTCGAGACCCGCGCCTGCCCGATTCTGCCCGGCTACGAGGCGCGGCAGCCCGGACCCGGGGCCGCCGCTCACCGCACGCCAAGGCCGCGATCGAGTGCACTCTTCTCGACATGTGTCCGGACGCTTATCGGCACGCCGACGATCACGTTCCGTGACGCTCGGATCGCGGCATGTCAGTGCGTTTGCTTGCGCGGCAACGTCGCACGCAGCATCTCGCGGGTGTAGCTCTCCGACCTGTTGGCGAGCGTGAACTGGCTCAAGTGCCCCCGCGCCGACGGGCGAATTGACCTGTGCGGGAACGGGCATTGCGGGCCGCTGTCTGGTGGAATCGGCGGCCCGATCCACCTCAGCGGGCGGCTGCGTGGGCGCTGACCGCGGACCTGATCTCGGTGAGGGTGTGATCGAGGGAGCGGTCGTCAATGACCACCGGGGCGCCGAGCGAGGCCAAATCGTTGCGGGCCTCCCGGCGCAGCCACCAGCGCGCCTGCGAGACCGTGGCGACCGGGTCGGCGGGTACCACCAGCAGCACGGGGGTCTGTGTCCGGCCGCGCATCTTGACGCCCGGCCGCACCTCGGCGATCTCGGGCCATTCGAGCCGGACACCCATCAGCGGCAGCCGGATCCCGTCCGGGCCGACCACCACCGCCGGCACCCGCAACAACGTGCTGGCCGCCACCGGGTAACCGAGCAGCACCGCGAAGAACGCGCCCCACACGACCAGCACCAGGCCCAGCACGCCGCCGCTCATTGCCCCGATCACGATCAGCGCCGCGCCGAGCAGTAGGAACGACAGGGACGCGGCGTTCGGCCGGACCCGCACGGTCAGCGCCATGTTGTCTCCTCCCTTGGTCCGCCCGGCATCATAGCGATCGGTCACGGCGGCGGCGCGACGCTCGTCGGAGCGTGTGCGCCCGAGGCCGCCCCCCGTATGGTCTCGTCGCCGGTCCGTTGGCGTGTTCACCGTTGGAAGTGTCGGGACTTCCGATCGATGACGCCGGCGATATGACGCACTTCATTGAGCGCGGATCGCGGCATGTCAGGACGTCCCCGGGGCCGCCGTCGAGCAACTCGAGGGCGCGGCTGAAGTCGGGGGATGTTGGCGCCGCTGGTCAGCACGTAGATCGGGGTGCCGTTGCCGTCACAGATCAGATGGTGTTTGGGAACCGGGCTTGCGCGGTTGACCGGCGACGGGCCTGTCCCGAGACCCCCTTTCTGGCGTCGATGTGATTGCCGTCCATCGCCGCGCGCGACCAGTCGATCCGGTTCCCTGTGTTCAACCGCTCGAGCAGGATCTGGTGGAGTTGGTCGAACACGCCGGCATCAATCCAGCGTTTCAACCGCCGCCAGCAGGTCGTACCGGGGCCGAAGCCGAGTTCTTGCGGGACTTTAAGCATGGCGAGGTAGTTAAGCGCCGTACACTCATCTCGGCTACCGGACGTTTTCGCCGTCATGCCCATCGCGCGAGCGGCACTCATCCCAGGCCGAGCGACCTTTCGAGCCCGTCGAGAATGAGGTCGAGCCCGAACACGAACTCGTCGCCGAAGTCGTAGCCGGGCTGCATGTAATACGAGGTCGCCATCTCGACGAGATGCGGGTACTCTCCCGCGCCCATCAGCTCCATAATCGGTTCCGCCACTTCGCCGACGCTCTCTGGGCCCTCGAACGGGAGGGCGGCCTCTTGAAGTGCGAAGCCGTAGACATAGCTGTCGATCAGCGCGTAGGCGTGCGCCGTCATCTCGGCCGAGAACCCGGCTTCGCGCAGGGTGGCGATGACGGTGTCGTGGTGGCGCAGATTGGCAAGCCCCGGGCTGCTCCGCGATTCCAGCAGCCCGATGGCCCAGCGGTGTCGCGCTAAGACCTGGCGGGCCGAGTGAGCTCGCCTCCGCAGCTCGGACCGCCAGTCACGGCCAGGAACCGGAAGCTCGATCTCGCCGAAGACGATGTCGACGAGCGCGTCGAGGATTTCGTCCTTGTTGGCGACGTGGTAGTAGACCGACATCGGCTTGACGCCGAGCTCCTTGGCGAGGGAGCGGATCGTGAGCGATCCCAAACCGCCGGAGTCGGCTACCGACAGCGCGCCCTGTAGGACGCGCTCGCGGGTCAGCCGCGCTCGCCGCCGGCCGCCCTCGCTGACTGGCTCAGACATTCATATTCCTCGTCCGTTCGTGCTATAGGCACCTTCGTACAAAGTACGTTAGCGTATTCGTACTAAGTACGGATCTTCAAGTTGACTTCCGGAGGACCGCTATGACGACCCCGACCAGGGCGACGCCGACGATGATGAGGGCGGTCATCCAGGACCGCTACGGCAGCTCGGAGGTCCTGCGGCTGGCCCGAGTCGCCCGTCCTGTGATCGCCGACCACGAGGTGCTCGTGCGGGTGCGCGCGGCCGGTCTCGACCGCGGCACGGAGCATCTGATGACGGGCAAGCCCTACGTGATGCGACTCGGCTTCGGGCTTCGGCGACCAAAGAGCCCGGTGTCCGGCCGTGACGTGGCCGGCACGGTAGCGAGAGTCGGCTCGTCGGTGACACGGTTCGCGGTCGGCGACGAGGTGTACGGGATCGCTCCGGGGTCCTTCGCCGAGTATGCCGTGGCGCGGGAGGACAAGCTCGCCCGGAAGCCGGTGAACCTGTCCTTCGCCCAGGCTGCGGTCGTTCCCGTGTCGGCCGGCACGGCGCTGCAGGCGCTCCTCGACGTCGGAAGGGTGCAGGCGGGTCAGTCCGTGCTGGTTCTCGGCGCGTCCGGCGGCGTCGGGACCTACGCGGTGCAGCTGGCGAAGGCCTTCGGCGCCGAGGTCACCGGAGTCTGTAGCACCGCAAAGCTCGACCTGGTGACCTCCCTCGGTGCCGACCACGTCATCGACTACAGCCACGAGGACTTCGCCGACGGGACTCGCCGCTACGACCTGATCCTCGACATCGGAGGACGCCCCTCGGTGAGGCGGCTGCGGCGAGCACTCGAACCACGAGGGACGGTCGTATTCGTCGGCGGTGAGAACGGCGGCAGCCTGACCGGCATGGGCAGGCAGCTGCGCGGAGCGCTGCTCTCACTATTCCTGCGGCAGCGTCTGGCGCTGTTCATGGCAAAGGAGCGCGCCACCGACCTCGAGCGGCTCACCGAGCTGATCGAGGCTGGCAAGGTCATCCCGAGCATGGACCGCAGCTACCCGCTCGACGAGGCGCCCAACGCCATGCGGCTCCTCGAGAGGGGCCAGGTCCGCGGCAAGGTCGCGATCACCGTCTGATCCCCGGACACATCACCGCCAACCGACTTCCAACCACCCGTCCACCCGACCGCAAGGAGCAACCCGTGACCGCGACAACCAGTGGCCCGCCGTTGCCCGACCAGCACGCCGCTGTTCCACCGCCCTCCGCTGCAGGCTGGGCAAGCGACACCGGCAGGACGTACGGACGCCTGATCGGGTCACTCTTCCTGGCAGGGTTCGTCACGTATGGAGTTGGCTTCGCCCTGGTCAGCTCCGTGGTGGACACGCCCGACTTAGGCACCAGCGTCTCCGCTCACCAGGCCACCCTGGTCCTCGGCGCCTGCCTCATGCTGTTGAACACCCCGTCGACATCGGCAAGGCCGTCTTGTTCTTCCCAATCCTGGAGAAGCACGGCAAGCGGACCGCCCTGACCTATCTGTCCGCGATGGTCTTCGAGGTCGCCCTGCTGGCAGTCGGCGCCCTCTGTCTCCTCTCACTCATCCCGTTGTCAGAGCAGCTCGATGCAGGGCAGGTCAGCGCAGAGCTAGCCCGGTCCCTGGGCTCGCTCGCGGTGGACTCCAACACGATGGCGTACCAGATTGGCCAGGCGGGGCTCGCGTTCGGAGCGTTCTTCCTGTGCGTCCTGCTCTACCGGACCCGCCTGGTCCCCCGGTTTCTGGCGGCGTGGGGCGTGGTCGGGTACGTGGTCCACTTCACGGGCGCCGTCGCCGAGATCTTCGGCAGCCACGTCAGCCTGGTCCTCCTCATCCCCGGCGCGCTGTTTGAGCTGACGTTCGGCGTCTGGCTTCTGGTCAAGGGCGTTCGCACCGAGCCGCATGCTCAGGGTGCGTGACGGCATGGTGCTGACCGACAAGGGTCTGATGGCCGGCAGGACGGTGCTGGTCACCGGCGCGACCCGAGGCATCGGCAAAGCGACGGCCCTGGGCCTGGCCTGTCTAGGTGCGCGCGTCGCGATCACCGGTCGCGACCGCGTGCGCACGGAGGCGGCGGCCGGTGAGGTCCGCGCAGTCGGCGGACAGGTGGACTCTTTCGTCGCTGACCTGTCCTCGCAGGCAGAAATCCGACGGTTGGCGGACGAGGCGCTAGAGCGCCTTCCCCGGATCGATGTCCTCGTCAACAATGTCGGGGGCTACTGGAACACCCGGAGGATCACCCCCGACGGTCTCGAGCACACCTTCGCGGTAAACCACCTGGCGCCCTTTCTGCTCACCAACCTGTTGCTCGACCAGCTGAGGCGGAGCGCCCCGTCCCGCGTAGTGTCCGTCGCATCGAACGCCCAGAGACTCGGTCGCATCGACTTTGACGATCTCCAAGGTGAGCGCTCCTAGAGCACGCGCCTACAACCAGTCGAAACTCGCGAACGTCCTGTTCACCTACGAGCTCGCCCGCAGGCTCTCGGCTGGCGACGTCACTGCCAACGCTACCCACCCTGGCCTCGTGAGCACGTCGTTCGGAGCCGAGGACCCCAGCCGATCCCAACGCCTGCTCGTCCCCTTCCTGCGCGCGTTCATGGCATCACCGGCACGAGGCGCCGCGACCTCGATCCAGCTCGCCTCCGCGCCAGCCCTCCAAGGCCGGACGGGGCTGTACCTCACGAAGGGCGGACCGCAGAGGTCGTCCAAACGCAGCTACGACGAGGCTACTGCCGCACGCCTTTGGCAGGTCAGCGCCGACCTCGTCGGCCTGGCCGCAGCGGGTTGACGACGGAGAAACGCGACCGCGTCGCTCCGAAAGGGTCGCACCCTTGCGGTGGATACAACCTCGACGTCCGATCATCGGCATGACCGCGCTCATCGCGGCAGACATCCCATGTTCTGAGGTTGTCAAGAAGTGGGCTGGAGATGTGCCCAGGCGGTTGCCTCGTCGTAGGTCGTATTGGTTTTGAGGCAGCCGTGCAGGATGCCGACGAGGCGGTTGCCGAGTTGGCGTAGGGCGGCTTGGTGGCCGGTGCCGCGGGTGCGGAGGGCGCTGTAGTAGGCGCGGGCGCCGGGTGAGCCTTTCAGGGCGCAGAACGCCCATTGGTGCACGGCGTCGGCGAGTCGTCGGTTGCGGGCGTAACGGGCCAGCACGATGGTGCGGGTGCCGGATGCGCGGGTGATCGGGGAGGTGCCGGCGTAGTTCTTGCGGGCTTTGGCGTCGGTGAAGCGGTGGGGGTCGTCGCCGAATTCGCCGAGGATCCGGGCGCTGAGGACCACGCCGAGGCCGGGTTGGCTCAGGTAGTGCTCAGCGTCCCGGTGCCGGCCAAAATGGTCGGCCACCACCTGCCCGAGCTGCTCGACCTCGACGTTGAGCGCCGCGATCAGCCGGACCTGAGCGGTCACGATGGCCGCGTAGGCGGCCTGGACGGCGTCCGGCTGGCGCAGCTGCGCCCCGCGTAGTCGCTGCTGCAGGTCGGCGGCTTTGGCGTCAACCTGGCGGCGGTTCGCCCGCCGCAACGCCGCGGCGATCTGCGACCGCGATAGCCGGGCGGCGCGAGCAGGATCCGGCGCACGCGCCAGCAGCTCCAACGCGTCCGACGCGGTCAGGTCGTCGACGACGTCCAGGGCGGCGGGGAAGAACTCCCGCAGGACGCTGCGTAGCCGCAGCAGCTGCCGCGTGCGGTCCCAGATCAGGGTCTGATGGGTGCGGGCGACGAGTTTCATCGCCTCGGCTTGGTCGCTGTCCGCGGCGACAGGTCGGTGATGGGCGTGGTCCAGGCGCACGATCTCGGCGAGCACGTGCGCGTCGCCGGCGTCGGACTTCGCCCCCGAGGTGGAATGCCGTTCGCGATAGCGGGCCACGGACATCGGGTTGATCGCATACACCTGATAGCCGGCCGCGATCAATGCTTGCACCCACGGGCCGCGGTCGGTCTCGATCCCGATCCGCACCTGCGCTGCGGCCTCGCCCGGGTCCAGGTCGGCCCACTCGGGCGGCATCCGCTCGGCGATCAGCGCGTGCAACCGGGTGACGCCCTCGAGACCTTCGGGTAGCCGTTTACGGGCCAACCTCGCACCGTGGTCGTCGACGAGCTCAACGTCGTGGTGGTCCTCGGCCCAGTCGTCTCCCAGATACAACATCACGCCACCTTCCTCGATGGACAGTGTCGTCCATGGCAGCGTGGAAGAGACCTCAGCGATCTAATGGCCAAGTACTCACCGCGAACATCCGGGGCACGTCATCCCATCAGCTGTCCAGCCTCCTCACGACCAGCGGGCGCACGGTCTGCCGCAAGACCTTGAAGGCCCGAAGAGAAGAGTGCTGACCCGCCAGCCGCTACCGGAGCCATCCTGCCGCAGCAGGCTGACAGAACCCATTAGAAGAGGATGTCGCATGCCCGAAGAGCGGGGCGAGCTGGCGCAGTGTCAGGTTGGTGCGCCAGTACGCCGCGACCGGCAGCACCCGATCTTCCAACGGCAGGCCCCACGGCCGGCCCCGGCGGACCGCGTCCGTTCCTTCACGCCGCAGCATGGTCGCCAACTTGCCGAAACTGCGCGGGCTCAGCCCGGTGAACGGGGCTATCCAGGACGACTGCGACGCCGTGATCACACCAGCCATTCCAAGACCATCTCGCCCGCGACCAGCAGCCATACGACAGCCCTTAGGGTGAGCGGGTGGTCGAACATGATGTGAGGAAGGTGCGGGTGGTGTTGCCTGCCCACGTGGTCGAGGTCGGGACCGAGCCGCTGGACCGGCCGATGCGGAACTCAGTGGGCGGCTGGCCATTCCTCGACGACGCCCAGGAATGGCCCGAGTGTTTCTGCGGCGAGCGGATGGCTCTGTTCTTTCAACTCGACATACCCCCGGACGTGGAGATTTTCGGCGGAGACCACCTGCTGGTCTTCCACTGCCGTGCTCACAACGACGCATCCGAACCCGAGTCGGCCAATGGTCGGCTTGTACCCAGGGCGATTGCGTAGTCGATCGGTGGGTGCCCTGAGCTGGGAATCTACGGGGTGAGTGGCCTCTGTGGAGGCGGGAAGAGCGGGTGAGATCGCG
>NZ_JBEXHU010000044.1:0-22740 GCF_040608175.1 Micromonospora sp. NPDC005206
CCGGTTGCCTGGTGCACCGCAGCGGCAGCGGCGACCGCGGCGGTCATCATCGGCACGAACGATCCCATGTCGTTGGGGTTGCGGTTCACATCGACCGCGGCGATGACGTGGTCGCTGGTGACCGCGACCTGCGCGTTGTAACCCTGGAGGAACCCGCGACGGGTAGGCATCACCCGCGAGTCCGGATCGGTGATGTTCGCAACGGTCTTCGGCAGAGATTTTGCGGGAGCCTGGTGATTGCCAGCCGCTGTCGCCGCGGTTTCGGCTGCAGCGACGACCCGGCGGGCTCTCACGATCCGGGTGTGTTCTTCGGTCGGGACAGGCGGAGCACCCATCGGCTTCTTCCCCGCAGCGATCAACGCGGCCCTGCGGTCGAGCTTCGCTTGATGGTCGCGCAGTTCGCGCTCCAGATGCGCCCTCGCCTCAGCAAGCCGCAATGGCCCATCCGGGATCCGGCCGCGCACCGGCTGACCAGCTGCAGGCCCGCTGCGCGGGCCTGCTCGACCAGGCGGCTGACCAGCTCGGCGTCCACGCCGTCCGCCGGCTTACCTGCCGGGTTGCTCTTCTTCGCCACCGCAGAAGTATCCACGGCTATCGTCGTGTCGGACATCAGGTGCTGCTCCTTGATCAGGAGTTACACCTTCTTCTTACAGACCCCTCGGACGCTGACATGTCCGCTCGTAACCGCAAGTAGCGGACGTGGTGTCGCCACCGGTGATGTTCGTAGGCGGTGTCAACGTCGATTTCCGCGACGAAGATGGGACTGACGGGGGCGTACGGGAGAGGTTGGGGCCGGTCAAGTTGCCCGGTCCACGCGGCGGGTAGAGGTTGCGGCCACGGGTGTGCCCCCGTCGGGTCGACGGGCATGAGCAGGCCAGCCAGTTCGGCGCGCTGTACCGGTCGTAGCGGGCTGGATCGGCCGGTGTAGCGGAGCCGTCCGTGCTGGTCGCAGCGGCCCAGCAGGAGGGTCTCGGGGTTGTTGATGCTGGGGGAGACGCCGCCGATGATGGCTTCGGTGGTGCGGTAGGCCCGGACTTTCCGCCAGCCACGCCGGCCCGGCTCGTAGCGCCCGTCGAGGCGTTTGATCACGACGCCCTCGATGCCCGCGGCGGTCCAGGTGGTCAACCATTCGGCGGCCTGGTCGAGGTCGGCGGTCTGTGGGGACAGGGTGAGTTGGGCGGGTGCGTCGGCGAGCAGTTGTGTGAGCAGGGCACGTCGTTCGTGCAGGGGTCGGTCCAGTAGTGGTCGGCCCGGTGGGGCGCTGAGCAGGTCGAAGACGACGTAGTGCGCGGGGTGGGGTCGGGCGATGTCCGGAAGCTGCGCGCCGGCGGTGACTCGTCGCTGCAGGTGGGCGAAGTTGGTGCGCTCGCCTTCCCACACCACCAGCTCGCCGTCGAGGACGGCACCCGGCTCGACGGCTGCGGTGACGGCTCGGGTGATGTCGGGGAAGTAGGTGGTGACGTCCCGGCCGGCTCGGGACTGCAGGTACACGCCGTCGGGCCGGCGGAAGGCCAGTGCCCGCCAGCCGTCCCACTTCGGCTCGTAGGCCAGATCCGATGCCTCAGGGACAGCATCGACGGCTTTCGCCAGCATCGGCGTGAGCGGCGGACGCAGCCCTTCGGTGGTGCCGCCACGCCGGCGGGCCGGAGTCACCGCAAGACCGATCCACGACATCGAACTCGAATTTCGCTCACCTCCTCTCTCATGGTTGAGGCGCGCACAGGGGTGGCGCTGGAAGATGCCGAACGGTCGATGGCGGTAGCGGAACGAGAAGCAGGGCGAGGTCCCGCCGGGTGCGCCCAGCTCGTGTCTGCAGGCCAGCGAAGCGCTTCGAAGTTTCGTAGCTGCTTCCTCGCCTCTTCACAAACACGCCCTTCGATGGCCATGATCGTCAGAGACGGTTGCCGTCCACCCAGCCGAGGAGGCCCCCATGCGGGTAACCCAAGTCTCAGCCCGTTTCCCACGCGTCACGCGTTACGCCGCCGCAGTCGTCCTGGCCGCGCTCGCGGGCGCCGGTCTGGTCGGCGTCAGCGCGCAGCCGGCGTCGGCCACGCCTTCCGGGATCCCGTCGAAGGCGACGGCGCAGTCGCAGCTCAACGCCCTGACCGTGGCGGCGCAGGGCTCCACCAGCGGCTACTCGCGGGACCTGTTCCCGCACTGGATCACCATCAGTGGCAGCTGCAACACCCGCGAGCAGGTCCTCAAGCGCGACGGCACCTCCGTCGCCGTCGACAGCTCCTGCGCGGCCACCTCCGGCCGCTGGTACAGCCCATACGACGGCGCGACCTGGACGGCGGCCTCCGACGTCGACATCGACCACGTCGTGCCCCTCGCCGAGGCGTGGCGCTCCGGCGCCAACTCCTGGACGACCAGCCGCCGGCAGAGCTTCGCCAACGACCTCACCCGCCCCCAACTGATCGCGGTGACGGACAACGTCAACCAGTCCAAGGGCGACCAGGACCCCTCCACCTGGCAGCCGTCCCTGTCCTCCTACCGGTGCACCTACAGCAAAATGTGGATCACCGTGAAGTACAACTGGAGCCTCACCCTCCAGTCGTCGGAGAAGTCTGCCCTGCAGAGCATGCTCAACACCTGCAGCTCCTGACACAGCCCACCGGGTCGGTGGCGCGTCCCGCGGGACGCCCCGCCGACCGGACTATGCCTGCTGTGGCGAAGACGGTGCGCTGTCGCCAGCCTGCTTGCGCCACTGGCCGCCCGCGTCGGCGGCCAGGAGGCGCTTGACCATCGCCAGAGCATCCGCCTCCGTGTCGAACTCCCAGCGCAGCACCCGCCCGTTCTCGCTGTCGCCAGCGCGAGCGACGACCTTCCACCGGACCTCACGGGTCAGCCACACATCCCGGCGGCCCAAGCGCCCCCAGATGCCGTTCCACCAGCGTCCCGCCACGTCCTCCACCAGCGCATCGTACAAGTGTTCGATCGCCGGTGGGTGCGGGGTGGCGACGTCGCCAACCTTGAGAGCCTCACGTCAGCGTCGACTCCACGATCACCCGTGCCCACCAGCATGCCGCCGGCGCCCGGACCCGGCCGCAGGAGCAGAAGGAGCCGCCCGGCGGCGTCGAGGACGAACCCGCCGACCACGCCCTGGGTCGTTCCCGCGGCGGGCTGACCACCAAGCTGCACCTGGGCGGCGAGCAAGGCCAGAAACCATTCGCGGTGGTGGTGACCGGTGGGCAGCGCGGTGACAGCCCCCAGTTCACCCGGGTCCTGGCTCGTATCCGGGTGCCGCGGGCCGGGAGTGGGCGTCCGCGGACCCGCCCGGACCGGGTCCTGGCCGACAAGGCGTACAGCTCGGCCCTCAACCGCGAGCACCTGCGAAAGCGCGAGATCAAGGCGACGATCCCGATCAAGGACGACCAGGCCGCCAACAGGTGCAGGAAGGGGTCGAAGGGCGGTCGGGCACCGTCCTTCGACCCTGAGATCTACAAGCAGCGCCACGCCGTCGAGTGCGGCATCACTCGGCTCAAGCGCCACCGCGGCCTGGCCACCCGGTACGACAAGCTCGCAGTCCGCTACCAGGCGACCATCCACGTCGCCGCGATCAATGAGTGGCTGTAGCACTGCGAGCCATACCCACCGATTGGAGATGTGCCCGTAACGCCAGCGTGAGTTCGCTCTTGTGCTCGTCGCCCACGCGCAGTTCGCGTGAGGGATCCAGGTACCCGAACACCCCACCGCCACGCCGATCGTCAGGAAGATCGGCCATCCGCGGGACGACATGGAAGTGGACGTGGCTGACGCCTTCCTTCTCAGCGAACTGCACCACGTAGGTCTTCATGCACCCAGTCACCGTCCCCAACGCACGAGACAGGCGCACCTGCCAGGCGCCGAGGTCCGCAGCTTCGGCATCGGTCAAGTCGGCGATGGACGTGACATGCCTGCGTGGGATGAGGACCAGCCATCCGGGCAGTGCAGTGTCGATCGCATGCGCCACCCGCCAATACTCATCTGCAGCGATCCGCTCCCACTCCGGCAGCACGTCAAACCGGTCATTGTTGTCACACACCCAACAGTTCATGATCGGCACAGTAGACAACAGCGGGTCAATGCAAGAGCTCGACGACTTCTGAAACGCGACCTAGCCTAGGCCGGCGCGGAGCAGGCCACCGGGGCGGCGAGCCCGGTGCGGCGAGCCGCGCGACGCCGCCGAGCGCGGCGGTCAACCCACGTCTAAGTCGCATGACATGCCTCTTGATCAATGCGCCGGAGGCTAGCAGTTAACTTTGTTAAATGTGAATTCGCAGTAATCTGTCAGCACTTGGTTCACGGCGTGAAGCAGGCCGCCGGGGCGGCCGGGAGAGGATGGCGGCGGACGTGGACGCCAGACGCACCACCGTGCGCGACATGCGTCGTGCCAACCGGTCGGTCCTGCTGACCCGGATCTGGCTGGACGGCCCGCTGAGCCGCCCCGAGCTGGGGCAGTCCACGGCGCTGAGCCTGGCGAGCGTGAGCAACCTGGTCGGCGAGATGATCGCCGAGGGCCTGGTCGAGGAGGCCGGGTTGGTCGAGTCCGACGGTGGCCGCCCGCGGGTGCTGCTGCGGGTCGCCCCCGGCTACGGCTACCTGGTCGGAGCCGACGTCGGCGAGACCCGGGTGCAGGTCGAACTCTTCGACCTGGCGATGACCGCCCTCGCCAAGGCGGAGTACCCGATCGCCGCCGCCGAGCCCGACCCTCGGCAGGTCACCGGCCACCTGCTGCACGGTCTCACCGCGGTGATCGAGCAGGCCGGCATCGACCCGGCGGCGGTGCTCGGCTTCGGCGTCGCCGTGTCCGGCACCGTCGAGCGCGCCGCCGACGCCGTGGTGCACGCGCAGACCCTCGGCTGGGACGGCGTGCCACTCGGCGCCATGCTGCGCGCCGGCACTGACATCCCGGTGCACATCGACAACGGCGCGAAGACCCTCGGTCAGGCCGAGATGTGGTTCGGCGCGGGCCGCGACGTCCGGCACGCGGTCGTTGCCCTGGTCGGCTCCGGCGTCGGGGCCTGCGTGATGGCCGACGGCGTGGGCTACCGCGGCGCGCACAGCAGCGCCGGCGAGTGGGGGCACACCACCATCGTGTACGGGGGCCGCCGCTGCCGCTGCGGCAACCTCGGCTGCCTCGAGGCCTACGTCGGGGCGGAAGGGGTGCTCGACCGGTTCCGCCAGGCCAACCGCGGTCGCCCGGCGACCGGCGGCGACGAGGAGACCGCCTTCGGCGAACTGCTGCGCGCCACCAGCCGCACCGCCGCCAAGGTGCTCGACGAGACGGTCGGCTACCTCGGCGCCGGGGTGGCGAACCTGGTGAACCTGTTCAACCCCGAGCGGGTGGTGCTGGGCGGCTGGGCCGGCCTGGCCCTGGGCGAGCGCTACCTGCCGCGGATCCGCGAGGTCACCGCGCGGCACGCGCTGCGCCAGCCGTACGCCCAGACCTCGATCGAGCTGTGCCGGCTCGGACCGGACGCGGTCGCGATGGGCGCGGCCACCCTGCCGATGGCCCGGTTGCTGCGCGACGGCGGCGTGCCGCGCGAGCCGGCCGCCCGGGTGACCTTGGCGCCGGCGCGGCCGGCGCAGCGGCCCCGGTCGCGGACCCGCTGAGCCACCAGGCCCGCGGCGGGAGTGCCGCCGACCCGGCCCCGGTTCAGGACGGGAGGGCTTCTGCTGGGCCCACCTCGGCCTTGTCCGGCGGCAGCGGGCTCGCCCGTGGCGGTCACCACAAACGAGGCGAAATATCGACCGACCGCATCCTTGATGATTGTCACCCTGGACGGGCTGGCAGGCGGATGCCGGCCAGTGCGGCCGCCCGGGAGATCCCGAGCGGCCGCCCCGAGCGGCCGGGTCAGCGCTCCCCGCGCACCCGCCGGACGGTGTCGCGGTACCACTGCGCGCTGCGCTTCGGCGTACGCCGCTGGGTGTCGTAGTCCACCCGGACGATGCCGAACCGCTTGTCGTAGCCGTACGCCCACTCGAAGTTGTCCAGCAGCGACCAGGCGAAGTAGCCGCGCACGTCCGCGCCGGCCTGCCGGGCCCGGGCCACCGCCCGCAGGTGCTCGGTCAGGTACGCCACCCGGTCGTCATCGGCCACGAACCCGTCGGCATCCGGCTTGTCGTCGAAGGCCGCCCCGTTCTCGGTGATCACCAGCGGCACGCCCGGGTAGTCCCGGTGCAGCCGGACCAGCAGCTCGGTGAAGGACTCCGGCACGATCTCCCAGTCCATCGCGGTGCGCGGCAGGTCCCGGCGGATCACCCGGCGCACCGGCTTGCCGTGCTCGTCCCGGTCCCGGCCCTGCTCGTCCACCCCGGAGTGGACCTGCCCGAAGTAGAAGTTCACGCCGAGCACGTCGATCGGGGCAGAGATGACCTCCAGGTCGCCCTCCTGCACCGGGACGCGGACCCCCTCGGCGGCCAGGTCGGCCACCACGTCCTGCGGGTAGGAGCCGCGGAACACCGGATCGAGGTAGAGCCGGTTGCCCAGCCCGTCGGCGGCCCGGGCGGCGTCCCGGTCGGCCGCGCTGTCGGTGGCCGGGTCGGCGGTGGACAGGTTGACGGTCAGGCCAAGCTCGATCGGGGTGGCCGCCGCCGCACGCAGCCGCTGCACCGCCAGCCCGTGCCCGAGCAGCAGGTGGTGCGCCGCGGCGATCCCATCGCCCAGGTTCCGCCGGCCCGGGGCGTGGTTGCCGTACGCGTACCCGAGCATCGCCGAGCACCACGGCTCGTTCAGCGTGGTCCAGGTCTTCACCCGGTCGCCCAGGGCGCCGAAGACCAGCTCCGCGTAGTCGGCGAACCGGTAGGCGGTGTCCCGGTTCGGCCAGCCGCCCGCGTCCTCCAGCTCCTGCGGCAGGTCCCAGTGGTAGAGCGTCACCCACGGGTCGACCCCGCGGCCCAGCAGCTCGTCCACCAGGCGGTCGTAGAAGGCCAGTCCGGCCGGGTTGGCCGGCCCGCGCCCACCCGCCTGCACCCGCGGCCAGGCCACCGAGAAGCGGTAGGTGTCCAGGCCCAGGTCGGCGATGAGCGCGACGTCCTGCGGCATCCGGTGGTAGTGGTCGCAGGCCACGTCGCCGTGGTCGCCGTTGGCCACCGCCCCGGGGACCCGGCAGAAGGTGTCCCAGATCGACGGCGTCCGGCCGTCCTCGGCCACCGCGCCCTCGATCTGGTACGACGAGGTCGCCACCCCCCACCGAAAGGTCGGCGGGAGGGTGTCGATCGGGTCGGCCTGCCCGGTGGTGGTCGGGCGGGTGAGGTCGGTGTCCATGGTTCTCCTCGCGGTTGCGGGTAGTTCGGTCGGACGAGGGAGGTCAGTGGGGGACCGGCGTGGCGCCGGGGTGCAGCCAGCAGGCGACGGCCCGGCCTCGGTCGCTGCCGGGTGCTCCCAGTGCCGGCACCTTCTTGTCGCACGGGTCGAACGCTTTCGGACAGCGCGGGTGGAACGCGCAGCCCTCCGGCATGGCCCGTAGGTCCGGCGGGGAGCCGGGGATGCCGGTCAGCTCGCGGCGCGGGCCGCGCAGCGCCGGGAAGGAGTGCAGCAACCCCTCGGTGTACGGGTGCAGGGCCTGCCCGTACAGCTGCGCGGCGGGCGCCTCCTCGACGATCCGGCCGCCGTACATGATGGCGATTCGGTCGGAGAACTCGACCAGCAGCGACAGGTCGTGGGTGATGAACAGCACCGCGAAGTCCAGCCGATCCCGCAACTCGGCGAGCTGGCCGAGGATCTGCCGCTGCATCACCACGTCCAGCGCGGTGGTCGGCTCGTCCATGATGACCACCTGTGGCTCCAGCGCCAGCGCCATGGCGATCATGACCCGCTGCCGCATCCCGCCGGAGAGCTGATGCGGATAGCTGTCCAGCCGGTCGGCGGCGATGCCGACCAGGCGGAGCAGGTCCCGGGCCCGGGCCAGCCGACTCGTCGCCGTGCTCCGCGGCTCGTGCGCCTTGATCACGTCGAGCAACTGGGTGGAGACCTTGTGCACCGGGTTCAGCGAGTTCATCGCGCCCTGGAACACGATCGAGGTCTCCGCCCAGCGGAACTGCCGCAGCTGGGCCGGGCTGAGGGTCAGCACGTCGACCGGCGGGCCGTCGACCGGGTGGTAGACGACCTGGCCGCCGCTGACCACGCCGGGCGGCGGCAGCAGCCGGGTCAGCCCGTACGCCAGGGTGGACTTGCCGCTGCCGCTCTCCCCGGCCAGCCCCAGCACCTCGCCCCGGTGCAGGGTCAGGTCGACGTCGCGGACGGCGTGCACCGCCGCGTCGCCGAGCCCGTAGTCGACGCGCAGTCCACGGATCTCCAGCACCGGATCGCTCATCGCACAACGTCCTCTCGGGTGGTGGCAGCCCGTGGCGTCGGGACGGACGGGGTCGGGGCCAGCACGGGGGTGAAGCCGACCCGCATCCGCACGCTGCGGCCGTCGGCGGTGCGGATCCGGGTCCTGCCGACGCTGCGCAGCCGGGGGCTGACGAACTCGTCGATGCCGAAGTTGATCAGGGCGAGGGCGGTGCCGAGCAGCGCGATGGCCAGCCCGGCCGGGACGAACCACCACCAGGCGCCCTGCGCGAGGGCCTGCTGGCCCTGAGCCCAGAACAGGATGGTGCCCCAGTTCCAGGACGAGATCGACGAGATGCCGATGAAGGCCAGGGTGATCTCCGACATGACGGCGAAGATGACGGTGCCGACGAAGCCGGACGCGATGATCGCGGTGAGGTTGGGCAGGATCTCGAACAGGATGATGCGCCACGGCCGCTCGCCGGTGGCCCGGGCCGCCTCGACGTAGTCGCGGCGCCGCAGGGACAACGTCTGGGCGCGCAGCACCCGGGCGCCCCACGCCCACGAGGTGCAGCCGATGATGAGCGCGACAAGCGTGTCGCTGGCCTGCTCGACGATCGACGTCACGATGATGATCAGCGGCAGCGCGGGGATGACCAGGAACACGTTGGACAGGGCCGACAGACCCTCGTCGGCCGCGCCGCCGATGTATCCGGCGGTCACGCCGATGAGGATGGACAGGATCGTCGCCAGCACGCCGGCGACCAGTCCCACCACCATGACGCTGCGCGCGCCGACCAGGATCTGGCTGAAGATGTCCTGACCGAGGTGGGTGGTGCCGAACCAGTGCCGCAGCGACGGCGCCTGGAGCACGTCGCCGCTGCGCGCGTCCGGGTTGTACGGCGCCACCCACGGCCCGATCACCGCGAAAAGGCAGTAGATGCCCAGGATGACCAGCCCCGTGGCGGCCTTGGCATTGGCGATGAACCGGAACCGGCGCCGCTTCGCCCGGCCCGGCGCGGCCGACGGCTGGGCCATCGCCCCCTGACCGGGGATGACCTGCTCGATGCTCGACGGTGAGATTGTCATCGCTCAGCTCTTTCGGGTCCGCGGGTCGAGAAGCAGGTACGCGACATCGGCGAGCAGGTTCGCCACCAGCACGGAGATCGTGATGATCAGGAAGATGCCCTGCATCAGCGGGTAGTCCTTGGCGCCAACGGCCTGGAAGAGCTGGTAGCCGAGCCCGGGGTAGGAGAAGACGATCTCCACCAGCAGCGTGCCACCGACGATGAACCCGAGCGACAGGGCGAAGCCCGAGACGTTGGGCAGTAGCGCGTTGCGGGCCGCGTAGCTGAGGGCGACTCGGCGCTCGGACAACCCCTTCGCGTGGGCGACCGTGATGTAGTCCTCCGAGGAGACGGTGACCATCATGTTGCGCATGCTGAGGATCCATCCGCTCATCGAGGAGACCAGGATGGTGGCGGCGGGCAGGATGCTGTGCTGGATCGCGCTCGGGATGAAGTACTGGTCGAACGCCGGCACCAGGCCCGCCTCGTAGCCGCCGGAGGACGGGAAGAAGCTTCCCGGGCCGGCGAACAGGGCGATGGCCACGAGGCCCAGCCAGAAGTACGGGATCGAGGACAGGAACGTGGTGGCCGGCAGCAGGCCGTCGACCCAGGAGCCGCGCCGCCAGCCGGCGCCGACGCCGAGCGCGGTGCCGAGGAGGAAGCTGATGATCGTGGTGATGCCGACCAGGCCGACCGTCCACGGCAGGCTGTCGCCGATCACCGTCGACACCGGCGCTGGGAAGAAGGTGAACGACAGCCCTAGGTCGCCGTGGAGGAGCTGTCCCCAGTAGTGCAGGTACTGCTCCCAGACGTTCTCGTTCGCGTCCAGCCCGAACAGCACGCGCAGCGACTCGATGGCGTCGGCGCTGATCCGGCCCTGGTTGCGCGAGATGAGGGACTGCACCGGGTCGCCCGGGACCAGCCGCGGGATGAAGAAGTTGAGCGTGATGGCCGCCCATGCGGTGAACAGGTAGAAGGCCGTGCGCTGCAGGAGGAATCTCATCGTGTTTCCCCCGGGGCGGCGGTGTCGTCCCGCTCGATCGCCGCCGGGGGCGGTGGCACGGCCGGGTCGGCGTCGGGCGCGGCGGAGCCGGGAGTGTCGGCGGCGACGGTGGCCGGGTCGTAGAGCCAGCAGGCCGCCCAGTGGTCGAGCCGGTCGCCGATGGTCAGCCGTGGCGGCAGGTCCGCCGTGCAGCGCCGCATGGCGTACGGGCATCGGGGGTGGAACCGGCAGCCGGCGGGCGGGGTGATCAGGCTCGGCGGTTCGCCCTGACCGCGGTCCTCCCCGGCGGCCGCGTCGACGCCGGCGCAGTCGCCGGTGATGCGCTCGGGGTCCGGCGCCGAATCGGTGAGCAGCCGGGTGTACGGGTGGGCCGGGTTCTGGGTGACGGTCTCGCTGTCGCCTCCCTCGACCATCCGGCCGGCGTACATCACGATCGTCTCGTCGGCGAAGTAGCGGGCCGAGGCGATGTCGTGCGTGATGTAGAGGATGGCGATGTTGAGCCGCTCCTTGAGGTCTTGGAGCAGGTTGAGCACGCCGAGGCGGATCGAGACGTCCAGCATGGAGACCGGCTCGTCGGCGAGGAGCACCTCCGGGTCGGCGCCGAGCGCCCGGGCGATGGCGACGCGCTGCCGCTGGCCGCCGGAGAGCTCGTGCGGGAAGGCGTCCAGGTAGCGCTCGGGTGGGGTGAGGCTGACCCGGGTGAGCAGCTTGCTGAGGGCCGCCTCCAGCTCCTCGGCGCCGCGCCCGGCGTTGCCGTGGATCCGCAGCGACCGGGTGAGGTGGTAACGGACGGTGTGCACCGGGTTCAACGACGCGAACGGGTCCTGCAGGATCAGCTGGACCCGCCGCACGTACGACCGGAACGGACGACCGCCGCGCACCCTGGTCGACGTGCCATGCAGGCGGAGGTCGCCGGCGGTGCGGGGGTAGATCTGGGCCAGCAGCCGGGCCACCGTGGACTTGCCGGAGCCGGACTCCCCGACCAGCGCGGTCACCCGGCCGCGACGCAGCGCGAACGATACGTCGTCGACGGCGTGCACGACTGCCGGCGTCCGGGTTAAGAGGTCACGCAGCCGCCTGCGGACGGGGAAGTGCTTGGTCAGGCCGACGGCCTCGAGCACCACCTCGTTGGCCGGCGCCGCCACGCTCTCGCTCAACGTCATGCCGAGTTCCTGTCTGGGATTGCGGGGTCACGAACATCGGGTGCCGCCTCCCCGGTCGGCTGGGGCCGACCGGGGAGGCGGTGCGGGGGTCAGCTACCGGCGGGCTTCAGGTGCAGGACCACGTCCAGCGCGTTGGGCTGGGTGGGCTGCATGGCGCCGTACGGGTTCGAGTCGTCCGGCCAGCCGGTCCAGTTCTTCGTGCTGTACGCGCCGCCGATGTTGTCCGCGCCGACCGGGATCATCGGCATCTGGTCGACGAAGACCTTCTGCAGAGTGTTCATCGCGGCGGTGCGGGCCGCCTCGTCGGTGGCGTTCGCGTACGCCTTCAGCGCCTCGGTCGCCTCGGAGTTGTTGAATCGGCCGAAGTTGCCCGCGGGGGAGGCGGTGCCGATCGGCTTGAGCTGCTGGCCGTCCATGACCGTCCGGTAGATGTCGTACGGCGTGGCGCCGCTCTCGGTCCACCGGAAGGTCGCCTCGAAGTTGCCCTGCTCGACGTTGCGGAACCAGGCGTCCTGGTTGGCCTTGTCGACCGTGGCGGCGATGCCGATCTTCGACAGGTTGTCCTTTACGATCTCGAGGCTCGTCTGGTAGTCGGACCACCCGGCCGGGTCGGTCAGCTTGACCGTGACGGCCTTGCCGGTCTTGTCCTTGAGGGTGTTGCCGTCGAGCTTGTAGCCGGCGCTGGTGAGCAGCGCCTTGGCACCGTCGACGTCGACCTTGTGCTCCTGGCCCTTGAACTCCGGTGCGATGAACGAGTCACCGGCCGGGCTGGGCAGGCCGGTCACGCTCTTCACCAGCGGGTGGAAGTAGCCGGCCTCCGCCGTGGTGAAGATGTCCTCGCGGTCGATGACCATGCTCATGGCGCGGCGCAGCGTGGGGTCGTCGAACGGCTTCTTCGTAGTGTTGAGGTAAAGGCCGTGGATGCCCAGGACCGGCGGGGCCCACACCTTGTGGTGGGCCTGGTCCTTGGCGACGAAGACCGTCTGGTAGTTGGGAATGAAGACGAAGCTCCACTCCGACTCGCCGTTGGCCAGGGCGGTGGTCTGGGCGCTGTTGTCCGTGTAGGAGGTGTAGCGCAGTTCCTTGACCTTCGGCAGGTCCTGCCAGTAGCCGCTGTCGCGCACCGCCAGGGTCATGCTGGCCGGGGTGAACGACTTCAGGGTGTACGGGCCGCTGCCGACCGGCTGCTTGACGGTGTCGGTCGTCGGGTCGCTGATCTTCTCCCAGATGTGCTTGGGCACGATCGGCACCCGCCACAGCACCTTCTGCTGGTTCACGAACTGCGGAGTGGCCATCTTGATGGTGACCTCGTCGCCGCTGGCGGTCGCGTCCGTGTAGGGCACGCCCTGGTCGTTGAGCGCCGGGTACTTCTTGACCAGGTTGTAGGTGAAGGCGACGTCCTCGGCGGTGACCTTCTGCCCGTCCGACCAGGTGGCGTTGTCTCGGATAGTGACCTTGACCGAGGTGTAGTCCGATGACCACTCGGCCTTGGTCGCCAGCCACGGCTTGAACGGGTCGGCCGGCTTCACCGGGTTCCACATCATCAGCGGCTCGAAGATCTGCCAGCGGTAGCCCAGCGAGGCCGCGGCGGACGTGGTGAGGAACGGGTTGTTGTTCTCGGCCTGCGGGCCGTTCGGCATGCCGACGTTCAGCACCGTCGCCGCCTGGTCGTTCTTCTTGTTCGCGTTCGGGCTGTCGCCGCACGCGGCGACGCCGGTGGCCATCGCGCCGGCCAGCGCGACGGCGAGGAACTGCCTTCTTCTCATGGAGGTCTCCCTCGGTGCTCCCGCAATCCTCGAGCGGGATGTGGTGGATGGAGGGTGTGCGGTGTTGCCACCGGTGGGCGCGGTGCTCCCGCCGGTGCGGGTGGTGGATAAGCGGTGGCGAGGTCAGGTAGCGCCGGTCGAGGCGCGGACGGTGAAGTTGGTGGGAATGACGGTCGGGGTGTCCGGCAGCGGCGTGCCGGCGAGGTGGGCGATGAGCGTGCGGGCGGCGGCCGCCCCCATCTCCCGCAACGGCTGACGGACCGAGCTCAGCGGTGGGTGGGTGTGCCCGGCCAGGGGCAGGTCGTCGAAGCCGACCACCGCCACGTCGTCCGGGACCCGCCGGCCGGCGTCGCGCAGCGCCTGGAGCGCCCCGGCGGCGGAGAGGTCGTTGTGCGCGAAGACGGCGTCGAACGGCACGCCGTCGGCGAGCAGGCGTTCCACCGCGACCCGCCCGCACTCGAAGGTGAAGTCGCCCTCCACGACGAGGGCGGGGTCGATGGGCAGGCCGGCGTCGGCGTAGCCGTCCGCGAAGCCGGCCAGCCGCTCCCGGGTGCAGCCGAAGCGGCTCAGGCCGGTGACGACCAGCGGCCGCTTCCGCCCGTGCGCCAGCAGGTGCGCCGCCGCGGCTCGCGCGCCGGACTCGTTGGTGGTGCGCACCGACGGGAAGCCGGGCTGGTGGCCGCGGTCGTCGATGAGGATGACCGGCAGGCCGCGCTCGTGCAGCTCGGTGATGTAGTCGAGGGTGCCCTCCGGCTCGACCACGAGTAGGCCGTCGAAGGACTTCGCGGAGACCTGGGAGGCGAACCGCCGCATCGACTCGTCGCCGTGGGTGCAGGTGAACAGCAGCATGCCGTACCCCTCGGCCTCGACCACGTCGGCCGCGCCCTGGAGCACCTCGCCCATCCAGGGCCAGGTCAGGGCGGGCACCAGCATGCCGACCACCCGGGTACGCCCGCGGGCCAGGCCGACCGCGCGGGCGCTCGGCACGTACCCGAGGGCGTTGATGACCGCGCGGACCCGGTCGGCGGTGCGGACGCGCACCTCGCCCTTGCCGTTGAGCACCCGGGAGACCGTCGTCTTGCTCACTCCCGCGCGGGCGGCCACGTCGGCGATGGTGGTCGGCACGTCACGCTCCCGGGTCGAAGGGGTGAGGGGGTTGTGTCGGAACCGGTTGCGGAACCGGTTCCGTCGCAGTCAACCGAAGTGGCGGCGGTCACGTCAATAACGGACGGGTAACGAAACATGGCTAAGTTCGACACCTGAAAAAAGTGCCCATGGACAGCGCGGCCGATCCAGGGTGTGGCCAGCGTCGATGCGAGGAAGCCGGGTCGTCAGCGGGGAGTGCCGGCGCCTACGGCTCCGTTGCGCTGAGCGTTGGGAAGATCGAGGCAGGCTTGAGCAGTGACGTCATCGGCCCGAACTGGCCCGTGGCTGCCTCCGAAGTCGGCGTTCGCCGGGTTCCGGTTCCCGCCGTCGGTGATCGTGGTCGCGGTCCGCTGGTATCTGCGGTTCAACCTGTCCTATCGCGACGTTGGGGAGTTGCTGGTCGAGTGCGGCGTGGAGTTGATCACGTCACCGTCTACCGGTGGGTCCAGCGGTTCACGCCGCTGCCGGGCGACGCGGCCCGCTTTTGCCGGCACTCGTCAGGCGGTGGCTCGTTGATGAGACGTACGTCAAGGTCAACGGAGTTTGGCGGTATGTGTACCGCGGTCGACCAGTACGGGCAGGTCATCGACGTGCTCGTCTCGGCCCGCCGGGACGCCGGCGCGGCTGTTCTTCCGCCGGGCGCTGTCGACATTGAAGGTGACGCCCGCGGAGGTCGTCACCGACGCCGCTGCGGTCTACCCCGGCGTGCTGGGTGAGCTGATCCCGTCGGCGTGGCACCACGTCGAGCA
Organism: Micromonospora sp. NPDC005206; assembly: GCF_040608175.1. NCBI lineage: Bacteria > Bacillati > Actinomycetota > Actinomycetes > Micromonosporales > Micromonosporaceae > Micromonospora > Micromonospora sp. NPDC005206. The sequence goes on from NZ_JBEXHU010000044.1 coordinate 15,149, forward strand.
GTACGCGAACAATCCGATAGAGGCTGATCACAGCCAGAAATCCTTCACGAGTACGAACATGCCGCGTGACCTGGGCGGACGAGGTTTCCGGCAAGGGCAGGGTCAGGCGGGCCGGGCGCGGGCGTAGACGTCGCCCGAGTTGGCCTCGTGGGGCAGCGCCCGCAGGTACGCCGCGACCTCGCCCGCCGGCCGCCAGCCATCGAGGGCGAACGCCATCTCGTCGCCGAGCGCCACGGTGAACCTGGTGAAGCCCAGCCGGGTGAGCCGGTCCAGGCAGTGCGCGGCCAGGTCCCGTTCGATGGTGGTGAACTCGAAGGACAGCGCCGGCAGGGGGCGGCTCAGCCCGGCCAGCACGGCGTCCTCGAATCCCTCCACGTCGATCTTTACGAAGCCCGGCACGCCGTGCGCCGCGACCAGGGTGTCGAGTGTGGTTCCGGCCACCTCGATCTCGACGTCCCAGATCTCGTCCTCCCAGCCGCCGGCACCCTCGGCGGCCTGCAGGAAATCCGCCGACGCCGTGGAGATCGTCGGGTTCGCCGAGTTGACGTGCAGCCGCACCGGCCCGGTACACGCCCCGCACGCCGCCTCCACCACGGTCACCCGGTCGTCGTCCGCGTAGAGGGCGCGCAGGGCCCGGGTGCAGAGCGGTTGCGGTTCGACGGCCACCACGCGGGCGCCCAGCCGCCGGAAGCTGCCGAGCCGGTCGCCCACGTGCGCGCCGACGTCGAAGACCAGGTCTCCTGGGCGGACCAGGGGCGCGTAGAACGCGTCCATCGCCGCCTCGCGGGCCGGGTCGCCGTAGTACGCCTCCAGGGAGCGGCGCAACCCGGACAGGGTTGGGTCCGCCTTGAGTGCCTCCACCGTGCTGAGGTCATCGACCACTGGTCTGACCGTAGTCGCGTCCGGAACAACGCGAGGGCGATTCGCGTCCATTGGCGGGTACCCCTAGATACCCAGCCTCCTAGGACGGCGTAGACGGGGGGCCGTAGCCATCGCTTGGCGACGGCTTGGGTCGCCGTTGACGGCACGCGCGAGTGCGCGACGTCCAGCGGTCATCCAGCCAGATCACCGCGCCGGGCGGGACGGTACCGGCGTCAAGTAGGACCTGCAGCGCATCGTGCTCGATTTCGGGTACGACCACGGGTCGCCGGTCGTACAGGCCGCGGGCGGCCTCAGCGGCCGACCGGGACTTACCTGCGGCCGAGGGGCCGTGTTCCAGCACGATCGAATGCGCAGCCAGGACCGCGCGCAACTGAGGGTCCAACTGGTGCCGCGCAGCGTAGGGAAGCTGTTCCTCGGAGCCGTCCGCGCCGTGGCGCGGACGCCAGACGCCGAGCACTTCCAGCGTGGTCTCGCCTAGCAGCGGCAGTCGACCGCCTTGGGCACCCCGCGCGAGCCGGTCAACGGTCGCCTGCCGGGTGCGGGTCTCGGCCTGGAGCCCGTCAACCTCCGTTCGGCGAACGTCGGCGGCTGCTCGGGCCCAGCGCCACACACCTGGGCTGAACAAGTAGCCGAGTTGAGGACGCGACCGACATCAGGATTCGGGCATCAATCGAGACCTGAAGGAGCGAATAACGCCAGGAAGGTCACCGTCGATGTCAGGGCATAGGGCCGCAACGGCAATCAAGACTGGAGCGCGACGGCTCGCAGGGCGATGTCGATGGAGGCTTGGAGGTCTTCGCAGCTCGCGCCGGCGGCGGCGTGGACGGCGTGGCCCTCGCTGAGCGCCATCACGAATCGTGCCAGCGCCCTGGCATCCATGCCTTCCGGGAGGTCTCCTTCCTTCGCCGCGCGGGACAGTCGTTCTTCGAGGGCGGACTCGGTGGCGGCCCGGCCGGCGGCCAGGATCTCGGAGATGCGGGTGTTCTCCGGCGAGCAGGCATAGAAGCCCAGGCCAGCCAAGTGGCAGGGTTTGGAACCCCACAGGTAGCCCCTGTCGGCGGCGGATCGCCGGTCCGGCGGGCCCGCGTCGCGATCGTTGTTCGACCCCGCCGCGGCAAACAAGCTACACCCGTCGCGGAGCGGTGAACTCGCTCGACCCGAGTGCCCCGCGACCCGGAGGGCACGGTCTCGCCGGGCGCCATTCGGGGTAGCGCGGCTCTCACGGGACCCGCTACCCTCCGCCCTCATGGCTACCTCCAACAAGATCAGCGAGTGGCGGACCAAGATTTTTGTCTGGATCGGCCTGCCCGTCATCGCCATCGCGGGGCTGATGTTCGGCGCTTTCGATCTGGTTCCGACATGGCAGGCAAAGGCCGGCCAGGGTACGCCGGGCACCTTCACCGCGGTCCGCGAGGACTGTGGGCGGCGCAACTGCACCTGGTACGGCGACTTCGCCGCTACCGAGGGTGGTGGCCAGCGGACCGACGTCATCCTCTACGACGAGCCCGACGGGCTGGTGGCAGGCGACACCGTTCCGGTGCGCGACACCGGTGCACGCAACGGCGTCTTCGCCACGGCGGGTGAATCCACCTGGCTGCTGCTGACGGGGTTCGTCGTCGCGGGCGTGATCGCGGCCGTGGCCTGGGTCATCATCCTGGTGCGAACGGTCAGCCGCCGACGCGCGCCCGCCCCAGCCGTCTGATATCTGCTCAGCTCGTCCCGGCTGGAAGGCCGCTCCCGTCGATTGGGAGCGGCCTTCTCGTTCCAGCTCGCTCAGATCAACCACGTGTCACATCCGGCCTGGTATCCCATGTACGGCTCGAACACGGAAAGGCAGGCCAGGGCGGCTCCATCCCCGCCCACGCCGCCGCGCCCGCCAACGCCGACATGAGCAACTCGCCTGACGCGGTGCACCACACCGCGCGGCAGGACGGTCACACCCTGGCCAGCCACGCGGCGCCGAGCAGCACCGAACTCGCGCGTGTCACGGCCGGCCGGGAAGACACCTACACCGTGCAGCGTGGGGACACCCTGTCCGAGATCGCCGAGCGGTGCTTGGGCGACGCCCACCGCTGGCCGGACATCTTCGCCCTCAACCGCGTGGACAGCGGACAGCAGTACCGGCGCGAACCCGACCCGGGGGAGCAGGTTGGGAGCAACAGGGTGCGCTGAACGGCCCTGAACTGCGCCGAACGGCGTCGAGCGGCGGCACCCACCCCTGCCTGCGGCTCCTCGTTTCCGCAGGTCAGAGTCGGTGCAGCCGTCCTGTTTCACACCGTAGAGGTCACTGGCTCGATCCCAGTTTCGCCCACCATGAATATATGCAGGTAGCGAGCCCGTCATCGGAACCACCGGTAACGGGCTTTCGCGCTGTTGCCCTTCAATTGGGAGCAGATTGGGAGCACGCAGCTTCGTGGCGGCGCCGGCCTACGCCCAGCCGGCCTCACGGTGAACCGCTTTGCCTTTGAGAGATGTTTAGCTGCAATCGCTGCTACCGCCCGGCACTTTAGCGGCCAACCGGCAGTGGCCGCGACGCGCCGCCTGACAAGGCGGTTGCCGCGGTGCGCGAGGTGACGACCGACGCGTGGCTGCTGGGCACTCAAGCGGGCGTGGCCATGGCCGACCCGCAGGGCATCAGCGGCGGGACCGTGGAGCTGCTGGAGGCGGCCAGCGCCGACATGCAGGTGGCCGAAGAGCACGCGGCGCAGGTGCGGGCACGCCCACGACCGACCCGCGATTCGGCACCTGCAAAGAGGCCAACACCGCCGGCTACGGCCCGTACTACCGCGGCCTCGACCCCGAGTACGCCTGGTACATCGACCGGAACAAGGACGGCGTGGTGTGCGACTGATACGCCCCAGCCCCGGCGGAACGGAGCAACCGATCATCACTTGCGCCCACCACTACGCCCTGCCGCTCCTGGCCATACCCGGCCAAGGTCGCGCACGGTGAGTGCGGCGAAGGCGGCGAAGGGGGCAGCGCCGGACGACTGTAGATGTAACGGCCCACATTTCCGCGACGCCTGTAAATGATGGAAAGGTCGGGTGCGCGGCCTGACGAACGGGCGGGACTGCACCACCCCCGCGATCTCGCCCGGCACCTGGTCCGAACAGCGCACCATGAAGCCCGTCGGGAGATATCCCTATGGCGAATTCGACACCTCGTACCCCGCCGCCGCGCTGGCCGGGCAGCCGCAACGGCGTTGCCGCACCTGCCGTCTGGAACCTGCCAACCCAGCCACTTCCCCAACAGCCGCAACGCTCAGGCGAGTGGTGGCCCTATGCGGTGTTCGGCGCAATGACCCTACTGCTCGGGTGCTTGGCGATGGTGGTGGTCCTGCTGGCCAGGTAGCCCGCGGGGCGCAGTTTCTTACTGGGCCGGAGGCTGAGGCGCTCGGCCGCTCCGGAGTGTGGGACGGGGAGCCTCCACCACCTGCGGTTCCCGGACGGCCCGCAGCCGGTATAGCACCCCGTGGGATCACGGGTCCCGTCCACGGTCGGCCCAGCTGCGAGGACGGGCGAGGCGGTGGTCGCGGTATACCCCCGGTCATCTCCCGCCGTTCTGAAGGCCGCTCTGCTGGTGGTCAAACCACCTCACTGTCCGCCGGCCCGCCGCGGTGCCGCCCAAAGGGCGCAACTGGGGCGCACAGGCGACCTGATGGTGGTGCGGCCGGCCGCCAGATCCGTGAATCCGCGGCCGGTAACGTCCAAGAGCGAGGAACCTAGTCGCGGGGCCCTCCGTGCTGGAGGAGATCACGCGGACAACCGCGGAGGCCACCACGAAGCTGATCCCCCGTCGACCCGACAGGGCGGCATAACTGCCACGCAGCGCGGCGGCGGCTGCTCGACGACGCCGGCGCAGCGCGCAGAACGTCGACTGCCCCGCCGCCATCAACTGCCCGCAGGTTAGGAGCCGGCGCCCGTCGGGCTGAGGAAGACGAACCGGATCGCCGGGTTACGCGCGGTGAGCCGTCGTCTGGCGTCGTCGGCCAGGTCCTCGATGTCGGCCGCCCTGACTTGGTCGGCAAAGTCGATCTTCGCGACAACGAGAATGTCGTCGGGACCGAGCTGCAGGGTCAGCAGCTCCACGATGCCTTGCACGTTTGGCAGGGCGGCCAATTCCCGGCGAATCTCGTCCTGAATTGGCTCCCTTGCTGGCCGGCCGACAAGCAGGGCGAGGTTGTTGCGGGCCAGAATGGTGGCCACCACGAGGAGCAGTACACCGATGGCGACCGATGCGATGCCATCCCAAACCGGGTTACTGGTCAGCTCGGCGAGCCCCAGGCCTGCACCGGCCAACCACAGGCCGATCAGGGCGGCGATGTCCTCCAGGAACACCGCCTTGATGGCGGTGTTGGGCGTGCGCCGCAGGACCCTGGCTGGACTGATGCCCCAGCGTTTGGCCCGGCGCCGTACCTGCCGCACCGTGCGCATCAAGGACACCGACTCCAGGACGAAGGAGGCGATCAGCACCGCGTACGAGACGATGTAGTCTCCAGTCTCCTTGTTCGTTGCGATGACGTGCACGCCGTGGGTGATGGAGAAGCCGGCGCCGCTGACGAAGGTGAAGACCGCGGCGAGCAGGGCCCAGATGTAGCTCTCCCGGCCGTAGCCGAAGGGGCGCGCGGGGTCGGCCCGGCGGCCGCCACGACGCAGCGCCACGAACAGCAGCACCTCGGTCGTGGTGTCGGCGAACGAATGCGCGGCTTCCGAAAGCATGGCCGCCGAACCCGCCAGCAGACCCGCAACCACCTTGGCCACGGCGACAGCGACGTTGACGGAGCCGGCCACGATCACCGTGCGGACGCTCTGCGACTGCCCGTCCGACTCGGCCATGAAGCCAGGCTATGGGCCGGGTGTCGGCCGGGCGGACAAACCGACAGGCACCGCGGTGTCGTGGACCACCAGCCGCCGGCTGAGCCTCGGCAAGGGAGTGTGTCGATTTCCGTGTTTGGGCCTGCGGTGTGATCGAGGTTGTTAGATGGCGATCCGGTCGCCGTAGGCGAGGATCAGGGCGTTGAGGGCCTTGGCCCAACCGTAGACCCGGCCGGTGATGCTCCCGCCGCCCTTACGTTTCTGCTGGACGACGAGGTAGAGGACCTTCATCGCGGCCTGCTCGGTCGGGAAGTGCCCGCGCCGTCGGGCGGCTTGCCGGAACCGGGCGTTCAGGCTCTCGATGATGTTGGTGGTGTAGAGGACCTTGCGGACCTCGTGGTCGTAGTCCAGGAACGGCACGAACTGCGCCCAGGAGGTCCGTCAAAGCCGGATCACGGCCGGATACTGGGCGCCGAAGTCGGCGGCGAACGTCTCGAAACGGGCCTCCGCAGCCGCGACGGTGGGGGCGGTGTAGATCTCCCGTAGGGCGGGGGTGATCTTCTGCCAGTCCTTGCGGTTGGTGAAGCGCAGGCTGGCCCGCACGAGGTGCACGACGCACTGTTGGTGCACCGCCTGCGGCCAGGCCTGCTCGATCGCATCGGTCATGCCCTTGAGGCCGTCGGAGCAGACCATGAACACGTCCTCGACACCGCGGTTGCGTAGCTCGGTGAGGTGGCCGGCCCACTGCTTGGCGCCCTCACCGCCGGTGCCGGCCCACATGCCCAGCACGTCACGTTCCCCGTCGAGGCTGATACCGACCACGACGTAGACGGGCCGGTTCGCGACCTGCCCTTGGCGGATCTTCATCACGAGGGCGTCGATGAACACCACCGGGTAGATCCTGTCGAGAGGCCGTTGCCGCCAAGCTTCCATCTCGTCCAGGACGCTGTCGGTGACCCGGCTGACCAGCTCCCGGGACACGTCGGCGTCATACACATCCGCCAGATGGGCGGAGAGTTGAGTCGGCCCGCAGCGCGGTTCCGGTGTTGCCACCGGCCCGTTTCTGCGGACCGCTCGCCGAACCCGCCGTGCGCCTCTCAACGCAACGGGCTCTCCACGGTTTTTCTGCCGTCAGGCTGGTTCCGTTGTTGCCCAGGGGGTGGGGATTCTGCTGCGACGGCGATACCGAGTAACGGCGGTCGACGCGATGTTGTGCAGTTCGATCCCGTCCGCCGTGATGGTCCGCCACCCGGTCGGGGTGCGCAGCCAGCGGTGAACGTCCTTCCATCTCCAGCGTCGTTTGGCCTTGGCCCAGCGAACAACTCGCCACCAGATGAAGTAGGCGAGCCGGTCGAAGGTGTGTTTGGCGACGGCGTGCCGGAAGTAGTTGGCCCAGCCACGCGTGATCTGGTTGATCCGGATCAGCGTTTCTCCCAGGTCTTGCTGTGACAACCTGCGTGTCAGGGCACGGATTTTGTCCTTCAGTGACCGGACTGGCCGGTCACCGATGAACGTGTAGACGTGCCACTGGTCGCGGGTTCCCATCTTGCGTCTCCACCGGATGCGGAAGCCCAAGAAGTCGAACCCATCGGCCATGTTCACGATCCGCGTCTTGGACGGCGACAATCGCAGTCCCAGCGGAGCGAGCACGGCCGCGACGTCCCCGCGCAGCGCCTCGACGTGATATCGGGTGCCGAACACCATGACGACGAAGTCGTCCGCATAGCGGACCAGTCGCCACGTCGCCTGACCATGATCACGCCGATGGTGGCGCCGATTCTCCGTCGACATCCGCCCGCCGGGCTTCCACTCACGGTGCAGGTGCTCATCGAGCACACTCAACGCGATGTTGGCCAACAGCGGTGACAGGATGCCCCCTTGCGGCGTGCCGGTCGG
>NZ_JBEXHU010000045.1:0-6139 GCF_040608175.1 Micromonospora sp. NPDC005206
CCCGCATCCGCAGCGAACGCCAACGACGATGGGGCCAACCCGCCGCCCGCGCAGCCTGACCCCAACACCGTGAACGTTCGTGGTCAGAGCACTAGCTGCGCCGGCAGCACGCCGGCTGGGCTGGGCTGGGCATGGTTCGACCGGCGCCGCAACGACCTGCTGCGCGACACCGGCTGCGTAGCCGATCACGTGGTGCAGCACTCGATGCGGCCCCAGGACGCGCCAACCGGCACCCTCGCCGAACTCGACGACGAGGCCGGGCGTTGGCCCTCCCCTTGGCGGGAAGCCATCCGTGCCTGCGTACGCCGTCGCGGAGTCACCGGCACAACTTCGCGTGCGAATGCGAGCGTGGTGGCGCGACCGATCCCGTTCGCCGCACCCGTCACGAATGCGACCCTGCCCGTGAAGCTGCCGCCGGCCGTCCTGTCCATCGTTGGTTCGTTCCGGGTTGAGCTCACTCAGCGCGGTGTGTGCGCTGCCAGGGCGGCGGCCTTCCGGGGGGCGCAGCTCGTCAGGGGTTGAGGAGGGTCTTGATGGCGCGGCGCTCGTCCATCGCCCGGCACCCCTCGGCGGCCTGATCGAGGGGAAGGGTGAGGTCGAAGACCTTGCCCGGGTCGATCTGCCGGGTCCCGATCAGGTCGATCAACTCGGGCAGGAAACGGCGTACCGGGGCGGGGCCGCCGTGCAGGTGCACGTGGGAGAAGAACAGCTCCTCACCGGGCAGTTCGACGTCGTGGGCGACTCCGACGTAGCCGACGTGGCCGCCGGCACGGGTGGCCCTGATGGCCTGCATCATCGACTCCTGGGTGCCGACCGCCTCGATGACCGAGTGCGCCCCGAGGCCGTCGGTGAGGTCCTTGATCCGTGCGACGCCGTCGTCGCCGCGTTCGGTGACGATGTGGGTCGCACCATAGTGCGCTGCGAGCTTTTGGCGCGGCTCATGCCTGCTCATCGAGATGATGCGTCCCGCGCCGAGCTGCTTGGCCGCCAGCACGGCGAGTAGACCGACCGCACCGTCACCGACCACCGCGACGGTCTTGCCCGGGCCGACCTCGGCCGCCACGGCACCGAACCAGCCGGTGCCGAGCACGTCGGAGGCGGCAAGGAAGCTTGGGATCAGGTCGTCCGAGGGAATGTCCGGCGTGGCGACGAGGGTGCCGTCGGCCAGCGGAACACGCAGGTACTCGGCCTGGGCGCCGAGCCCGCCGACTGGCTCCCGGTGGATGCACGACGACTGGTAGCCGGCGCGGCAGATCGGGCATGTGTTGTCGGAGGCGAAGAACGTTTGGCGCGTCCTCGACCTAGTCGGTCAGCCAGGCCCAAAGCAACGGCATTGCACTCAGCCCAACACTCAGAGTGCGCCGAGGTCGATGGCCTCGGCCATTGCGCGGTAGCCTGCGTCTGACGGGTGCAGGTGGTCGCCCGAGTCGTACGGCGGGTTGATCTGTTGCGGGTCGGCCGGGTCACGCACCACCGCGTCGAAGTCGACGACGACGTCGAAGTCGCCGCTCGTGCGGATGAACTCGTTCACGGCCTGCCGCAACTTGTCCCGTTCCTCGGTGTAGGAGCGCCATCCCTTGATCGGCGTGATGGTTCCGACGGCGATCCGCAGCCCCTTCGCGTGTGCCTGGGCGGCGATGTGCCGCAGGGCGAGTTTCAGAGTCTCCGGGTCGGGGTGTTCGAGGTTGAGGATGTCGTTGACGCCCTCGAGCAGGATGACCGTGCGCGCCCCGGACGTGGTCAGCATGTCCCGGGACAGACGGGCGAACGCGTTCGGGCCACCGATCCCGGTGCCAGTGCTGCTATCCAGGATCCGGTTGCCGCTGATGCCGCTGTTGGCAACGCCGAGTTTGGTCGGTCCAGGCTGGGCGACCGAACAGCGCCGACGGCGAGCTTCGCGTTATGCCGTCCGAAAATGTGGTGCAGACGGCCGCCCATGGTCACCCCGGTGTCGGGGCGGCAGCCTGGGTGCTGCGTGACCTGGTGCCCGCTCCGGTCGCCATCGGTGTGGCGCGGGAGGGGCGACCCGACGCACTCGGCGTGGTATCTGAGAAACTTCAATTCGGCCCGCAACCTTGTAGCATGCGACGGACGACGGCCGGCAGCCGGAGCGCGGCTCTGGTACGACTAGGCGGGCGGCACCGCCGGGTTGGGCGGCCGCGGCGCCGGTCAGGCCGGGGCCGGGGTGAGAGAGGAACCTGCTCGGCGTGTTCCAGGAACCGGACCAGATTCGGATGACCGGCGGAGACTCCATTGGCGGGGCCTCAGGCGCCAAGGGCGGGGCGTCAGGCGCCGGGCCGCCGGAGGTGTGGGACGCGGAGCTGGCCAAGGCGATGCGGCACGTTGCCGTGTTGCGCACCGGGTTCTACGTTGTCGTGCTGCTGATCGCGCTCGGTGGCCAGGTGTCCGGGGCGATGGAAGGGCTCGGCATGCCGTGGTACGTCGCCCTTCCCGCGGTTGGGGCGTTAGAGCTGGGTGGCGTCGTGGTGCTCGCGAACGCTGACGTACGCCGTCGACTAGGCGAAGGGGCGATGCTGTCCCGGGTGCTGTCGGCCGGCATCGCCACCGCCGCGGTCGCCTTCAACTGGCTGGCTCACAGTAACCACCTCGAAGGCGGTTTCTACGCGGGAATGTCGCTGCTCGGTTATCTGGTGTGGCTGATGAGCAGCGAGAATCAGCGGCGGGATCGGCTGCGCGCCAGGCAGCAGCTGCCACCCACGACGCCGGGGTACGAACCGGTCGGGCATTGGTTGCGACACCCGTGGCTGACCCGCCGCGCCCGCTCGTTGGCCAAGGCCGATCCCGGCCTCGGGCTGTACGGTTCGCTCGACGCGGCCCGCGCGCAGATTCGCGCCGAGCGGCGGCAGGTGGCGCTCAGTAAGGTGTTGCGCCGCAAGATCAGCCGGGCACTGGACGCCACCACCGCGGACATCGCCCTGGCGGTGTACGACCTCGACGAGATCGCCCTGCGGCTGGCCGAGCAGGCGGACTACGACGGGCTCACCGCGCTGATCGCCGCCGATCTGGCACCTGCGCGTGTGCTGGCCGGGAACCTGCCGGCTGCTGGCCGCCGCCGGCGGTGGCGTCGGGCCGGGCACCCCGACCCCGTCGCATTAGCCTCGGCCGTGCGGCTGCTCGCCGACGCGCCGGAGCGGCTGTTGGCCCACGCCCCCGAGCCGCTCCTGGACGCGGCCCCCGTAGCCCCCGCGGCGGACGGGGCCTCCGGCGGCTCAGTGCGGCCAGAGCCGGCCGGAGACGCCGTGCAGCAGGCGGGAGACGGTGCCAAGGGCTCGGGATCGGAGCGGTCCCGGGCGGTGACGCCGGACCGTACCGACCGGCAGGTGGAGCGGTCCGAAGGCGCGGGCCAGCTCACCTCGACCACGGATCAGCCCGACCCGCTCCCCGCCTCGGACTGGGCGGCGCTGCACGCGGAACTCGCCCCGCTCCTGCCGGCAACCCCACCGCGCCGAAAGCCGCGCACCACAGCAGGCCGGTCCGCCACCAGCCGGGCGGAATCGCCGTCGACCACGGACGCGCCAGACTCCGTCGCGGAGCCGGCCGACGCGCCGCCGGCAACGACCCGCCGCGCGGCACCGATGCCGCGAACCGCGACGGGGCGGGCAGGTGTCGCCCGAGTCGCCGACCTGGCGGGCGAGCCGGGGCCGACTGCGGATGTCACGCGAGAGCTACCCCTGGTTGCTGGGCGGGACCTGCCGGATCTGGTAAGCACCGCGGCGAGCCGCACCACACCACCCGTCGCGGCCTCCGACGCGGTGGAGAAGGCCACCGAGCAAAGATCAGCGTCGCGAGCGCGGCAGGCCCCGGTGAGACGACGGGGACCCGCGACCGAACTCGGAGACCATCCGGCGTCGGTCGAACACCCTGTCGGCCGAGGCCGGTCGGTCCTGACGGAAAGATCCTCAACGGCCTGATCAACAAATACTCCTAGGCCGCGTAGCTGATACCGAGGAGGTGTGTTCGGCTTCCCGACGGCGCTTGATCATGAAGTTCGCACTCCTGCGGTCAGCCCCGCTGACAGTCCTACCATGACCGGCGCCGGTCACAGATCGGGCAGGAGTCCCCAGTGCGGATGGCCAGGTCAGCGGTAGCATCGCCAGGCGTACGGATCACCGGGATTCGATGTCCGTGCGTAGGCGCCCGAATCGTACGTGTCGCGGCAGGCGACGTCCATGTCGACGAGGGACGCGGAGAGAAGCCCCACGCATTGCCAACGGCCGTCATTGCGGGGGTCCGCTGAGCCTCCCGTGTACCGATCGCAGTACCGCTGGGCCATGTTCGCCACCCCGCGGCGGCTCGAGGGGCCGAGCAGGATTGGGCCCGAGCTGCGGGTCGGTGTCGGCGTGGCCGCGGTGGACGTCGGCGTGGCGGAAGGCGTGACCGACGGTGTGGCGCTGGGGGTGGCGGACGGCGTGACCGACGGCGTGGCGCTTGGCGTCGCGGAGGACCTGCGGGGTGCCGCGGAGGTTGGCGCCGTCGACGGTATCTCCGAGAGAGTAATCGGTTGCTCGAACGCGTCCGACGGGGTGGTGGCCGCCGATATCGGCAAGGTGCCTGCCGGCGGCCGGCCCGGCCCCCACGTGAATGCCAGAACGCATAGCAGCGCCCCCACCGCGAGCCCTCCGACCGGGATCAGCCAGCGCCGCCGCCGGCTGGCCCGCCGTGAGCGGGCAGCAACGTTCCGATGGTGCCTCCTTCGCGGCCGCCCCTCGTTCGCCCCTGGGTCCTGCGGGTCGGACTCCTCGCGGTGATACCCGTTGCGGCCGGCGTAATCGTGGTCGGGGTACTTCCCGTGGGGGTAGATCGCACCCGGTGCGGCATACCTTTCCAATTGCGCGCCGCGCGCGTCCTCGTGGACCGAAGTGGCATCCGTCGGTTCGTACGGCTCTTGGGCCCGGCGTTCTTCCCGATGGGCCTGGTCGTGTCCGTCGGACAGATAGGTATGGTCGGGCTCGTCGTAGGCCGGTTCGGGGTAGCCCAGCGGGTCTGACGGTTGGTAGGCATGCTCGTGCTGAGGGTAGGCCGCGTCGTACTGCTCGTACTCACCCTCGTACTGCGGGTCTGCCCGGTGCCTTGCGTGTCGCGCTTCGTGCTCCTGGTACGTGTCCGCGGGACGGTACGACTCCTCGTACTCGTCCGGCAGCTCCTCATGCCGTTGCGGCGCGGCAGCCTCCTGCCGCCTGTCCAAGGAGTCGGGTTCACCTACTGCCAGCCGCGACTGGCGAGAGATCCAGCTGTCTACGACACTCGCCGCGTCGTCGTGATCTTGGGCAGCCGCATCGGCCGAACCAGCCGTCGATTTCTCGGCCACGGTCGCCGGCCTCCTTGCAGGGCACAGGTGCGGACAGCTAGCCGACCTTACTCACCATCAGCCAAAAGTCCACCCGGCCGATGGCACGAACAGGCGGCAGGCGACTCCCGTTCGTGGCCCCGACCACCCGACAAGGTCTGGAGAATGCGTGGACGGATCGAGCGCAACGGTCGCGAGCGCGCGACCGTGAGGGCGCTGCCTTCGCAAGCGATCACTGCCAGCCAGTGGACAGTCGCCTGGCTGCCGGGGTTGTCAGCCGAAACGGGCGCTTGACACGGGATTTGGTAATGGTGGCGGGAGCGGCCAGTGCAGCGCCCGGGCCGGACACGAGCGCTGGCATCGCCCAGGCGCGGCTTGACGTTCTGGACGTGTGCGGCGACCTGTACGGTGACGCCCCTGGGTCGTAGAGAGCCGGCCCGACGCAGCGAACGGCCGGCCGGGTTTCGCCCGCCAGCCGCACCGCACGTCAACGAGGCCCCGGCAAAGCCATTGCGGAGGCCGGGAACGGCGCGATGGAACGCGACCCCGGCCCCCGCATTACTCAAAGTCCCAGCTCAAAGCAGGCCTCCGGTTAGGCGCCCAGGAGCCCGCCATCCACGCTGGCATGCGCGTCGCCGGTTACACCGAGGTCCCCCGCGATGCTGCCGATGCCGTGCAACGGGCCGCCCAGGTCACCGGTCACGCCACTCACGCCGAGCCCGCCGGTGCCGTCGAGAGTCTCGCCGAGGTCACCGGTGACGCCGCCAGCCAGGCCGGTCACGCCATGCACCGTGCCGCCCAGATCGCCCGTCACACCACCGACACCGAGCG
>NZ_JBEXHU010000045.1:6233-20046 GCF_040608175.1 Micromonospora sp. NPDC005206
CGAGCCCGCCGACCGTGCCGTCGAGAGTCCCGCCGAGGTCACCGGTGACGCCGCCAGCCAGGCCGGTCACGCCATGCACCGTGCCGCCCAGATCGCCCGTCACACCACCGACACCGAGCCCGCCGACCGTGCCGTCGAGAGTCCCGCCGAGGTCACCGGTGACGCCGCCAGCCAGGCCGGTCACGCCATGCACCGTGCCGCCCAGATCGCCCATCACACCACCGACACCGAGCCCGCCGACCGTGCCGTCCAATGTCCCGCCGACGTCGACGATCACGCCGCTGGCACCGAGCCCGCCGACCGTGCCGTCCAGGGTGCCACCGACGTCACCGATCACGCCGGCTGCCAGGGCGGTGACGCCGTGCGCCGTGCCGCCCAGGCCGCCGGTGACTGCGCTGACACCGAGTCCACCGAGGGTGTTGTCCAGGGCGCCGGTCACGCTGCTGAGGCTCACGCTGTCGAGGGTGGCGCCCACGTCGCCGGTCACACCGGTGAGGCCGAGGCCGCCCAAGGTGCTGTCGAGGGTGCCGGCCACGCCGCCGAGCGCCAGTCCGTCGACGGTGGCACCCGCGCTAACTCCGAGGCTGTCTCCGGCAAGAAGGGACGTGACGCCCTGGACAGGAACGTAGTCAGCGACCAGCGGAACGATGTCCTGCACGTCGGCCGGGTTCACGTCGTTGAGGCCCGCGCCGTCCAGCGCACCTTGCGGGTCCGCCTCGTACGCCGCCCGGGCGTCGACGTTGCTGAGCAGGCCGAATACGAAGTCCTGCAGGCTCTGCGGCGACGCCATCCCAGCGGTTACGCCCATCTCGGCGGTCGACCCCGCGTTGGCGGTGGACTCCAGACTGGTCGTCGAGTTCGCATCGGCAGTTACCTCCGTGTTGCCGGTCCAATCGGCGGCAGAGGTGGAGTTCACGTCGGCGGTTGAATTTGTGCTGGCGCTTTCACTCATGTTGCCGGTCCCATCGATTGGTGTTTTAGGACGTGGTCCAGGCAAGCTCACCCGACCCACGATCGACCGTAGGTTGAACAGCGGTATCGGGCATCGGGGGTGCACCCCAGCGTTATCCCGCCGGGTTAGGGCATCGGCGGCGTTTGGCGTTAGGGGATTACCGGGTTCCTGCGCGAAAGCCCCCATCGATAGCCCCAGGTTGGTGAGGCGCAGCAGCCGGTCAGCGAACTTGACGGCGTCATCGAAGCGGCGGTTGCCGACTGCACCAAGACATGACTGCCGTTCAGACAGTTGGACCTCGATGCGGCCATGCAGCGTCCCTCGCGGGATCCATGGCCACCACACGACCCGGCCGCGCCTCAGCGCCCGGCGCTTACCCGGCACGACCACCCACGGGGGACTGCGGTGTACCGGGTTTGAACGGCACATTGGCCTCACTTTCCCACCGCGATGTGGCTCCCGCTCCCGCACGTGCAGGCCGAGATCAAGGCCGTGGCCGCCGCTGCGCTGGGCGGTAACTGGCGTCCGCAACGCGGGAAGCCAAGGCGGCGCTGTCCGCTCGAGTACCAGCGCAAGCTCAATAACGGCAGGACGGCCGCCATGCCCCCGACATGACGCCTCGCCAACGCTTCTACCGACACATTCTCAAGAGCCCACCGAAGCCGCGCCGGCAGGTTGTTGACAGACGTCGGGGTCGGCAGAGACATCACAGCCGAACCAGCCCGTGCCCGACGAGGTGCTCCGCGAGATCACCGGCCGGCGGCAACCACTCCTCCGGGCAAGCGACAGGGGGGAGGTCATACCGGGGCCAGGCATCGACGAATCTTCGGTGGGACGATCAGCGAGACAGCCCGCCGTAAGTCGCTTGGGAGTGATGTACCGGCGGACGCTGTGGTCGGTGGATCAGTTGGCGGCGAGTGTGGCCAGGTAGGTGTCCGCGGCGTCAGGTGTCATGAACCAGTTCTGGAAGTCGTTGGGGTCGGAGAAGCCGTTGGCGAACCGGCGGGCGATGGTCGGGTTGGTGGAGGCGGCCGCGAGGATCTGCTGTACGTGCGGGGGTAGCGGCTGGAGCATGGCGTTGGTCCAGGTGGTTACGGCCTGCCCGGCGCTTTCCCAGAACCGCTCGAACGTCTGAGTCATCCAGGGTCCGTCGAACGGCTGGTCCCCCCGCTCCAGGATGGATCCGAGGTATGAGTAGGCGCACTTGGCGGCGGTGTTGCTGCCCTGGCCGGTGATGGGGTCGTTGGCGACCACGACGTCGGCCATGCCCAGGACGAGGCCGCCCGAGGGCAGCTCTGCCACGGGGTGGCGCACGGTTGGCGTGTATCGACCGGACAGGGTGGCCCGCCCGTCGGTGAGCTCCACGTCGGCGCACCGGTCATAGATCCATGGGGTGTACTGGCGCACGAGCTCGAGGGTCAGCTTGAGATGCTCGGCCGGGTCCCGCCGGTCTTTCCACAGGTCAAGCGGGCCGTCGGGCACGGCTTCCCAGAATAGGATCTCGCATGGCCCGGACAGGGTCAGTGCGGGGATGACGAAAAGTTCCCCGAGTCCGGGGACGGCGTTGAAGCTGACATGCGGCACCGGCCACAGCGGGTCCGGTGTCATGCCGTGCACGTAGGCGACGGCGAGTCCTCGCTGGGGTGCGGTGTACACCGACCGCTGCGGGTCGCGGTCGAAGACGCCAACCAGGTCGCCCTTGCCGGCGGCGACGATGGTCAGGTCGTAGCGGCGCAGCTTGGTGAGGCCGTCCAGGTCCGCGGTCGTCACACCCTGGTAGTGCACCGTGCCGCCGCGCTGCTCAAACAGCTCCAGCCAGCTGGCCATCTTCAGGCGCTGGTCGGTGCTTTGCGCGTAGCGATCCAGAGGGCCAGAAAAGCGCAGCGCTCGCTCGCCGGGTGGGGCGGACAGGGACAGCTGCAGCCCCTCGATGTGCGGTGTCTGCTCCTGCCAGAGATCCAGCCCGTACTCACGCTCGGTGTCCAGCGCCGCGGCGAACATCGCCTGGGTGCTCATCACCCAGCCGCGGCGGATCTCATCGGGGGTACGGGCCGACATGATGGTCACGTCGTACCCTTCGGCGAGCAGACTCAGCCCGAGTTGCAGCCCGGACTGTCCGGCCCCCACGATCAGAATCTTCCGCATTGGTGCCTCCAGGTGGTTGAGCTACCGGGCCGCGAGTGCGTCCGGGACCGCGCCGGTGGTGCGTGCCATCGTGTGTTCGACGACTGCCAGCAGGGCCCTGGCGACCGACGACGGGTCGCGGGCGTCGCAGGTGATCAGCGGAACCTCGGCAGACAGCGTGAGGGCGGCGCGGATGTCCTCTAGCTGGTGCGTCAGCACGCCGTCGAAGAGGTTGACGCAGACCACGAACGGCACGTCGCTGTCTTGCTCGAAATAGTTGACCGCCGGGAACGATGCCTCCAGGTTCCGGGTGTCGGCCAGCACCAGCGCGCCGACCGCGCCCCGGCACAGGTCGTCCCACATCGGCCAGAACCGTGGCTGCCCGGGTGTGCCGAACAGGTACAGCACGAGGTCGGCGCCGATCGTCAGCCGGCCGAAGTCCATGGCCACGGTCGTGGTCGTCTTGTCGATTCCCGGGTCCAGCCGGTCCACCGTCTCGCTCGCCGCTGTCATCCACGCCTCGGTGTTGATCGGGGGAATCTCGGAGATGGACTGGACGCAGGTGGTCTTACCGACGCCGAAGCCGCCGGCGATGACGATCTTCGCCGAGGTCAGCAGGGGGCTGTCAGGCAAGCTGGCGGAGGCCATCGCGCAGTCTCTCCAGGAGGTGAAGATCGATCTGGGTGGTGTAGTGGCCGTCGTGGATCTGCAGCCGGTCGGTGGCGGCGAGGTCGTCGACCACGACCCGGGTCACGCCCAGCGACATGCCGCATACCGCCGACAGTTCGGCAACCGATCTGGTTTGCCGGGCCTGCTCGTACAGTGACCGCGCCTCGGGCAGCAGCCCTGAGGCGAAGACCGCGTCATAGAACGGCACCGACACCAGGGTGTGCACCAGCAGATGCTGCCGGGTGCGTGCGCGTCCCCCGGTCAACACGTAGGGCCGCACCTTCCAGTAGGTGGTGGGCACTTTCGCTCCCTCGGCTCTGGCCACTCAGCCGGGCGGCTGGCTGACGGTGAGGCGGTGCAGATCGTGGCGGACCTGCGGGGTCAGGACGTGCCCGACGGCGCCGACGAACTGCGTCATGTGGTAGGAGACGACCCGCAGGTCACAACCAGCGGCAGCGGCCACGGTCAGCCCCGCGGAATCGCCGACCCGCATGAACATGAGGTGTCCGCGCGGCAGGCGAACAGTCAGATATTCCGACGCGCCTAGGTCGAGCAGATCTGCGCTGCGGTCGGCCATGCTGAGCAGCCCCGCGGTCAAGGCAGCCAACTGATCGCCCAAGTCCCGGGAAACCCGGCGGGAAGCGGCGAGCTGCAGACCGTCGAGGGACACGATCAAAGCATGGGTGACACCGGGCACGTCGTCGGCGAACTGGCGCACCAGCCACGCGAAATCCTGGTGCCCGGAGGCGGCCGCCTGCGGTCCGCCGCTGCCGCCGTTCGGGTGAGTCATGGCAGGTGTCCTTCGGGTTTCACGGTTGGTGGTACCTGTGCATCGGTGACGCCGGCGGCGAAAGCAACCGTCTCGTCCGGCCAAGTGTCCCGATCTGGCGAGGCGCGGTGCCCCGATGCGGCAACGGCGTTCTCAATCCCGCCATCGGGGCGGCCGTCAGCGCGCACACTCTCCGGTACGCGACGGGGAAGACCACCATCACTGGCGACCGATTGCGCTGCGACGCGGTGGCCGTTGCCGCCCGGCCGGCCATGTACGAGCGTCAGGCGAGAGGTGGAAGCTTGCGCGCCCGGGTGCGACGCCTCCACCTGCCCCCCTCCTTCACGGGCTCCGGTTTGAACCGACGGGCGGTGGGCCACCGGTGCCGCACGTTGGGGATGCGAGGGTGGAGGGGGTGTGGACGCCATCTCACATAGCAGCGGCGCGGGAACCAGCACGGTCGCGGTCGTGCCGCCCGAGGGTCGGTTTGTCAGCGCGACCCGCAGGTGGTGGGCGCGGGCCAGGTACGAAACGACGACAAGACCCAGATGCGCTGCCGGGTTATCCGCGACCGGCGCCGATGTGTTCCCGGCCAGCATGGCGTTGAGCGCAGCGAGTTGGTCGGGCCTGACACCGACGCCGGCGTCCTCGACACGAAGCAGCACGCTGCCGTCCTCGGTGATGAACGACGACACGATCACCGACGAGGTCGGCGGGGAGAAGCGGGTTGCGTTGTCCAGCAGCTCAGTCAGCACCCGAATCACGTCGTCGGCCGCGAACTCTACGACCCCGAGGCCCACCACATGTCCGACACGAATTCGCGCGTAGTACTCGGTAGCCGATGTCGCGGCCCGAATGACATCGACAAAGGCGACCGTCTGCCGGTCGGCGTCCTCGACACGCCGTCCCAACAGAACCTGCAGGTTCTCCGCGTGGCGGCGGATGCGGGTGTTCGCGTGGTCGATGCGGTAGAGCCGCTCGAGCCGCTCGGGATCCTGCTCATCGGCCTCGACAACCTCGAGGTGGCTGCCCATCTGGTAGGCCGACGCCAGAATGCGCAGCGCGAACTGCTCGCAGATCGCGGGCCACAGGGTCTCGACACGCTCCGGTGGTGGCGACGGGTCCGGTGGGGTCGACCCCTGCTCTTGAGCGACCGCCCATTGCGCCACGGTGGGGTCCAGCCATCTGGCCAACCGTTGCCGCCACGTCACCGGATGCCCATCCATCGAGTGAGTTGCCACGGCTTGATGTTTCACGATCTACCCGACCAATCGGTTATCTCGTGTTCTGGCATGGTGCAGCAGTCAACCACCGTCTTTCACCGATCGCAACGCTTCAGACCCCGACTGGGAGAAATCTTCCTATTCACCTTCGCCTGTCCGTCCGGTCGGCCGCGGCAGGACCGTCTCGGCGTCCTGTCGCACCAACGCCATCGTCCGGAGTGCAGCACTGCGGTGAAAGGCGCGCGGCGTCGGCTGATATGGCTACTCCCGGTGTACCTCACGGTGCTGTCGGTCACGCGGAGCGTTACCCGGGCGTCGTGAGTCCCGGCGCGCCATGGATGTCGCGCACCCCGACCTCCAGAGGAACAGGCGTCGATGGTCCGGATGTCGTTACGGTCCGCCAGACACGCTCGACGTCCAACCATCCGCACCCCAGCGGCCGCTCGGTCCGGCTGGTGTCGCCCGTTCAGGTGGGGAAACCTCTTGCTGTCCAGGCCGCCGGCGCCGTAGCGGAGATCTCGGCGGTGGTGCCATTCCTGCTGGTGCGGCAGGTCGGTACCCCGTCGCCACCGATTCCGACATACGACCCAGGGGGTTGCGTGTTGGTTGGTATGCCTGTGGGGTGGCGGAGCTAGCGGACGACGAACAACCCAGCCTGGACCAGGGGCCGGCGAAGAGTGGTGAGCCGGCGTCTCGGACAGCGTCTGCGGGTCGTCGGACGGCGGGGCTTGGGCTGACGTTAGGCGCCTTGGGCGTGGTGTACGGCGATATCGGGACTAGCCCGCTTTATGCGTTGAAGACGGTGTTCACCCTCGACCGTGGCCTGGTACCGACCGCGCCGGACGTGTTCGGCGTGATCTCGCTGGTCTTCTGGTCGATCATCCTTATCGTGTCGGTCAAGTACGTCATCTTCATCCTGCAGGCCGACAACGAGGGCGAGGGCGGGGTGATGGCCTTGGCCGCGCTTGCCGGAAGAGCGCTGGTCAAGGGCAGCGAAAGGCGCGCCGCCACTGTGCTGGCGCTGGGTGCCTTGGGTGCTGCCCTGTTCTACGGCGACAGCGTGATCACCCCGGCGATCTCGGTGTTGTCAGCGGTGGAAGGGCTCGAGGTCATCTCCCCGGCGTGGGCGGTGGTGGTGCTCCCGGTGTCCGCGGTGATCCTCACCCTGCTGTTCGCCATTCAGCGTTGGGGCACCGGACGGGTCGGGGCGGTGTTCGGGCCGATCATGCTGCTCTGGTTCGCCAGTCTGGGCGTCGCCGGCGCGGCTGAGGTGATCCGTCATCCGAGCGTGCTGGCCGCGCTGTCCCCCAGCTATGCGGTCCTGTTCTTCGTGGACCACCCCGTCATCGCGTTCATCGCCATGGGCGCCGTGGTACTGGCGATCACCGGCGCCGAAGCGCTCTACGCCGACATGGGACACTTCGGCCGCGCCCCGATCCGCCTGGCCTGGTTCGCAATCGTGTTTCCCGCCTTGACGCTCAACTACCTCGGCCAAGGCGCGTTGATCCTGCGCGCACCCGCCGGTCGGAAGAACCCGTTCTTCCTGCTGCTACCCGACTGGGCGCAACTGCCGATGGTCGTCCTGGCCACCGTGGCCACCGTCATCGCGTCCCAGTCGGTGATCTCCGGGGCGTTCTCAGTGTCCCGGGAGGCCATGCGGCTGGGCTTCCTGCCGCGCCTGCGCATCCGGCAGACCTCGTCCCACCAGTACGGACAGATCTACGCGCCCGGGGTGAATTGGGGCCTGTTCGCGGCAGTCCTGCTGGTGGTGTTCGCGTTCGGCTCATCCACGAACCTCGCCGCCGCGTATGGGGTAGCGGTCACCGGCACGTTCCTGATCACCACGACCCTGTTCCTCGTCGTCGCGCGGGTCCAGTGGCATTGGCCCTTCTGGCGACTGGTGCTGTTCGGGGCCGTCTTCGGCAGCCTCGAGCTGACCTTCTTCACCGCGAACCTAGCCAAGGTCACCCACGGCGGGTGGCTGACGCTGCTCATCGCGATCGTCCTGTTCACTCTCCTGCTGACCTGGCGGCGCGGAGCGCAACTGGTCACCGCCCGGCGCATCGAGCGCGAAGGCCCCCTGCGCGACTTCATCGACACCCTGCACGCAGCGAACATCCCGCGGGTGCAGGGCACCGCCGTTTTCCCTCACCCGAACAAGGAGACCACTCCCCTGGCGCTGCGGGCGAACGTCGCGCACAACCACGTACGCCACGAGAAGATCGTCATCGTCACCGGTAGCACCGCGAACGTCCCCCACATCCCGTGGGATCAGCGCCTCACCATCGACGATCTCGGCGACCCAGACGACGGCATCATCCACATCAGCGCCGTCTTCGGCTTTCAGGACCCCACCGATTTCCCCGAGGTCATGCGCCGCAGCGCCACGCACCCCCTCGCCGAAGGAATCGACTGCGAGCAGGTCTCCTACTTCGTCTCGCGGATCACGCTGCGCTGCACCCGTAGCCCGGGTATGGCCACCTGGCGTAAACGGCTGTTCATCGCCCTTGCCCACAACGCCGCCAGCCACGCCGAGTTCCTGCACCTACCGGAGGAACTCACCATCGTCCTCAGCGCCGAAGTCCCCGTCTAGACCCGCGCTCGTGGACCACCGCGAGCCCCGCCCAGTAGTCGGGCAAAGCACAGTCCGGCGATGTGGAGCATGGAGGTGTGAATCTCCGCCGACGTCGACACGCGCAGCTAGAACCGCGCGGACCCACAGCTCCGTGAGCACCGCCGAGTGCAGCTCCTGCAGCCGCTGGCCTCATGCCACTGCCTTAAGCGCCAGCGAGAGGTGGGCCGTCAGGTATGCCCGGCCGGCGGCGACCGGACCGAGTGCACCAGCTGAAGCTGGGCGGGTCGATGAGCCCCTACCGGTGGACCATCAACGGAGCCACCTACCACGACGCCGCGTCACTGCCGGCGCGGCTGGGTGAGCGGGTGCGGCTGGAGTTCGTCAACCGCAACCAGATGTTTCACCCGATGCACCTGCACGGACACACCTTCGCCGTGGCCGGTGGCGGCGTCCGCAAGGACACCGTCATCGTCGTTCCCGGCCGGACGGTCACCGTCGACTTCGACGCTGATAACCCGGGCCGCTGGATGGCCCACTGCCACAACGCCTACCACGCCGAGGCCGGCATGATGGCCACGCTCGACTACCGGGATTGAGGCCGCGTCGACGGTCCATCTCGACAGTCAGGCACGGTCGTGCTGAAGCGGCAGCTGACCCAGCAGGAGCCGCTCGGGGGCGGTCGTCAGGAGAGGACGGCGTCCACGACCTCGGTGGCCCGCCACTCGTGCTGGGCGTACAGCCATCCGAACGCCGACACCTGCACCGTCTGCGCCGCGACGGTCAGCGGAAGGTCCTGCCAGCCGGGAACCTCCGATAGTGCGGTGAGGAACTGCTGGGTGGCGTACTCGGGCTTCATCAGGTCCCGAATCGCGCCCCAGCCGGAGCTGGGCCGCTGCTGGAAGAGCCCGACCGAGTCGTGGTCCCAGCCGATCGCCTGGTGCGGGTAGTTCTGCGACTCCGGCAGCACGCCGCTGGCGTAGTTGTACAGGTTGCTCTCCTGCATGGCGGTGGCTACCGCGATGACCAGCGCCTTGCGCGGCACGTCCATCTTCTGGCCGGTGCGGACGATCGTCGTCGCGTTGTCCATCTGGGCCTGGTCCAGCCCGGCGACCGGGACGATCCGCTTAGGCGTGGGCTTGGGCTTCACGGTCGCCTTCGCGGTCGCCTTCGCCTCCGGGGTGGGCTTGGCCGTCGGTGACGGGGAGCTTGCGGGGGCGGGGCTTTCGGTGACCGGGGCGGCGGACTCGCGGG
The DNA here is from genome assembly GCF_040608175.1 of Micromonospora sp. NPDC005206. Taxonomy (NCBI): domain Bacteria; kingdom Bacillati; phylum Actinomycetota; class Actinomycetes; order Micromonosporales; family Micromonosporaceae; genus Micromonospora; species Micromonospora sp. NPDC005206. Next base: position 15,797 of record NZ_JBEXHU010000045.1, read on the forward strand.
CCATCGCGCGGGAGGCGGCGTCAGCTTCCGCCCGCTGGGCGATCTCGGCACGCTGGTCGGGGGCCGGTGACTGGCCGGCGGGGTTGGCGGGAATCAGGGCGAAGCCGACCAGTCCGAGGCAGCAGGCTGCACCGGTGACCATCGCAATGCGGTTCCGGTGCCGCCGGTCGGCGGCCTGGTTATCGAGACCGACGAGGCCGGTGAGCCGCGATACGGCCCTGGACAGCCGAGGCTGAAACCGTCCGGCTGTCCGGTCGGTGGAGGTAGCATCGTCCGAACGGTCAGTCGGTCCGCCGAGGCCGTGATGGTCGTCGAGGTTGCCGTCGTTATGCATCCGACGAGGCTAAGCAGGGTCAGCAGCGGTTACACACGGTGATCATGTGGCGGTGACCACACTTTGCTCGGCCGCAAGGGGAGCCTCAGGCTGGCTCCGGCGGCGATGGGGAGGATCCTCGCCGTCCGGGCAAACAGGTCATTCCGTCGCGCGCCGGAGGGCAGGGTCGGAACGGCCCAGCAGGCCAACTGCGACCCGATGATCGATTAACTCAGCCTTTCAGGTGATATGGGGTTCGACCGTTCGCTACAAGACCTATGGCAGATCGGCGTATTCGCCCTGTTTGATCACCGGGTCGCGGCTCGCGGTCACCGGCGGTTCCCGCCCCGTTCACCGGACCGTCTGTCCAGCGTCTAGGGCGACGCCGCCGCGTCCCACAGCAGGCCCGCGGCGACACCCACCGCGTGGCTGAGTGCGGCAGCGGTCACCGCAACCCTCGCCGACCACGGCCTCCCTGGCTTGTCATGGGACGGGGAGTGATCGCTGCCCGGCGGTGCGAGCGCGGGCTCGCGGTAGGTCGGGATGATCCAGCGCAGGTAGTAGAACAGGCTGACCACGCTGTTCGCGAAGACGACGACCGCGAGCCAGGCGAGGCCGCCGTCCCACGCGGCGGTCGCCGTCGTGAGCTTGCCGACGAACACGGCGGTGGGTGGGGTTCCCACCAGGCCGAGCAGGGCCACCAGCAGCGCTGCCGCCAACCCCGGCCGACGGCCCGCGACCCCCCGCCAGTGGGCGAGGTCCCGGCACTCGGGCGGAGCCGCGGTGGCAGCGAACGCGGCGATGTTGGTGACATAACCGGTGAGGTAGACCAGCAGCGAGGGCAGGGCGAGGTCGCTGCGGCCGGCGGCCACGACCGGCACGAGGAGAAAGCCGACCTGGCTGACGGTGGACAAGCCGAGCAGTCGCCTCGGATCCACCTGCCCGAAGATCCGCACGCCACAGGCCGCCGACCGCTGGACCTGGATGATCCTCGCCGCCTACACCCAGCTCCGTCTGGCCCGCGCCCTGGCCGCCGACCTGCGCTGGCCCTGGGAGAAACTCGCACCACCGCAGCGTCTGTCACCCGCCCGCGTCCGCCGAGGGTTTCGGCACCTCCGCGCGAGAGTCACGAGGCTGTCGCACAGCTTTCGATCTTCAACTGTCAAGAGTTCTTGCTGTCCTTCGCCCACAACGGACGATCATTTCGTGCCGTGACATACAACGGCACTGTTGCGTTGAGCGTTGAACCGCAGATACCAGCGGACCGCGACCACGATCACCTCGGGCGGGAACCGGAACCCGGCGAACGCCGACTTCGGAGGCAGCCACGGGTCAGGCCGGGTCGATGACGTCACTGCTCAAGCCTGCCTCGATCTTGCCAGCGCTCAACGCAACAGTGCCCTCCACCGAGGTGTGGGTCGGCGGCAGACGGGATGGCAGCGAGCGGTTATGCGTTCAAGAGCGGCGGTTGACTTGGCGGTATCGGGTGTGTTCGGGCCTGCCGGGCAGTTGAATGGGGCAAATGGGCAGCCGGTTTGCCGGGCGGCGGCAGGCCGCGGGTCGGGCGGTGGGTTTGCTGCGGCGGAGCGGCAGCGCGCAGCAGGCGACGTTCGTGGAGTTGTTCTTCGATCTGGCGGTGGTGTTCGCGTTCGACCGTGTGGTCGCGGGGTCGTTGCCCGGTTTCCTCAGCGACGACCCGGCGCAGCGGTGGGGCAATGCCGGCCGGACGGTGTTGCTGCTCATATCGGTGATGTACCTGTGGACCACCACCGCGTACCTCACCGGCCGGTTCGAGCCACGCGGCGCGGGCACTCGGGTGATGCTGCTGCTTAGCACCTTCGCCATGATGATCATGGGGACGGCTGTGCCGGGGGCGTTCGCCGGTGAAGGTCTGGTGTTCGCGGTGGTGTTCGTGACGGCACGGGTGGCGCGCCCGGCCGTGATGTCGCTGGGTCTGCGGTCGCACCGGTTGCGCCGGTTGTACTGGCGGGTAACGGCGTGGTTATGCCTGGCCGGGGTGTTTTGGGTAGGCGGCGGGGTGGCCGTCGGCGCCGCCCAGCTGGTGTGGTGGGCGGTGGCGGCGGTGGTGGATCTGGGATCGGCGAGGTTGGGCTGGCCGTTGCCCGGGCTGGGTCGGCGTCAGAACACCATCTGGCAGCTCGCCGGGCACTACCTGGCGGACCGGAACCAACAGCTGTTGATGATCGCCCTCGGTGCGAGCATCCTCGCCGTCGGGACCAGCTATAGCACCCACCCGCACGACCTCTACAAGACTGCTGGCCTGGTGATCGCTTTCGCCACCACGACGCTGCTGTGGCGGGTGTACTTCCAAAAGGCCGGTGAGCTGCTGCCCGAGGCCCTTGACGCGGCAGACGATCCCGCGGGGTGGGGTCGACGGGTCGGGTTCGCGCATGCGCTGATGGTGCTGGGCATCGTCACCACCGCAATCGGATATGAGATCGTGCAGCACAGCCACACCCACGTGACACACCCGTCGTGGCTGGCGACAATCCTGGGCGGGCCGGCGCTGTTCCTCGTCGGCCGGGCCCGCCTGGAGCATCTGGTGTTCGCCCGGGTCTCGCGGCGCAGGATCGTCGGCATCGCCCTGCTGGCCGCGGCAGCCCCGCTGATGGGGCGGGTGTCGCCGCTGGCCACCGCGACCACCGCCGCCGCAGTGCTGCTGCTCATCGCCGTGCTGGACTGGCGCAACGCTGCGGGCAAGCCACCGGAGGTCCCGTCGCCGCCCAGCTGACCGCCGCCCAAGTAAGAGCGGGCATCGACGGCGGATAGAAGGTTTGCCGCGTCGATGCCCCGCCACTTTGTGGAGCCTACGTACGTTGCTAATGGCTTGGGGTTGACCAGATTCGACGGACAGGGTCGGGTCTGCTGCACCGATAGGTGACAGTTTCAGTCACGCAGCCTGACTGGCCGGTGGGGTCATGATGGTCTCGTACTCGATAGGGGTCAACCGGGACAGAGAGTGTTGTCGTCGGCGGCGGTGGTAGGTCCGTTCGATCCAGGTCACGATCGTGGTCCTCAGCTGCTGCCGGGTGGCCCTACGCCGGTCGAGGACGTTGTTCTGCAGCAGGCCGAAGAACGATTCCATGGCGGCGTTGTCGCCGGCGGCACCGACTCTGCCCATCGACCCGATCATGTGATGCTGGTGTAGGGCGTGGACGAACTTCCGGCTGCGAAACTGGGCGAGTTCAATCGGTCGTTGCAACGCCGGGCTGTTGTAGTGAGCGTATCTGCTCGGCGAAGACCTCGGCCGGGGTCTTCCAGCCAAGGATCTTGCGGGGCCGGTTGTTGACCGCGAGGGCGACGGCCTCGAGGTCCTCGTTGGACCACCTCGACAGGTCGGTGCCCTTCGGAAAGTACTGACGCAGCAGCCCGTTCGTGTTCTCGTTCGTCGGCCGCTGCCAGGGCGAGTGCGGATCGGCGAAGAACACCGTCGTGCCGGTATCGAGGGTGAACTGCGCATGACCGGAGAGCTCCTTCCCGCGGTCCCAGGTGAGGGTCTTGCGCAACTGCGCGGGCAACTTCGTCATCGATGTCGTAAGCGCGGTGTTCATCGCGACAGCGCCGTAGCCGCCGAGCGAGGGACCGTTCTTCACCGGTGGTTTCTCGCCCCAGCCCTCCAACCGAGGCAGATGCACGAGAAGCGTGCAGCGGCTGGCGCGCTCGACGAGCGTGCCGATCGCGGAGCGGCCCGTCCCGATGATCAGATCCCCTTCCCAGTGCCCGGGGACCGCGCGGTCCGCGGCTTCGGCGGGGCGCTCGCAGAGGACGACATCGGCAGTGACATGCCCTTGCGGCTTGTTCTGCGACCGCGCTCTGGGAACCCGCAGCGCCCGGCCGGTGCGCAGACACGCAACCAGCTCACGCTTGAGCGCTCCACGTCCCTGAATGAACAGTGACTGGTAGATCGCCTCGTGGC
>NZ_JBEXHU010000046.1:0-17282 GCF_040608175.1 Micromonospora sp. NPDC005206
CGCTGCGCCAGCTCGGCAACCGCCTCGTCGGCATCCTCCACGGATGCCTCAAGACCCGCTCAATCTACGACGAACACAAGGCCTGGGCTCACCACAGCACAGCAGCCGCTTGACATTTTGAATCCTGGGATGTCTGCCGCGATCCGCGCGCTACCCGACGTGACGAGGCGCCAAGGTGGCTCGTGCGCAGGCACCCGTCACTTCCCTTGGCCTGACGGTGCAGATAAGGCAGAAGTACCGCGCCTACCACACCACCGAGGCCATCATCGGCGGCGTCACCCCCAGCCTCGCCAATCCGGAGACGCTCCTCCTGGGCCGCCTCGACGAGCACGGACGACTCCGCTACACCGTCGCCGCCCAGATGCGTGAACGACGGCGTACCCTAGCCTTAACGGACTGATGAGTCCGTCTCTGGGTTTGGCGTGGAGCGAGTTCAGCTGGGGGCGCCTTGGTCCTAACCGTCTCTAAGCACAGCTCAAAACACCCCGAGGTGATGGTTCACGAGGTCTGGGCGGTTCTGGCCACGAGCGACAGGTTGGACCATCTAGTCCGCGCAGGCTAGCCTGCGTAGGTACTCGGTCACGGGGTGATACGCCCGGCCACAGCCTCCACTCAGACTACGGCTCGGATGCTGCTGGATCCGCGTATCTGGACCGTCACTACCAGGATCTACAGGAAGGCGCGGCTGATGGAAACCGATCGGGATCGTGTCCGCCCGAGCTGTCCTTTCGGCCACTGAGCGTCGGTGCACGGACATGACCACCCGCGGCTTCACGTTCGTCGCCGATGAACCGCACAACGGGGCGAGATCGTGACATTGAGGTAAGACGGCGCCGCAAACCGACACTAAACAGTCGGACCATGACGCCGTTCGTTGTGCCCACCTACAGCGAACGTCGAACCACACACAGAAGGAGCAAGAAAATGAATGACACCACGCAGTCCACCGAAGATCTGGCGATCCTCGAGCAGCTCAACCTTGACTACAACAATGCGGACCAGGCCAGCGATGCCAAGCGCTTCAGTGAGTTTCTTGCTGAGGATTTCATCGTGCAGACACCGGGTGTCACCCGCAACCGCGACGAGTACCTCGAGTACATCGCTAAGCCGCGCCCTTTCAAGGATCTCGCGCTGCGTGAGGCCAAGATCCGCATCCTCGGCGACGTTGCTCTGATCCACGGCCGCGCCTCCTACACCCTGATCGCGGACGGCGCGGAGCAGGAAGCTCTGTACACGGACGTGTACCAGAAGCGTGAGGGCACCTGGGTCTGCGTCTCAGCCTGCGCGATCGCTCCGGGCGCCTGACGCCGGTCGAACGAGGCTCCTGGTCGCGAGACATCTCTGCACTCGGGTAGGGACCACACGGGAACCAAGGGATAGTTCAGGACAACAGAAATGCGCAGCTCCATGCTCAACACGGCAGCAGTGACCAACGTGGCCGGCCGGGGCAGAACGCTCCGGCTGACCTTCATATCTGCGGTGGTCTCCCTGGTGGCCTCGTTTGCCGCTGTGGGCTCGACGATCCCGCTCTTCAACATCTATCGGGCCGAGGACGGGTTCACCAACGCCGGCATCTCGATGACCGTCGTCGCGTACTCCGCCGCCACTCTGACCACGCTGCTGGTGCTGGGGCGACTGTCCAATCATCTGGGCCGACGGCCCACCTCGATCGCCAGCCTCGTCCTGCTCCTCTTGGGCTGTGTGCTGCTGTTGAACGTGCACGGCATCGGCATCCTGATCACCGGCCGGCTCCTGATGGGCCTTGGTGCCGGGCTGGCCAGTAGCAGCCTCACTGCGTACATCGTCGACGCCGCACCCGCCAGGCCTGTGTGGTTGGCCTCTGTCGCCTCCAGCCAGACAGTCATGCTTGGCCTCGCCGTCGGCGCCATCGCCTCCGGCGCCCTGGTTCAGTTCGGGCCGTGGCCACGCGACCTCATCTTCCTGGTTGTCATCGGCCTTCTCCTCCTGTCTGTCGGTCTCATTGCCGTCAGCCCGGAGACCGTGACTCGGATGCCGGGTGCTTGGCGATCGCTGCGACCTCGGGTCTACGTGCCGGCCCGGGTCAGGCATCTGCTCCCCGTCGCGGCGGCGGTGTTCCTGGCCACCTGGGCGGCCGGGGCCTTCTACCAAGCGTTCGTGCCTGCGCTGGTCGAGGACCAGCTCCACACCAGCAGCCCGCTCATCGTCGGATTGGTGTTCGCCGCCTACATGGGTCCCAGCGTTCTCGGCGCTCCCCTCGGCGGCCGGTTCACAACAACGGCAGCTCAACGTCTCGGCATGATCGCCTTCCTAGCCGGAATGATCGGCATCATCACAGCGATCGCCACCGGCACACTGGCGTTGTTCATCGCCGCAACGATCGTCGCCGGCGCCGCTCAAGGGATCGCCATCAGCGCCGCCACTCGCGGTCTGCTGCACGGAAGCACACTGGCCGAGCGGGCACCGATCCTCAGCGTGATCTACCTACTCTGCTATAGCGGCGCTACGATCCCGGCCCTCATCGCCGGCCGACTTTCCCACACTTTCTCGCTGCCGCAGATTGCGCTCGGCTACGGTGCACTTGCCCTCATCGCTACCCTGTTCACCGCCATCGCCGCACGCAACGCGCAGACCGACACGGCCGAGAACAGCCAGCACGGTGAGTAATCATGTGACGAACCTCGCCGTCATCCGGACCTCACTCGGCCGTGAGCGGGGCGCTGACCGTTTCGTCGACGCCCATCGATCGCGAGAAGTACGTCGATAGCTGCGCCTACGCCTTTGTCGACGACATGCGGCTGGACGAGTACGACTATCGCCGCGACCCGGGACCGATCTGATGACCATTAACGAAGGGGCACCCCCATGACCGGCCCAGCTGAGCCGACCCGCTACGCCTTCGAGTACCCCGACGAGGCCGGACACCCCGACGAGGAAGGCACCCTCGGTCAGGACCAGGCCGTCCTCATCGACGAGGTGCTCGATGATCCCCATGCCCCCGCATTCGACTTCGCCGTCGTCAACGACGAGCAAGCCGGCATTTACGACGCCATCGTCGGCGACCGCGAGATCGCCGGGCTGACCTACAACGTCGCCGGCGACGACCGACTCGTGCTGCTGGCCGCCTTGGTGTACCCCGAGTTCCGCAAACAGGGCATCGCCACCGAACTGATCCGACGCGTCCTGGACGACGTACGCGCGCAAGGCAAGACCGTCACCATCCTGTGCCCGATCGTGCGCACCTTCATCGAGCACAACCCCGAGTACGCCGACCTCATCGACCCTGCGCACCCGGGAGTGACCAAAGGGTTCACACCGGTCCTAAACCCACCTATTAGCTCCCCGACAGAAAGTGTGACGATGACGATCAATCTCGAGGCCGAGGCGGTCGCCCGTGAAGAGAACAACGCGGCGATCATCGCCGCTTTGGACAAGTCAGGTCTTAGCGAGGTGGAGTCCAGCTGGGAGCTCGATGTCATCAACGACGCGGAGCACGGGCGATGGATCGCCACCCTCGGTGCCGAAGCGATCGCCGAGCTCCCGTACCGGTTCGTGGGCGGCCGTGTCGTTCTGCTGACGACCTGGGTCGATCCCGCCTACCGCAACCATCGGGTAGCCACGGAACTCGTCTCTCGCGTCCTGGACGAGATCCGCGAGAGCGGGAAGAAAATCACTATCATCTGCCCGGTCGTGGGTGAGTTCATTGCCCGCCACCCGGAGTACACCGACCTCATCGATAAGATCCATCCCGGCTCCGGCGCGTACCCCAAGCACGAACCCGTGGGAGGCCAGGACGACGAGCAGCTCACCGCGTTCGAACGCGACCTCGGCTGAGCTACCCTCGCTGACTCAACGCTCACATCATGCCCCTCGACGCGGACCCCGAGTTCGTCCACGAGGACGTGTACCGGCCTCGCCACGAGGTGGACCTGCGGGCGACGGTGCGGCCGCTCTTCTCCGGTGACGGCGACCCCACGTTCCTCTCAACGCCGGATGGGTTCTGGCGCGCGGTGCGCACCCCCGACGGCCCCGCGACGCTGCACGTCCAGATGGGGGCGGGTGCGGATCGGGGTGCGGTCCGGATCCGGGCGTGGGGAGACGGCGCCGAGTGGGCGCGAACGTCCGTACCGGATTTGCTTGGCGCGCGCGACGACTGGAGCGGGCTCGACCTCTCCGGTCACGCGCGGCTCGCTGAGGTACGCCGCCGGTGTTCCGGCCTGCACCTCACTCGAACTGGACTCGTGTTCTCCGCGCTCGTCGCTGCCATCTTGGGGCAGAAGACGACCGGTCGGCAGGCGCACCATTCCTGGCGCTACCTCGTCGTCCGCTACGGCTCTGCCGCGCCGGGACCGGCGCCGCACGGTCTGCGAGTCACGCCGAGCGCGCAGGAGTGGAGCCTCATCCCATCCTGGGCCTGGCACCGGGCCGGTGTACAGCCGTCACAGTCCCGCACAGCCATCGCCGCGAGCAGAGTCGCCGCCTCCGTGGATCGTCTGGCAAGTCTCGACGCCGGAGACGAGCGCGTCGGCGCCGGTCTGCGCAGCATCCCCGGCGTCGGCGTGTGGACAGCGGCCGAAACCACCCAGCGGTCCCACGGCGATCCGGATTCGGTGAGCGTCGGCGACTACAACCTCGCAATGGAGGTCGGCTGGGCGCTCACCGGCAGCCCCGTCGACGATGACGGCATGCTCGAGCTGCTCGAGCCGTGGCGTGGGCACCGGCAGCGAATCGTGCGGCTCATCTCCGCCAGCGGATTCCGCAAACCCCGATTCGGCCCGCGTATCACGATCCAGGACCACCGCGTCCACTGACGACTCCGCGGCCGAACCGCCCACGCATCGGCACGCGCTGCGGTCGAACCGGAAACGGTAAAGCCATCAACCCTTCGTTCAACAGATCCGTTCGTGCAGCAGATCCCTGTTGTATGATCTTGCCCGGCGGGCCGCATCTCATGCGTCTCTTCCATCGGGCTCGCTGTGACTTCGCCCGGGGCGGTCAGGAAGGTAGTTCCGACGGGCCCGGGCCAGGGCCCGTCCCGCCGCGCCCTGGCAACCGGACGCCCGGGGCGCGCGGCGGGTGTGGCGGGTGGCGTCGGTGGGCGTGGTGGCGTCCGTCGCGGTCGTCGCAGACCGGCTCGACCCGCCCGCCCGGCCGGCCCCGGCGGACCCGGTCGCGGTCGCCCTCCAGCTCGCCCACGACCTCGAGACGCAGAACCGGTACGACGCCGCGGCGCAGATGTACCAGGAGGCGTTGCGGGACCGGCCGACGATGGGATCCGGCTGCGGCTCGCCTTCGCGCTGCTGCGGGCCGGCGACGGCGGCGGCGCGCAACGAACCGCCCGAGAGGTCCTGGCCCGCGAGCCAGATTCCCCCGACAGCCTGCTGGTGCTGGGGCTGGCGCAGCGGAACAGCCGGTCGGCCGAGGCGGAGCAGACGCTGCGGCGTTTCCTGGCCGTCGCACCGGCCCATCCGGCCCGCCGCAGAGATCAAGCGGCTGCTCGGCGCGGGTCAATCCACCGGGCGCTGACAGTGACCCTGCGGAAGCCGGGTGCGGTCAGTCGACCTCGACCCAGTCGAGGGTGAGCTGGACCGTCCACCGGGCGGCTGACCGGCACGCCGAGGATTTCCGCCTGCAGTTGCATGCACAGGTCGTTGGCGGTGACGCCGCCGTCGACCTTGAGGCATTCCAGCCTGGGTTTCGGGTCGTGACTACAGATCTTGAATGGTTAGGTTGAGTTGGGTTCGAGGGTCAGGCCGGTGTGGGCGAGGAAGCTGTCGAGCAGGTCGGCCGGTACTGGATGCGCTTTGAGTCGGTTCTTGTCGAGTGCCCTAGAGCGAACGGAGATGATTGTGCAACCGACGTGGCTCATGATGCTTTCGTGGGCTGTGCTCTTTGTGGGGTTGGCCAGCACCGCCGTTGTCGTTGTTGACCAACTTGTTTTTGGATATCGTCAGCCGGTCAAGGTCATGGAGATAGTCTGGCCGGCAACCGCCCTCTACCTTGGCCCAGCAGCCGTCCTGGCCTACAGAAAGTGGGGTAGACCCCAGTCTCCCCGGTGGCTGAACCGGCACGGCAAACCGCCCAGGATGTCGCGACACGCTCCTACGATAATCGTAACTTATCATTGTGCGACGCACTGTACTCTGGGTGTCATCATTGCTACGCCTATCACCTACGGCGTTGGCCTCGAGATATTCGGCAGCACACTGTGGCCCGAAGTCGTCGGCGACTATATAGGCGCAGTGGCCGTAGGCGTTGCATTTCGCTACTCTACTGCGGCTCACACAGGTGGTCGAAGAACGTGGGCCGCAATGCGGAAATTTTTCAGGACCGACCTGCTGACCGTGTCCGTCTTCGAGTTCGCCCTATTAGGCTGGCTGGCGCTAATGCATTTTCTTGTTTTCCACGAGACCCTGCGGCCTAGTAGTCCGGTGTTTTGGCTCATTATCCAGGTCGGGTTGATCATCGGGTTCTTCGCCGCTTGGCCGCCAACCTTGTTGCTGATCCGCCGCGGCGTCAAAACGGAAATGCTGGGCACGCCGCAGTAGGTGGTGATGCGCCGACGTCCTGGGGCGGAGGGGTGCACGTTGAGCTCGGTGTCGCGCAGAACGGCGAACGCCAGCGCGACGGCGGGCCACCGGTGGGCGTACTCGCCCGGGTGCAGCCGCTCGCCAGCGACGATCCACGCCCGGCGGTGCCGGCGCATGTCCTCCACCAGATGTACCGCGCCGATCCGGTTGAGGGCGGCCAGGAGCACCCGGCGCAGCGGGCGGGACACCGGGGCGATGCGGGGCCGGTCGATCAGCGACTCGCCGCCCGAACGGGCGACGAGGAACCGGAGCACGTCGGTGGCGGTGTCGACCAGCGCGGCCACGTGCGCCTCGACGGCGGCCGGGTCCGCAAGTAGCCACGCCAGAGCCTGGCCTTCGTCTCCCGGACGGGCACGGCGGCGCACCATACCCAGCGTCGTCGTCGGCCGGCACGGACACGGCGGTCTACGACACCGTCGCAGACGACGACTTCGTCGGCGCCGGCCTGATCGTCGCCCACCTCGCCGAGCTCAGGCACCGCCACATCGCCCACATCGAACACCACGAGACCAATCCGGTACGGCGCGCCGAGATGCCGAACGCCGTGCGCGCCCTGGGCGGCTCCGGCAGGGCTCCCCCGTGGTCGCGGCACAGCTCGACGGCGCGGTCCGACCAACCGCGCCGTAGCGGTCAGGCAGGCACCAGTTCGCGGCAGCGCCGCAGGTTGGCCAGGGCGACCGGCGCGTCACGGCCCTCGATGCCGGCGGCGAGTTCGGTGACAATCGGCGCGGCCCGTCCCGGCTCGCCCGTGGTCACGGCGGCCTCGGCCAGCACGAGGACCGCCTCCGCCGCCCAGGCCCAGATGCCCTTGTCCCGGACGAGGGAAACTGCGTCGAGCGCGTGCCGCGCCGCGTCGTCGGGCCGGTCAGGCAGCAGCAGGCGGGCCAGCCCCGAGCTGGCCTGCACCAGCGGCAGGATCGCGCCGACCCGCCGGGCCTCTGTGATCACGTCCCGGAACTGGCGCTCCGCCGCGGCCGGGGATCCCGAGCAGGCCAGGACCGTGGCGAGTTCGGCGCGGACGTCGAGCCCGGCGAACGGGATCCGCTCCGGGGTGGCGGCCAGCCGGGCGAGGCGGTCCGCCAGCCCGTCAAGCCGCCCGGCGGCCCGGTCGAGCGCCAGTTCGGTCACCTCCACGAGGCCGAGCAGCCGCTCGTACTCGGTCGCCTCCATCAGCCGCCGGGCGGCTGAGGCCAGGGCCGAGGCCCGGTCCAGGTGCCCGGCGTGCAGGGCGCCCTGGGCCCAGTTCAGGCAGGCGCGCACGTGTTCGCGGGGCCGGTCGGCGAGGACCGACGAGGCGCGCATCTCGTCGATGACCAGCCAGGCCGTCGGGTCACCCAGCTCCAGCAGCAGCGAGGCGCGGGCGATCCGCACCTCCAGGTGGGCGACCGGGTCGCCGCTGGCCGCCGCTTCCTCCGCCGCCGCCGCGCACCGGGCCAGATGGTCGCGCACGTGCCGGCCGACCACCGTGTCGGGGGCGGCCAGCACCGCGAGCGCCTGCGCCCGGCGTCGTGGGGCGCGCAGGTACGGCACGGCCCGTTCAATCTCGGTGTACCCGCGCAGCTCCTCGCCCTGCTGCCGCAGCATCCGCCCGAGCACCAGGCCCAGTTCGCCGCGGGCGCCGGGCGGCAGGTGCCGGTCGGCGAGCAGCCGCTCCAGGACCGGGATCACGGGTGCCTGGCTGAGGCCGTCGATGGCTGAGCGGCCCAGCTTCGCGGCGAGCCGGACGCGCACCGGACGAGGCAGTTCGGCGAGGTCCATGGTCTGCAGCAGGAACCGGGCGGCGGTGGCGTCATCACCGCGTTCGGTGGCCAGGTCGGCGGCGGCTTCGGCGTTGCGGACGAAGTCGGCGCCGCTGCCAGCGAGCCGGTAGTGGTGGGCGAGCTGCGCCACCGGCCGGGGCAGCGACTGCTCCAGCACGCGGGCGGTACGCAGGTGCAGCCACTGCCGGGTGCCAGGGGAAAGCAGGTCGTACACCACCTGGCGGGCCAGGTCGTGGCGGAACCGCAGCCCGTCGGTGGCCTCGTGCAGCAGGCCGGCGTGCTGCGCTGCATCCAGCGCCGCGCGGACCGCGTCGCCGGGGAGGCGGAGCACTGCGGCGAGGGTTCGATTGTCCGGCACCAGGCCGAGCACCGCGGCGGCGCCGAGCACCGCGCGGGTGGATTCGTCGAGCGAGCGCAGCCGCCAGAGCAGCACGTCCCGGAGTACGAAGGGGACCGTGTCGTCGGCGAGCGGATCGCCGCCCCGTTCGGCGAGGGAACGCAGTACCTCCTCCAGCACGAACGGGATGCCGGCGGTGCGGTTCAGCAGTGTGGTGGTGAGCCGGTGCGGCGGGTCGGCCAGCCGCAAGGTACGGGCGGCCAGCTCGCGTACGTCGCCGGCGCTCAGCGGTGGTAGCGCGATCCGCCGCACCGCCCCCGGCGGGGTGCGGGCCAGCGCGTCGTGGATGGGCGTGCCGCCGGTGGGGGCCGGGGGCCGGGCGGTGAGCACGACGGCCAGGTGGGCGATCGGGTGGGCGCCGAGGTAGGCGAGGAACTCGCAGGTCGCGGGGTCGGACCAGTGAAGGTCTTCGAGCACCAGCACGGCGGGCGTGAGCGCGGTGAGCACCGCGGCGACCGCACGGAGCAGCCGGTGCCGCTCGGCCGGCTGGTCGTTCAGCGGGGGCGGTGCGGGGGGCAGCCGGTCTGCCAGTTCGGGCAGCAGCGGGGCGAGCGCGCCGGCTACCGGGTTGACCGGGCCCAGCTCGTCGGCACCGGTCCGGATGGCGTCGAGCAGGGCACCGAGCGGGAACGGCTCCGGCACGTCGTCACACTCGCCGACCAACCGACGTCGGGTGTAGCCGGTGAGCAGCTCCGCGACAAGCCGGCTCTTGCCGATGCCGGGCTCGCCCTCCAGCAGGACCAAACAGGGTGGCGTCTCGATGAGGCGGCGCAGCGTCGCCAGCTCGGCCGCCCGGCCGACGAACTCGATGGGTCCGCGCAGGCGTCCAGGGCGGACCAGGGACTCGAACCCGCCCCACGTGTCGTGCCCGTCAAATCGCCCGTCGCCGCTCGCGCGGGCAGCCAATCATCCGGACCTGATCCGGTGGACGGCCGGGCGGGCCGGCGGTGACCTGTGGCACACCGCCGGCCCGTCCGGCCGCGGGGATTAGGAGCTACGACCGCACCGTGATCGGCAGGGTCTTCAACGGCTCCTTACCGTTGCTCAGCACCACCACGCCGATGTACCGGCGACCGGGGGTGAGCCCGGACCAGCGCAGCGTCAGCTTCACCGTCGCGCCCGCCATCACGCTGACCTGCTTGGGACTGACGGTCAGCCGGCCCACCGAGGTGCCGGGCGCGCCGGGCAGCAGGGTGGTGATGGTGTACGTGTTGACGCCCTGACCAGTTGGTGTGTTGAGGGTGTACAACTGCTCGATGATCAGGGTGTAGTCGCCGGCGCCGGGCAGCACTATGTTGGCGCCGTCTCCGGTGCCGTACTTGTACTCGACGAGTTTGCCGGTGCTGTCGTAGACATAGAACATGAAGTCGCCACACGCCGGCAGCGGGTCTGCGCTCCAGTCGATGTCCGTGCAGAGCGGTTTCTCCCCGGTGACGACGATCTGCGCGTTGACCGTGCCGGCGGGTACGTGCACCGTGCCCCGGTATAGCGACGCCGGCATGGGGACCGGCAGGTTGTCCGGCGAGTTCCAGTCCCAGATCGGCGCGTCGCCGCGCAGGGTGGTCGTGGTGCTGGTGCCGGCGGTCAGCCCGATCGGCTGCGCGGCCAGGGTGCCCCGGTAGCCGACCTGCGCGGTCATCAAGAAGCTACCGGAGGTGCCGGTGCCGGCGATCCGGTCGGGCGCGACCAGCCCGGTGTTCTTCAGGACCAGTGGGATCGTGACCTGGTGCTGGGACTTGTCCCGCCACGTCAGGGAGCCGTCAACCCAGGCGTCGACCGCCCCGGCCTCGTTGGTGATCTGCACCTTGAAGGTCGCGGTCCGGCCCGGGAGCACGTTCAGTCTGGCCGGGGTGACCTTGACCCGGTAGCCGGCGGGCGCCCGCACCGATGAGGTGTAGGTGCCCTTCTTGGTGCTGACGTTGGTGACGGTGCGGGTGACGGTCTGGGTTCCGACCATGTTGCCCATAGCGATCGACGGGTAGTTGAGCTGACTCGTCTCGATCGCACCGGTCGTGGCGCAGTCGTCGTCGGGTACCTGGGAGCCCTTCGCAGCCAGCCCGCACAGGTATCGCTGCCAGTCCTGCTGGTTGGAGTCGTAGACCAGGCCCGGGTCGAACGCGCCGCCCGGGCGGACCTCACCGGCGCCGTAGTTGAACGGCGTGGCGTCCGCGTCACCGAGCTTGATCGGATTGCCCTTGTCGGTGGTGTCCACGGTGGTCGTCATGAGCGCCGAGCGGATCGCCGCCGGTGACCAGTCAGGGTGCCGGGCCCGCAGCAGCGCGGCGATGCCGGCGATGTGTGGGGCCGCCATCGACGTACCCGATTCGAGAGCGAAGTCCTGCCCGCCGAGCGCCGGGGAGAACGCCGCGGCGATGCCCACGCCGGGCGCGCTGATGTCCGGCTTGAGCAGGTCGCCGCCGTTGAAGTACGACGGCCCCGCCGAGGAGAACCCGGCGATCTGGGGCGCCTCGACCGCGGTCAACTGGCCCGCCGAGATCGTCGCCGTCGGGTTGCCCTCCGCGAGGTAGCTGGCGACGGCCGGGGCGTCGGTGTTGGAGATGTGCACGGTGGGCACCGAGTGCAGGTCAGGGTCGAGTGAGTTGGCCGCGTCGTTGTAGAGCACCATGCCGATACCACCGGCCTTCGCCACGGCGGCGCTCTTCGCAACCCGGTCGATGACCCCCCGCCGGCAGAACACGATCGCGCCCGTGACCTTGGCCGGGTCGAGTTCGCCGTCGGTGCAGAGTTCGGCGTTCTGCGGGGTGTCGGGGTGCAGCGCGCTGGCCTTTCCCGAAACCAGTGGTGCCGGCCCGGCGGCGGTGCCGCCCACGCCCACACCGGTTACGGTCGTGCCGTTGCCGAGGGTGAGCGTCCGGCTGTACTGCTGGTCCGTGGTGCTCGCGGCAACCGTGGTCACCCAGGGGGTCGAGTTGTCGACGGTGCCGGCCTCGGGGCCGGCGTTGCCAGCCGCGGCCGAGACGAACACCCCAGCGGCGGCGGCGTTGAAGAAGGCCTGCTCGATCGCGGTGAAGTTCTCGTTGTCGTCACCGACGGAGTAGTTGATGACGTCGACGCCGTCGGCGACCGCGTCGTCGATGGCGTGCACGATGTCAATGCTGCTACCCGCCGCCGAGCCGGCGCCGGTGTCGTAGAGCGCCTTGTAGATTGACAGCCGCGCCGCCGGCGCCATGCCGGAGATCGTCCCCAGGGACTGGTCGCCGACCGAAGCCGGTACGCCGTGGTTGCCGGCGGCGGTGCTCGCGGTGTGGGTGCCGTGACCGTTGCGGTCGCGGGGCGAGTGGTACTCGTCGGAGAACACATCGGCCAACCCGCTGTAGTTGTACCAGCGGGCCCCGATCACCTTGTTGTTGCAGGTGACCGGCGCCTCGGTACCGACGTCGCAGGTGCCCTTCCACTTCGCGTCGATGGTTGCCTGGTCCGGGCGCGGGGTGGGCAGCGCGGCGAAGCTGGCGCTCTCCGGCCAGAAGCCGCTGTCGATGACCCCGACGATGACGCCCTCACCGGCGTGGGCGACGTCGCCGAACTGCTGCTGCCACACGCCGCCCTGCCCGGTCAGACCGAGGTAGTCGGGGGTGTGCGAGGTCGTGGCGTGCACCTTCTGGTCCTCATACACCGCGGTCACGCCCCGGGTGGCGCGCAGCCGGGCCACCTGTGAGTGGTTCAGCTCGACGGCAAAGCCGTTGAAGGCGGTGTCGAAGGCGGCCCGGGCCTGGCTGGTGGGAATCTTCACGCCGGCCAGTACCGTGTCGCGCTGCCGACGCAGGTGCTCCCGGTACGCCGTGGCGGCGTGGGAACTGCGGTCGAGCCGGCCGGCGCCGGTCGGCTTGGTGGCGGCCAGTCCGGCTACGCCGCCGGTGTAGGTGGCTAACGGCTGCTCGGCGAGTTGCACGAGGTAGCGGGCGGTCGGTCCGCTGCTGGTCGGCGTTGCCGCCACTGCGGCACCGGCTGGCGCGGTCGCCAGCCCTGCCGCGATCAGCGCGACGGTGGCCAGCACGCTCACCGGGGCGCGCCTGATCCGTCCGGGCGGGGGTGTTTTCGGTCGTGGCACGTCGTCCTCCACATTCGGTGCCGGCCGCCACGGCGGGGTGGCGGTGGCCGAAACGTAGGAGCGGCGGCGATCTTCCAGGAGAAACTTTTACCTGCCGGCAATCTTGGAAACAGTCTCGTAACATCGCGGGTACTTTTCGCGTCATTTTCCAGAGCCCAGCCGCCCGCCGGTCCGGGCCGAGAAGCTCGGTGGCGGGTCTTGAGCAGATCGTTCCGCTCGACCGCCCGATCCTGTGCCATGTCGATCATCACGCACCGAGTGAGCGGCCGGACCGGCCGCAGGACGACGTCCGGGCCAACCTGCAGCCGCCGCCCCGGCCAGCCCTCTTCCGGGAAGCCGCTGCCGGGAATGTCGATCAGGAGGTTGGCCCGGAACCGCAGCGGGTCGACGCCCATGCCGCCAGGTTCGCCGCCGCTGAGTTCCGTCAGCCGGCGCAGCGCAGCCGTCGTGATGAGGCTGACCGGACCCTCATCATGGTGCAAGACCGGGGCGTGACACTGCGACCACCATCAACGAGTTCGGCGGTGCCAATGCGTAGCCCTCGGTTCGCGGCACGGGCGGACATCCCACACCACAACCTCCGTCATGCTCCGTAGCGAACGGCTCGGGTCAGATGTGCGCACGGACCTCTGCGACCGCGTCGGCAAGGGCTTCCACTCCGTTCGTGATGGCGCGTTCGGTGAGGGTGGCGTAGCCGAAGATAAGCCCGCCGGGTCCGGCAGGGCTCAATCGGTACCGGGAGACGCCTTGCACGACCAGTCCGTGCCGGGCGGCGGCAGCCACGACCGCAGCCTCGTCGAGGTCGTGCGGGAGCCAGGTTACGACGTGTTGGCCCGCCGCGACACCGTCCGGCTCCAGGTCGGGCAGCCGTGTGCGCAGCGCAGCCAGGAGTGCGTCGCGGCGGCGGCGGTAGACCGGGCGCATTCGCCGCAGGTGCCGGTCGAATTCGCCGCGAGTAAGGAAGTCGGCGAAGGTCAGTTGGTCGATGACGGGAGAGCCGCGGTCGGCCAGAACCTTGGCCGCCGCGATTTCGTCAACCAGGTGTGACGGCGCCAGCAGCCAGCCGAGGCGCAGCCCTGGCGCCAGGGTCTTGCTCGCTGTGCCGCAGTACACGACGGTGTCGGGCGCCAGCCCCTGCATGGCTCCGACGGGCGAGCGGTCGTAGCGGTACTCCGCGTCGTAGTCGTCCTCGATCACCACGGCGCGGCGACGCTGCGCCCAGCCGATCACCCGGGCTCGAGCGGTGGCCGACAGGACCCCGCCGGTGGGCCACTGGTGCGAGGGCGTCAGCACGACGGCGTCCGCGTCGGTCTGTTCGAGCTCCTCGACAAGAATGCCGTCCGGCCCGACCGGGACGCCGATCACCTCCAGGCCGGCAGCGGCCGCGACGCGGCGGGCGTCGTCGTCCGCGGATGGGTCCTCGACGGCCAGCCGGCGGGCGCCGCGCGCCGCGAGCACCTGGATCAGCAGCGCGACGCCCTGGCCGTAGCCACTGCAGATCACGACGTTCTCCGGGCGGGCCAACGTGCCGCGGACCCGGTTGAGGTAGTCGGTCAGGGCCGTGTGCAGTTCGGGCACGCCACGCCCGTCGAGGTAGGCGAAGCGCTCGTTCGGCGTGGTGGTGAGGACCGTACGCACCGAACGCAGCCAGGCGGCCCGGGGGAACGACGACACGTCGGTGCGGCCGTACCCGAAGTCGATCCGGGCCGCCGACCGATCCCCGGCGCGGCGATCCGCTGGCGGCGGAACCGGCTCGACCGCAACCTGGGTGTAGCCGCCAGCCCGACTGGTGAGGTAGCCCTCGGCGACGAGTTGCTGGTAGGCCTCGACCACGACGCCACGCGACACTCCCAGATCGGTTGCGATGGTGCGGGTGGGTGGCAGGGACGTCCCGAGACGCAACCGGCCGGCCCGGATGCTGCCCCGGATCGAGGCGGCGATCTGCCGGTGCAGCGGTTCGGCCGCGGACCGGTCGACATCAATGAGCAGGTCCTGCGCCGTGCTGGAATTGGTCCTGATTCGGCCCATGCAATCGGACCTTACCGGGTGTACCGATTTCCGTCAGGCTCAGACGTATGACCACAGTGACCAGCGCTCGCTTCGACGGCCGCCTCCTCACCCCGGGCGACCCGGGTTACGACGCGGCCCGCACCATCTGGAACGCCATGATTGACCGCCGTCCGCGGATGATCGCGCGGGCCGCGAGCGTCACCGACGTGGTGACCGCGGTGCGCCTGGCTCGCGAACTCGACCTGGAGATCGGGGTGCGCTGCGGCGGGCACAACGTGGCCGGCCTCGCCGTCCCCGCGGACGGCCTGATGATCGACCTGACCCCGTTGAACAACGTTCGGGTCGACCCGATCCGGCGGCGCGCCCGGGTCCAGGGCGGCGCGCTGCTCGGCGCACTCGACCGGGCGTCGCAGTCATACGGCCTCGCCACGACCGCAGGTAACGTCTCGCACACCGGGGTCGGCGGCCTGACCCTTGGCGGCGGCATGGGCTGGCTCGCCCGCCAACACGGGTTGGCCTGCGACAACGTCGTCTCCTACACGATGGTCACCGCCGACGGGGACGTTGTGACCGCGAGCCGAACCGAGAACCCCGACCTCTACTGTGGCCTGCGCGGCGGGGGCGGCAACTTCGGCATCGTCACCGACTTCGACTTCGACTTGCATCACACCGGAACGCAGACCCTGGTCGCCGAGTTCGACTTCCGCGCCGAGGACGCCGTGCCGGTGCTCGAAGGCTGGCGGGACCTGAACGCCGTCGCACCGCGGCAGGCGACCTTCACCGCCGATGTTCACAGTACGGCCATCGGCCCGATCGCCACCGTCGGCTTCGTTTGGGTCGGCGACGCGGCGCAGGGTCGCCGGTTGCTGCCGGCGATGCGCGCGCTCGGGCACCCGGTCGCCGAGCGGGTCACCACGCCGTCGTACCTCGAACTCCAGCAACGTGACGACACCACCGGCGGCCACGCCTACCGCCGGTACTCCAGCGCGCACTACCTGCGGCAGTTCCCCACCGCCGCGATCGAGGCGTTACTGCTGCGCGGCGCGTCGGACCTGCACGCCGGCACCTACCTGCCCGGCGTCGGCTTGCAGGCGCACGGCGGCGCCATCGCCGACGTCGCGGACGCCGACGCCGCGTTCAGCCACCGCGGCACCACGTTCGAGTTCAGCGCCGGCTCCCGCTGGACGGAGCCATCCGAGGACGACACCCGGATGGCGGCGGCGCGCGCTGCCGGAGCGGCGCTCGACCCGTACGCCGACGGCGTCTACGTCAACTCGCTCGCCGCCGACGAGGGGCAACGCGGGCTACGCCGTGCATATCCGGCCGCCAAGCTCGCCAGGTTGACCGCCCTGAAGACCGTCTGGGATCCGCAGAACATCTTTCACCTCAACCACAACATCCGGCCCAGCCACGCCTGAGCCGGCACCGAGAATGCCGACAGATGGAAAGGATGCTCATGACCTCCACCGGCCCCAACGTTCAGCTCAGCACCCACAGCCAGCAGCGCAGCCCCCTGTTCCTGCCGGGCCTGGCCGCAGCGGCTGCCGCCGCCGTCGCCGTGACGGCCGTCGCGGCCACCGCCATGGCCGTCGGCGTCGATTTCGAGCTACCCGAAAGCGGCGCGTCGATTCCGCTGGTCGGCTTCACGCAGCTCACGTTCATCTTCGGCGTTGTGGGCATCCTCATCGCCCTGGCGATCCGCCGTTGGGCGTCCCAGCCGGCACGCACCTGGGTCAGCACCGCGGTGGCACTCACCGCGCTGTCGCTCGTACCACCGTTCCTGGTCAACGCCAATCTCGCCATCGAGTGCACGCTCGTGCTCGCACACCTGGTCGCTGCCGCAATCGTGATCCCTGTCATCGCCCGCCGGCTGGCTATCTGACGTTCGTTCGTCACGGCACCCGGGACTGCGTAGGTTTCCGTGTTTGACCTGGGTGTGGTCCGTTGGACAGGACGTTGATCCTGTCCGGGAAGGACCACGTCATGGCAGACAAGAAGAACGCTGCTCCACTTCCGCGGCCGACGGCGGCGGTGGTGGAGTTCGCGCAGCAGTTGGTCGAGCGGGCCAAGGCCGACGGGGTGTCCCTGGTGGGGCCAGGCGGGCTCCTCGCCGGGATCACCCGGACCGTCCTCGAGTCAGCGCTCGACGCCGAACTGGATGCCCACCTTGACGAGGCGGGTGTCGATGAGACGACTGGCCGGCGGGCCAACGTGCGTAATGGTCACGGGGCGAAGACGGTGCAGACCGAGGTGGGTCCGGTGCGGATCCAGGTGCCGCGGGACCGGGCCGGATCATTCGCTCCGCGGATCGCGCCGAAGCATGCCCGCCGGTTGGATGGGTTCAACGAGGCGATCCTGTCGCTGTATGCCAAAGGGTTGACCACCGGGGAGAGTGCGCCGTGAGGCGCTGTTGGATTGTGTGGAGGTGAGAGACCTTCTCCGTCGGGCCGTCGCAGCGGTCTGGCGAAGCTGGGGGC
>NZ_JBEXHU010000047.1:0-15080 GCF_040608175.1 Micromonospora sp. NPDC005206
TCCGCCGACGCCGCCACCAAGCCCGCGCCAAGGCCAGCCACTACACCCGACAAGCCCTCATCGAGCCATGATCACGATCCCCGGCTGGAGTACTAAGCAACCGTCTCAAGACGCAAGAGTCGTTGATCTGAAAAGCAGATCCTGCACAACCATGCACAGTAGCCACCGCAACGGCCGCGGCCGAGCGAAGTGGGCGGCGCGCTGCACGCCCGCCCTGGACCCTTCGCCATCACCTTCGCGAAGGCCTCATTATCCGCAGCACCGCCAACGACCACGCCGCATGGATTACATCGGAAACCGGTCACTCCCTCCCCCGGGCTGAAGTACTGGGTGGGAAGATGCGCCGATGCCGCTGACCTTTCCGTCGCACCCGGGTGTGGTACTCCCGCTCAAACTCTGGCGACCCCGCTGGTTCGACGGTGTCGCGCTGACGACCGGTGCGGTCGCACCCGACGTCAAGTACGCGTTCCTCGGGGTCGGACCGGAGTGGCAGAGCCACACTCTCACCGCGCTGGTGTGGTGGTGTCTGCCGGTGGCGCTGCTCGGCGCGTGGCTTGTCCGCGCCACCGTCGCGACCCTCGCCGCCCACCTACCCCACCTGGGTCCGTTCGCGCTGCGCGACTACGGCGTGCTCGCCACAGTGCGCTATCGATGGCAGATCACCGCAGGATGTGCGCTGCTCGGCGCGGCCAGTCACATCGGCTGGGACTACCTCACCCACACCGTGGCGTGGCAGCGCATCGTATTCGGCACCGACTGGGACTCGGTCAGCGAGATCGCCTGGTGGACGGTGTCCGACATCCCCAGCACTCTCTTCGGGGCGCTGGTCACGCTCGGCGTCGCCGTCGTGATCGGCCGCCGCCGGCTGCTTCGCGACTGGCACGGCACCCCACAGCCAACCCGCACCCGCTCGATGATGTTCTGGTCCGTCGCCGGCGCCGTCGCAACCATCGGGTACGCCCTGACCCCGCTGCTGCCAGCCGCGGAACTGCCATGGGCGACTGTCGTACGGCTACTGTGCGTCACGGCTGGGGCGCTGCTCGTCGCCGCTGTGGCGGTTCAAGCAGTGAACGCCAAGACCGCCCCCGCTGAGACCCGGACGCAAGAACCTGGCAGCAAATCGGAAGTGCCGCCCTCGTCGCCGAGCGCCTCGCCGCCGCCACGATGAACGCTGCCCGATCGCCGCAGCGGTACGCTGCTGCGCCGCAAGGAGGGTGGAGATTCAACCGCTGCGGCAGCCAACCTACCGGGCCTGGCGGGCTTGCAGCATCGGTCGCACCGGCCGATTTCGTGTCCGCCTCAGACCTCCCCGGAGGTGGAGCGAAGGTCGGTGTGTGAGCCGGCGATCGTAGCTGCGGCTGTGGCGAGCTCTTCAGGTGTCACGCGAGCCGCAAGGTGGGTTGCGATGCCCCCCAGGTTTAACTCGCGCACCCGGTCGACGTCGACGTCGTTAGCCCGCAGGTGCTCTTCAACCGGCCAGTAGTTGTCCAACCGTTTCGCGAGCGCGGCCAAGGCCCAGGCGAGGTCGACAGCGGGAAGTCTGACGGCCCCGCTGCCGCTGCTGACCTGCTGCCCGTAATCGGCGGCCCACAACTCCAGGCCCCAGCCGGGCCAGCGAGCCGGCCACGTCTCGGTCACTCCCTTCAAGGGGATGATGCTCCAGAGACCGGCACGGCGCGCCGAAAGGTCGAGGTGAAGTCCCGCGGTCGGAATGGTCCGGCACGAGGAAACGAGGTGGCGGCCGTCGAGTTCGGCCATCAGCTGCGGGCCGCCCAGCCAGGGACGCTGCGCTCCCTCGGTCAGTCCATAGGCGCGGCGACCAGCGTCGTCGAGCACGCTGACCAGAAATTCGATCGGCCCATCGGACCAGCCTTCGCCGTCCTCGTACAGGGCCGGCCGCGCAGGCATCCGCTGCCGCACCGCCTGGCGGTCCTGGCCGAGGTATGCCACGAGATCGCCGATTCCGTCGTAGGCCCAACGTATCTTCCAGCCAGCCCAGGTACGCCCGTACGCTTCGAGTAGCGCGGCCCGATAGTCGTACCGGCCGCCGAGGGCGACATGACCGAGCAGACTGAACATCAGCAGCGTGCGGTGATCTACGTCAATCAGCACGCCGCCTTCGCAGGACAGGTCATCGAACCACTCGTCCGTCCGACAGTCGTCGAGCTGGTCGAGCCACCGCAGCGCGGCCGCGGGACCGATCGCGAAGTGATAGTCGAGGCTGTAACCAGCCCCGCCGCCCTGCGCATACAGCTGGTGGCGCCCATTGCGAATCACGACGTAATTCACTCTGCTACCCATGGCCGCCGATGCTATGGGGCGGCCCTCCGGAGCTGTTAGCGTTGTGGTTCACCATGCGGCTGCCGCTGTACCTACTTCTCACCCACGGACCCAAGCCGGTTTCATTGTCTTCGTGGCGCCTTCGACTGTCGCGAGACCGGCGGCATACGGCCTCGGGCCCCGCGTTGTCTAGTGCCTTACGCGACGACGACCGCCAGCACATGCAGCTACCGACCCGTCTCTACCGGGTCACGCTGCCGGTAGACCTGGATGCCGTGGTCGCTTTTGCGGTAATCAGGATGGCATCAGGGCGAGGCGTAAGAGTTTGACAGCTTCGAACCTGGGCTAGCTTGAGCGGCTGCGGCCAGCGCGGGATCGGTGGTCGTGCCGGGCCAGGACGGTGTAGCAGGCCGCGAGGACGATCGCGGTCGTCATAGCGGCACCGCCGGCACGGGTG
Organism: Micromonospora sp. NPDC005206; assembly: GCF_040608175.1. NCBI lineage: Bacteria > Bacillati > Actinomycetota > Actinomycetes > Micromonosporales > Micromonosporaceae > Micromonospora > Micromonospora sp. NPDC005206. Next base: position 2,738 of record NZ_JBEXHU010000047.1, read on the forward strand.
ACGGCCAGGAACACCATTCGCTGCGGTGCCACCTCTTCCGTGGCGGCCAGCGCGGCGCCGGCTGCGGCGGCGAGGCCGATGGCCGTCCAGGCCAGCACCACGAGCACCCGCTCGGCCGACGGCCACTGCGCGGTCGCCGTCGCGGGCGACTGCGTACGCCACCATCGGACCAGCCAGACCACGACGACGCAAGCGCCGACGACGTCGCTCACCCGCTGCGCCCAGCGATAGCCGGGCATGCCGAGGTGCGACTCGGCCAGCCAGCCGATGTGCGCGGTACCCCACATCCCGTCGTGTGTGAACGAGTCCCACAGCACGTGGGTCGCCGCGCCGAGCACCAGCGAGACGACCAGTATCGCCACGCGGACAGCCGGCCGATGACGGTGACGCGCGGGCGGGGGTAGGCGATCGCGTAGCCGGATCGGCGAGATGGCGATCAGGAAGCGGGCCAGCAGCCCATGCCGCAGGGCCACTGCCGCCAGACCCAGCACCACGTCGACGCCGAGGACGCCGGCGAGCGAGTGGGTCAGCGTCGCCTGCACCGGCAGCGGCAGGTAGTAGGGCAGGTCGGGAACCATGCTCCCGAGCACGAGGGCCGACGGCGCCAGCCAGGCTGACCGCGCCAGCGGCAGCACGGCCGCGACGTGACTACCGGTGAACGGCACCTCGCCTCCCTCGCTTGGATGGATCCTGGTGCGCTGTCACCGCCGGCTGGCGGTGTACAGGCCGGGCACCACGGTGCGGCTGTCGCCGCGGGGGTCAGCCGCGCAGGGAGCCGCTGCTCTTACCGGCGGGGTCCATTGCGACGCAGGTGACATTGTGGTCACCTCTCATCCACGCCGGCTGCGTCGGATAGAGAACGAAGAGCTCCCAGGATTCAAAGTCCGCCGTCGGGGCGTAGGACTCGGGCAGGTGGTCCCTGGCCAGCGCTAGCCCTCGCTGCCGTTGGCGGCCTCGGCCACCACCTCAATGTCGTCCTCGACGTCAAGGAGTGCGCGGAATCCGCTGCGAAGGAGCGGCTGGTCGTCGACCAGCAGGACACGGATCATGACATTTGATCCACGGGAAGGTCGGCTTGGACGGTGAAGCCGCCCTCGCGGCGCGGCCCCGCGAGTAGTTGGCCTCCGAGGGCGGTGACTCGTTCGCGCATCCCGAGAAGCCCGACGCCGGGCACCGGCGCGGTGTCCGGCGTGGCCTTGCCGTCGTCATCGACGCGGATCGCGAGGGCGTCGGGACGGTAGTCGATCCGGACCGACGCCGTAGCGGCGGCGGCGTGACGGGCGATGTTGGTCAGCGCCTCCTGAACGATCCGGTAGGCGGTGCGGTCCACCGCTGCCGGCACGTTGTTGCGGTGTCCCTCGATCGTCAGCGTCGTGTCCAGGCCGGTCGCACGGACCCGTTGCACCAGTTCCGGGACGTGGTCGAGCCCATGCGGCGGGTTCTTGTCGTCGTCGCGCAGCGCCTCCAGGGTCGCTCGCAGTTCCCGGGCCGCCTCACGACCGGCCTCCCGGATCGCCAGCAGGGCCTCCGGCACCTGTTCACCCCGCTTGCGGGCCAGGTGGACAGCGACTTCGGCCTGCACCTTGATGACGGAGATCTGGTGGGTAAGCGAATCGTGCAGCTCCCGCGCGATGTGCAGCCGCTCCTCGTTGGCGCGGCGCCGCGCGGTCTCCTCGCGGGTGCGCTCGGCCTCGTCCCGCCCGGCGCTCGGCCTGTCGCAGCGCTTCACCCGCCGCACCGGCGGCGATCAGCCAGGCCAGCTCGAGGACACCTCGGGCCCGCGCGAACGCCTCGCCCGTGTCGTGCAGGCCCGAGGCCATGGCCGCGAGGGGAAGAGCAGCCAGCATGATCACGCTCGTCGCCACCGTGATAGTGCGGTGTCCCGCCCGCTCGGCGGCGTACACCGCGAACAGGTACGCGACGGCAGGCACGTCGAAAGCGGCCGCCTGGTAACCCACCGCGCACAGCCCGGTGACGGCCAGGACGGGAACCGGCGCGCGGCGGCGCGCGGCCAGCGCCAGGCCGCCGGCCGTCAGCAGCGCGTAGCCGAGCAGGTCGAGGTTGGTGGCGGAGTGCTGCCCGGACAGCCCGGTGACCAGCAGGATCGCCGCCACGCCGGCGGCGATCGCCCAGTCTCTGACACCGATCCGTCCCCTGCTCATGCGCGCACCCTAACTGGGTGTCTGCCCTGGCGACTCCTGCGCGCGGATGAACGGCCGGGTACCGCACACGCGGTACCTTCCCGGCTTCTGCGGCATCCGCGGCAGCCGGATGCGCCGCTTGCGGCAGCGTGAAGTGCCCGCGTCAGCAGGACGACAGGTGGTGGGTCCGCCGGACAGGATCAGGCGACGTCCAGTCGTAGGAAGATGAGGAGAACCTCATGACCGTCCGTCGCCTGCTTACCGCAGCCGCCGCCGCCCTGCTCGGCGTCTTCGTGTTTGCCACACCAGCGGCCGCGCAAGTCTGTGCGACGAAGGCAGAATGCGCGGGCCAGGGTGTCGATACTTTCATCGGGACCCCCGAGCGAATCTGGGCCAGCGTTGCCGCACTGGTGGCGCTGGTCGGCGTGGTCATCGGCGGGCTGGCGCTGCGCTCCGTCCGTCGTATCGGCAACGGCGGGAGGAAGGGGGCCATCGTGGCCCTGGTGACGGGGCTGACCGGCGCGGTCAACGGAGCGGTGAATCTGGCGGTCGCCGACGGTGGTCTCGGCACCGGCAACGGAGTAGCCGGGGGTGCCTTGGCCCTGGTGCTGGGGCTGGTCGGCGTGGTCCTCGGCTGGCTGGCTCTGGCCCGCTCCCACCGCACCGGCTGACCGGCTGACCGGCTGACCGGCTGACCGGCTGACCGGCTGACCGGCTGACCGCAGGGAATACGAGCGCCGTTCGGTTCTGCCTGACGACCGCCGCGCCAAGTTCCAGCGCGCCGTACGCGTCCGTCCCAGCCTCATGCTCGGATAACTGCCCTCAGCCGCAGACTTACCGGCGAGCGCGCATTCAGCAGGCATTCAGTCACGCAGCGCTGCGTGGCACTTGGTAGCTGCTTCCTTCACGGCACCCCAACTCAGGAAGGAGAACGATGCGACACACCATCTCGATCTGGCGAACACTCGCTGCCGGCCTCGCCGGAGGCATCGCGTTCCTGCTGGGCACGTTCGTCACATTCCGCCTGCTCGGCGGTTCACGCCTAGGCGCGGAAGGGTTGTTGTTCGACCCCGACACCCAGCATCCCAAGGTCATCACCGTGTGGAAGGAACTGGAGCCACTTCCACGGATTCTGGAGAATCCGCTGATCATCCTCGGCGGGATGCTCGCGTTCGGGATCGGCTACGCCTTCGTCTACCGGTCCATCGCTCCCGCATGGACGACGGGCCTGCACAGCAGGGCATGGCGGCTCGGCCTCATCGTGTGGCTGGGCACCGTGTTTGCCGAGTTCATGGGCTCATTCAACGTGCTGCACCAGCCCCTGAGCCTCAGCGTCCTGGCCTGGGCGATGTGGGCGGTATGCGCCTTCGCCGAGGCGTACGCGTTGGTGTTCGTGTTGGACCGCGGCCTGTCCAAGGGCGGTGAACAAGGCGAACGCGGCCTCACGCATCGCTCCACCGCGGCCGAACCCCATACCTGACGCCAACTGGGTGGAGACGCCAATGAACATCACTGTGTTCGGCTCGACGGGCCGCACCGGTCGCCACATCCTCAACCTAGGATTTCGCCGCGGCCACCGCATCACCGCCTTCACCCGGCCGTGTTAGCGGCCAGTGGAACATCCTCATGTGCGGCCAGTTGGTGAGGAGCTAGCTGGCCGTGACGGCTTACCGGCCATGACGGAGTCGCGGTGGCTGGTCAACCTCGTCAGCGTAAGTTTCAGCGCCTACGCCCGTCGAGTGCGTGATCCGGGCTTGCCCTACGGCACCGGGTGTCGGCGCTGCGCTCCTGTTCAGATGTACCGGCGGCCGATCGACTTTCACGCACACTGAGCTTCCTTGAGAAACTGGCCCGGGCCGTTCCAGGGTGAGGAGGGGGATATGACACGTCCAGAAAGGGTGCTCGTCACTGGTGGTACCGGCGTGCTGGGTCGCGAGCTGGTACGTCGGCTACAGGATCGAACCGAGGTGCGGGTGTTGAGCCGTCGCCCATCTCAGGGACCTGGATTCATCCAGGGTGATCTCGAGACCGGCGCGGGCCTGGCCGCAGCGGTCGAGGATGTGGATGCCATCGCCCACTGCGCGAGTGCGGCCGACTACCGGCGACCGCAGCGGGACGTGACCCAGCTCCGGCAGCTCCTCGACGCGACAGGTGGAGCGCGGCCGCACCTGGTGTATGTCTCGATCGTCGGAGTGGAGCGGGTTCGGTTCGGGTTCTTCCAGGCCAAGCTAGACACCGAGCGGCTCGTCGAAGCCTCCGGCCTGCCATGGACGATCCTGCGGGCCACCGAGTTCCATGATCTGATGCTGATGTTCTTGATGCGACTCTCCAAAGGTCCGGCCGCCGTGGTGCCGCGGAAGTCACTGTTCCAGCCAGTCGACGTGGGCGATGTCGCCGAGCGAATGGCCGAACTCGTCATGGGGCCTGCGGCAGGCCGCGTTCGCGAGCTCGGCGGGCCGAAGGTCGAGTCGATGGCGGACCTGATGCGCGCCTATCTCGCCGATGCACAGCGCCGCCGCCCAGTCATCAGGATCCCCTTGGGGGGAAGGCTGGGCGCGGGGTTCGGCTTGGGTGGCCACCTGCTCACCGATGGTGACCGCGGCACGGTCACGTTCGCCGATTACCTACACGCGCGTAGTGACGCTGACGGCCTCCTCGGCCATCCCTACCGCTAAAAGCGTGGGACCTGCTGCAGGCGTCCAGGCCAGCCGGGCGGGACCTCACCGACCAAGCCGACGTCGACCTGGTCGATGAACATGTCCGACGCGTACGCCACCAGATCGCTTCCGACCGGTCAGCTGGGCGGCAGGTCCTCGAAAGCCTGGTCTACGACAAACCGCCCATGGACTCGGCGACCGCCGCAGCTCTGCTCGGCGCGGCAGACCGCATCCTCGCCAGCGACATCGCGACCGCCCGCCAACTCCTACACGAAATTTGCGACGCGGCGTTGTTCCCCCACCACTAGACCAAGACATTCCTCAGCGGCGACGGCCGCTGCTCGGCAGACATGCTCTCTCGCCGGGATCGAAGCCGGCCCAACACGTGATCCGACGAGCCGGGCTCCCACTAGTGAGTACGCCAGTCCAGGGCGTCGAGCAGGGCTGCTGCCACGGCCAACCGGTTTGTCGCACCAATCCCGTCCAGCGCCCTGTGCATAACCTCCTCGGCGTCCTCGGACAGTTCCTGCGGACCGAGCATCGGCAGCATCAGGATGAGCCGCTGCGCCCAGGTCAGCCGCTCGTCCGGCAGCGCCGCCGCGGCGAGCAGTTCGGCCCAGGTCATCGCGGACGTGAACCCGTGGCCCGCCGATTACGGCGAGTTCGGAGGCTTGGCCTTCTGCGGGTAAATCGTCTCGTGACGGGCCAGCATGGCAACGAACTCGCCGATCTTCCGCTCGCGGGTCTGCGCCCGCTTGACGGCATTGACGCGGTGGATGAGAGCGAACCGGTTGGTTTTGGTGAGTACGTCGAACATGGCCTGGGCGGCAGGGTCGGCAGCGATGGCGGCGAGTAGGTCGGCCGGTACCTCGGCTTCCGACGGTGGGGCGTAGGCGGCCGCCCACCGCCCGTCCGCCTTCGCGGCTTCTACCGCGACGCGGCCTGGGGGCAGCATTCGTCCCTGCGCTTCCAGCCGGGTTACGTGGGCGACGTTGCGTTGTGACCAGGAGCTGCGGGGCCTGCGAGGGGTGAACCGGATCCAGGAGGTTTCCTGGTCCCGTTTACGGGCCTGCCCGTCGATCCAGCCGAAACACAGGGCCTCGTCGACCGCCTGCTGCCAGGTCAGGGTCGTGACTGTGCCGCCCTTCTTGGTCAGGGCGAGCCAGACACCGGGCGACGTGGCGTGGTTGGCCGACATCCACGCGCGCAGCGCGTCGGCGTCCGCGACGATCAACTCATCCAGCTCTGCGCTCGCCATGACGGCAGGCTAACCGCTGCACCGTGGCCGCAGCCTCTGCCTGTGGGCCAGCCCGACTCGCCGGGCTGCCGGCGCGCCGGTCGCTCGGCGGACCGTCGGGGGCAGGACCTCGATGCTCAGGACGATCTCGACGTCGGGCCGGCATGTCAGACTCCTCGTGCACGTACGGCGAGCGTCGTCCACGACCACGGGTCTCTGACAATCGCCAGCGCCATCCACGGTGGCGGCCGGACGCCGTAGGAGCTGGCGACGCCCGGCGATCCAGCCGCGCACCTCAACCGCTCGGTCTGCGGCAGATCGGTAAACCTGACCTTCGTCGACGCCCAGCGACGGGTGAGGTAAAGCGCCCGGCAGCTATCCGAACGCATTGAGATCGGCAGGGCCGCATACCGGTCGTCTCGAGCTGGTGGCGTCGGCGGCGATCAGTTTCCTGATCAGAAGGGGGGTGCGTCCTCGCCCATCAACGCCAGCACGACGCCTCCCTTCCCGCTCTTGAGGCTCTGGACCACGACCTTGCCGGTGCTGCCGTCGGGCAGCTCCAACGTAAAGGTCTTCCCGACCGCGTTCTTGGGGCCATTGCCGGCGCTGTTGGCGGGTCGGAAGTCGCCTGCCCACGGCGGGGTCCCACCCTTGCGGGCGGGCTCGGCGAAGAGCGCGGCGGTGCCGGGGGTCCTGGTGCCGTCCGACGATAGAAGCACTGAGGCGCTGCGATAGGTAGCCATATACACCAAGGCTATCCCGGACTGCGCTCGTTCGCGCCACGACAACTGCGCCGTAACGCGAACGGCCACGGGGAGCGACCTTGATCTGCTCTCACCCCTTGGGCTGACCGTGCGTCGGCCGTGGCCCGAGCTAGACCCCGGTCGCCGAACCTGCAGCTTCGGCGGTCGACAGCCCGCCGGCTCGGTCGACGTCTCGCCACCGCGTCCGCACGTGCCCGCACCAGGCCCAGCCGCCTCGCAGGTTGTCGGCGCGCCGATCGGCGGCATGTGAGTGAACCAGTCGCGCCCGCTTTGAGTAGAAATGCCCATGGCTCTGCGCGCTTCTCGGCCTGTACGTTGATTCCTCGGGCCGACTGCAATCGGTCGACTACCGTTCGTAACGGCTGCGACGCCTTCCGCCGACTCCGGTGAGCCGGCCCGGAAACCGCGGATTCGCTGACCCGACTGGAGTGTTAAGCATCGCGGCGGTGGAAAGTGAGAGCGGCGAGCGTTAGGGCGGAGAGTGTCCAAGTGATCGTGGCGGCGGCGCCGCGGGACGGGTCGAGGGCGGCGGTGTCTGGCAGGTAGGCGGCGCTGGTGCCGGTCCGGGCCCGAAGCAGCGGGCCCGCGATGAAGTACAGACCGAGCAGCAGAACCACGGCGGGCACTGCGCGGCGGACGACGCCGGCGACTGCCGCCCCCAGCAGCGTGGTGAGCGTCAGGTACGCGGTCGCGGCGGGCGTCCAGGTGGCCCCATAGGCCGGCAGGGTGCTGGTGGCCGCCGTCGCGGCGGCCACCGGGAGCGTCAGAGCAGCCAGCGCGAGGGCTTTCGCCGCCTGCAGTGGCAGGCGCCGGGGCATCGCGAGCAGTGTGGTGCGGATCTGGCCGCCCTCCTGGTACTCGGACGCGGCCGCCAGCACGCCGAGCACCAGGAAGCCGGCCTGGGTGTAGCCGAGCGGGGCCAGGGCGGCGTCGTCGCCGAGCGGCTCACCGCGGGACTCGGCGGATGCGTACGCGTACGTCAGCAGCAGGTTGGCGGTCCAGGTCAGCAGTGCGGTCAGGCGCAGCGACGGCAGGGTCAGCAGTTTGCGCAGCTCAGCGCGGGCGGTGTTCATACGTCTCGCCGCTGAAACAGGACGGCGCCGACCGCGAGTAACGCGACGACCCAGGCCGTCATCACCAGGCCGGCGGTCACCGGGGCGATCTCGACGGGGAAGTCCGCGCTGCGGATGAACATCTGCGCTCCGACGATGTCCGGCAGGTAGGAGGCGAGGTCGGTGACCTTCGTCAGCAAGTACGACACTGAGACGACGGAGCTGTTGATGATCAGCAGCGTCAGCGGCACGATGCCGTTGCGAGTGATCAGCGCGATCGCGCACGCCAGTAGTGCGGTCAGCGTCCAGTAGAGGATCGCGGCGGCCACTCGGGCCGGGGCGGGTGCCGGCGCGTGTTCGCCGTGCAGCACCTGGGTGAGGGTGAGTGTGGCGGCTGCGGTCACCGCTGCCTGTGCCGCGACGACCAGCACGAGCGCGGTGGTCTTCGCCACCAGCAGACGCAGCCGGTCGGGAACTGCGGCGAGCGTCGCGGTGAGCTGGCGGGCGCCGGGGGCGTCCTGACCGGTGGACGTGTATTCGCTGCTCACCACGATCACGCCGAGGACCATCGGACCGATCAGGCCGATACCCAGGTCGCGTAGGCCCAGGTCGGACGTGTCGGTGAGGGTACCGGCGGCGATCGCGCGGCGGGTGTACGGCGCGTTCAGCAGGACGACCACGGGTGCTATCAGCGTGCCCAACACCAGGCCGACCCAGGCGGTGGGCAGGCCGAGCAGCTTACGGAGTTCGGCGCTGACCAGGCTCACCACGGGCCACCCGCCTCGGTAGCGGTCAGCGCGAAGAAGGCGTCCTCGAGCGTGCGATGACCGCCGGTGACGTCGGCGAGTCTGCCTTGGATCACGATCCGGCCCTTGTCGATCACGATGACGTCGTCGGCGATCTCGGCCAATTCGCTCATCAGGTGGCTGGAGAGTAGGACCGTGCGGCCCTGCGCGGCGCTGTCTCGGAGGAACTCGCGCATCCAGCGAATCCCGGCCGGGTCGAGGCCGTTGACCGGTTCGTCCAGGACCAGCACCTCAGGGTCGCCGAGCAGCGCGGTGGCGAGCCCGAGCCGGCGGCTCATGCCGAGGGAGAAGCGGCCGGCGCGCTTCCGCGCGTCGCCGGTCAGGCCCACGACCTCGAGGACCTCGTCGGCGCGGGAGTCCGGCAGGCCGTTGCTGGCGGCTACCCAGCGCAGGTGGGCGCGGGCCGTGCGGGCTCGGTGCGCGCCGCTGCCGTCGAGTAGCGCGCCGACCGTCGTGAGCGGACGGTCCAGTTTCCGATACGGGCGCCCGCAGATCAGCGCGGTCCCGCTCTGCGGGCGGTCCAGGCCGAGCAGGATACGTAGCGTCGACGTCTTGCCGGCTCCGTTCGGCCCGAGGAAGCCGGTGACCCGGCCGGGTCGGGCCTCGAAGGTGACGTCGTACAGGATCTGCGTCCTGCTCTTGGTCTTGCTGACGCGATCGATCGTGATCATAAGCCGAGTCAACCGGTGTTCCGGCCCTCACACATCGGACCGTTCTCGGATCCTGACGGCCGAGTCGGTCCACGGACCGTCAGACCTTGGTCTGAGAACTACAGTCGGGGTGGTGAACGCCCATCCGCGCCCCTCCGGGCGGTCCAGGGCCGTGCCGGTGGTTGCCGTGGTGATCAGCGTGCTGGTGATGGCCATGTGCACGGTCGGCGCGCAGGGCCCGTTCGCGGTCGTACTGCCGCCGCTGATAGTCGGCGGCGCTGTCGCGGCTGCGGTATGGGCGGTGCGGCGGTCACGCGCCGACCGAACCGCCTACGAATCGCGGCTGACCGCCTGGGCCGCATCCGAGGCGGTGCTCGCCGAGCGGTTGCGGATTGCCCGCGACCTGCACGACATCGTCTCGCATGGCTTGGGTCTGATCACGGTCCGCGCCGCGGCCACCCGGCATCTACCCAAGCCTGCCGAGGTGGAGGTGGCGCTCACCGATATCGAGGACGCGAGCCGGCACGCGACAGCCGAGCTACGCCGCATGCTCACGGTCCTGCGTGAGCCGTCGGCCGCCAGCCGCCGTGCGCCGGTGGACAACCTCGACGACTTGCCCGGCATCGTGCACGGGGCGTCGCTCGCAGGGCTTCGGACACGGCTGACGGTCGAGCCGCTCGGCCCGGTATCGCAGGGTGTACAAGTCGCCGTCTGCAAGACCGTGCGGGAGGCGCTCAGCAACGCGGCGCGGTACGCGGGACCGACGGACGTGCGGGTGCGGGTGTATCGGGACGAAACATACGTGGTGGTCACGGTGGCGGACACCGGCCCGTCAGTCGACGGATGGCGGGCATCGCCGGGCGCCGGACACGGGCTGGCCGGGTTACGGGAGCGGGTCGGCAGTCTCGGCGGCACGCTGTCGGCGGAGCACGTCGACGCGGGCTTCCGCCTCACCGCGCGGATCCGGGACGAGGCGGCGTGAGCGGCATCCGCGTGCTTCTGGTGGACGACCAGGCGCTGCTCCGACACAGCCTCGCCGTGATTATCAACAACGAGCCGGACTTGGCCGTCGTCGGCGAGGCCGGCGACGGCGCGCACGCCGTGGCGTGCGCCCGCACCACCCGCCCCGACGTCATCCTGATGGACGTCCGGATGCCGCACCTCGACGGCCTCGAGGCCACCCGTCGCATCTGCACCGACCCAGCGCTGTCCACTGCCCGCGTCCTGGTCCTGAGCATGTTCGAGCTCGACGAGTACGTCTACGAGGCGCTGCACGCGGGCGCGTCCGGTTTCCTGCTCAAGGACGCCCGCCCCGACGAGCTGATCGAGGCGATCCGCCGCACCCACCGTGGTGAATCGCTGTTCGCGCCGTCGATCCTCACCCGGCTCGTCGCGCACTACGTCACGGCGCCCCGACCGGATCGGCCGACGCCGGCACTGCGGCGGCTGACCGGCCGTGAGGTCGAGGTGCTGACACTGATCGGCGGCGGCTTGTCGAACGACGAGATCGCAACTGCCCTGGCGATCTCGGTGAAGACGGTGAAGACGCACATCACGCACCTGATGGCGAAGCTGGCCGTGCGAGATCGGGCACAGCTCGTGATCGCGGCGTTCGACGCGGGGCTGGTCCGGCCACGCCGCTGAACCCGAACGCGGCGATCTGCGTCGATCATCTGGCTCTGACACAAAAGCAGTGATGCCCGGTCCGCGTTGTTTGTTGGCGATGCGGCAGTCTAATGCCGGTGTCGCTCTGACCCGATGAAGATATTGCCTCCGCAGCTGTGATCGATGGGGTGATCCATCACAAGAGGTCCTGCGGGTTCGCGCTCGTACGCTGGCAGCGGCGGGGGCGTGTCCGCAGTGCGGCCAGCCGACCCGGCGCGTGCACGCCTTTCACCAGCGGCGCCTGGCTGATCTTCCCATTTGGTGGCCGGGGCATGGTCGTGGAGCTGCACGGCGAGAATTCGGTGAGGTTCGGCGACGGTAATTCTCATCCCGTCCACTGGGACTTGGCGTTGGGTCCGCAGCGGCGGTCGCGGGTCGCCCGCCTGCTCCGTCAGCTGGTGCACTCACATCGGCACGAGCGGGCGGCGCAGCCCGCCGGGCAAGGTGACAGAACGTAGCGCCCGGTCGGCGGCAGATGAGCACGGTCACCGGCGCGGAGTTCGCGCGCACCTAGAAAACGGAGGTGCGGGACACCGTCGGGTGGCACGATGCTCGGCGTGTCACCCAACCGACAGCCCGAGTTGCGTCCCGCCTATCCGATCCGGACCGAGCGTCTGTTGCTACGTCCGTTGACCGTCATCGACGTCGACGCCCTGCTGGCCTACCGAAGCCGGCCCGATGTCTGCCGCTACGTGCCCTTCGAGCCGATGGACCGTCAGCTGATCGGCGAACGACTCGCGGCGCAGTGGGCCACTATCGCACTCACCGACGAGGGCCAGGCCTTGACGCTCGGCATCGAGCTCGCCCGAACCGGCGGACTCGTCGGCGACGTGGTCCTGTTCTGGCACAGCCGGGAGCACCGCGGCGGGGAAATCGGATACATCCTGAACCCCGGCTTCGCCGGCCATGGCTACGCCACCGAAGCGGCACACGCGCTACTTCGACTCGGCTTCGACGAGCTGGGCCTGCACCGCATCGTCGCCCGCCTCGATGAGCGCAACGGTCCCTCAGCGAAGGTGGCGCGCCGGCTCGGGATGCGACAGGAGGCCCGCCTGGTCCACAACGAGCTTTTCAAAGGCGAATGCAGCACCGAACTCGACTTCGCCATGCTCGCCGACCAGTGGCCCGCCCACCGCGACCGCATCGCCAACGGGCGGCAACACCGCGATATGGACGAATCGATCATCGAAGCGCCAGCGGTGCCTTGAACGCTCGGTAATCGGCAGTTCCGGATGGCGAGCGGCAGCTCCAGCCGTCACGCTGCGTGCCGCGCGGTTCGCGGCAGACATCCCAGGATTCAAAATGTCAAGCGGCTGCTGTGCTGTGGTGAGCCCAGGCCTTGTGTTCGTCGTAGATTGAGCGGGTCTTGAG
>NZ_JBEXHU010000048.1:0-15062 GCF_040608175.1 Micromonospora sp. NPDC005206
ATCCCGCTGACCGTCAACGAGCTACGCCACCTGTTCCACATCCTGATCATCGAACCCACCCGCCGCCGCACCGACCCGCTGCTCTGGTCCATCCGCCGACGCCGCCACCAAGCCCGCGCCAAGGCCAGCCACTACACCCGACAAGCCCTCATCGAGCCATGATCACGATCCCCGGCTGGAGTACTAGTCCAAGCACTCGGCGACATCGCCACCGTACTTCGCGACGCCGACCCCACCGACAAGGCCGAGGTCTACCAGCAATTAGGACTCCGGCTCACCTACCAACCCGAAACGCAAACGGTGCGCGCTGCAGTCGATCTCAGCGCGCACCGTGGGGCAATGGTTTGTGTCCGAGGGGCGACGTCGACCAGAAATCCATGATCGCCATCAACGGCGACCTGCAACTGGCACCCAGATAGCGGCAGCCGGCCGGCTGCCCGTCGTTCGCCGGACGGTTCGACGGGGGACGTCCCCGACCACTGGATCAACGCCAGCGGGTCATCCGGCTCGGGTGGTTCCCGGGCCGGATGAGCCGCGGCGCGTTGCCTGGTCAGGGTCGGCTGGCTCCGCTCGAACGGGCGGTCGAGCAGTCGGAGGAGTCCGGCGTCCCGCGATTCCCGCAAGACGACTCGATGACGTGGCCGGGATGAGCGAGGTTGCCACTGGTCAGGCCGGATGCGCAGTGGTGAATCGTTCGGCCGCGTCCCAAAGTTCGCCTTCGCGCAGCGGGTCGTAGGACTCGTCGGAGGACCGGACCACCCGGCCGCGGTCGACGTAGGATCCGGTCGGTGCCTTGGTCGTGCCGAGGACGACGTCGGCGAGGTACCGCCCCGCGGCGCTGCGGCTGGTCGCGAAGGGGGTGAGGGTCATCGCCGGCATGATGCGCCGCATCGCGAACCTGGAGACGGGGTCGGCGTTGCGGGCGAGGTCGGTGCCGGGGACGAACCCCGGGTTGTAGGCGACGACGTCGATCCCGGCCGGCAGGCGGCGCGCGTACTCGTGCACGAGGTAGATGGCGGCGAGCTTGCTGGTCGAGTAGGCGGTTCGTCCGCCGGTCGTGGTGTCCGGCTTTGGGAACGCGCCCGTGCGGGCGAGGACGTCCGGCGACCGCCAGGCCGGGCCGGGCACCATGCCCATGTTGTGTTTGAAGTCACCGAAATGGGTGTCACTGACGGTGATCACGATCCGGGCAGGGAAGGCGAAGCAGTCCTCCAGCAGGCGGACGAACACGTGATTGGCCAGCACGTTGACGGCGAAAGTGGCCTCGAACCCGTCGGGCCCTTCGGTGAGCGCGTTCGTGTACTGCATGCCCGCGTTGCCCACGAAGCCGCGCAGCGGCGGCAGATCACCGCTGTTGAGCCGATCCCGGATCTCGGTGGCGGCCGACCGGACGCTCTCAAGCGAGCCGAGGTCCGCCGCGACATACGAGACCGTGCGCCCGCCCGCGCTCAATTCCGCCGACAGGCGTGCACCAGAGGACCCGCGGGCGACGACGAGCAAATGCACGTCCGGCCACTCACGAAGGATGCGCTCCGCGGCGACACGGCCGATCCCGCGACTCGCGCCGGTCATCACGATGGTGCCATTCATGGCAGGCTCCTTGCTGGCCATCAGGTGTACGCCCGGCCGGACGCAGCACCAGCGTCGGTTGACGCTTCACGATCCGCTTGGGGCGTACGTTCCTCGGGCGCCACGTCACCGTCCCACGGCGGCCGAAGTGGCGACCGGTGTGGATTCCCGGCGCTGTTGACGGCGGGCCAACGGTGTCAGCGTGCGTTGGACGATGAAGTACTCGGCCACGAGCACGTTGCCCAGGATGGACGCCCACACGCTGGCGGTGTAGATCTCGTCGAACTGCAGCGAGGTGAACGACTGCTTCAGCTGCAAACCGATGAGCAGGTAGATGCGCAAGGTCACCGCAGCGTACGTCAGGGCGTAGTTGCGGATCATCCAGACCCGGTGCAGTTGCACCTCACCGCGGCGGATGCACCGGTAGGCCATGGCCAGCGTGTACAGCCAGGCCGCCACGAGTAGGTAGAACGCGACCTGGATCGCGAAGCCGCCGAGCGTGACCGTGGCGGCGTACACGGCCGCGGCGGAGGCGATCACGACGGAGATCAGGTAGACCCGGCCCGCGATCCGGTGCAGCGTGGGCTTGCGGACGCGTAGCTGGGTGACGAACTGCAACGGCCCGATGATCAAGGCAAGGCCAGCGGGAAGGGCGTGCACGGCGAGGGACACGAAGTGCAGCGGCACGTCCTGGTCGATCGGTACGTTGCTGTTGGCCGGGTTCCCGGTCAGGTACGGCGGCACCGCATAGGCGGCGATGCCGATCGCGGACATGGCCATCAGCCCCCACAGGGCCCACCGTTGGCGGCGGCGGGCGATCTTAGAGACGGATGAAGCGGTCATGCGGTACTCCGATACTGGTGAGTGATAGGTGGCTCGTTACCGGTCAGCCGCGCCATGGCGAGCGGTTCGGTGGCGAACAGGTCGCGGGTGAGGCGTAGCCCGGCGCGGAGCCGTTGCCGGTCGGCAAGAGCCGACAGAAACGGCGGGTCCGTGACAGATGTATCGTTTGTGTCCGGCGACGCCAGGACCTCGATTCCCGGCTCGTCCAGGTAAGAAGGCGCAGGTCATCACCGGTTCTTCCAGCACGGTCGCCTCCGGTGTCCTGGAAACGGGGTGAGGGTGAGCTGGAGGCCGGTGGCGGAAATGGCTCTCGCTGCTGCGCAGCACCGCACCCGCCTGAGGCGGCGTGGCCGGGCGATCGGCGCCGGAACAGTCGGTAGGCGCAGTGACCGGCCGGGGCGGAACACCTTCATCGACCCGAACCGCTACCGCCAAGCCCTTGCGCCGACGGCACCCTGCGCCCGCCAAGGTCGTTGCGGGGTGATGACGTCTGGCCACGCCGCGGCTCCGAACATCTGGCTGAACGCCGTGCCCGATGTGGTCATCGCCGGCTCCAGACCGGTGCCGGCGTCCTGCGCCGTCATCCCGGTGCCGACCCGAGTCATTCGCCGCAGCGATCTCGGCAACCTCATGCTCAGTAAGCGTCACACCGGAAACGCTACGAAGATCAAAACCAGAAGGCTTGTACGTCCGCGCGACAAACTTTGCCCTCCGTGCAACGCCTGTCGAAGCCGCAGTGACGCCCACGATAGCCGTGACGGGCGGAGGTGTGTTTTCTCTCCCAGTGGTACGCCGCACCGCGCCGTCCCGCACCACATGTCCAGGGCCCGGTTCACTCTGGCCTGGCTGAGGCCAACCGTGCGGGTGTGGTCCTTCTGCCGTCGGCGGCGGGCGCCGGAGGCGAGCAGCCGCCACGCCGCCAGTGCCACGTGTTATCGGTTCGCCCGTTGCCAGTCGCGTGCGCTCATGCTGTACGCGGCGCGGAAGCGCCGGCTGAAGTGGGTGGCGTCGGTGAAGCCCCAGCGGCGTGCCGTCGCGGTGATCGACCGGGTGCTGGGTAGCGCTAGTTCCCGGCCGGCGGCTTCGAGCCGCTCGTGCGTGATCCACTGGGTTAGGGTGAGCGGCTGGTCTCGCCATAGGTGGTAGAGGGTGCGTACCGACATGCCGTGCGCGGCCGCGATGCGCTGCGGGCTGAGCTCCGCTTCGCCGAGGTGTTGCAGGATCCAGTGCCGAACGTGGGGCAGGCGGTCGTCGCCGGCCGGGGCGGGATCGTCGGCGGCGGCGAGGATCAGCGCGCGGACGAGGTTGGCGGTGGCATTACCGACCAGGGCCGCCGCGCCCGGTAGCCGGTCGATCGCGTCGACGTCGGCGCGCAGCTGCTGCAGATGACTGCGCAGCAGCCCGTAGGTGACCGAATCACGGTCGATACGGCGGGCGGCGCGGCGGATCGTTTCGACCGGCAGGCCCAGCCGGGCGTGGTCGACCTGTACCGCGAACGACCCGCCCTCACCGCTCCACCAGTAGTCGTACGGCGCGGTGAGGTCGACCAGCATCAGCTCGCCCACGTCGACCGTACGGATCGCGTCGTCCTGCCGGTAGTGGCCACGCCCGGCGGTCTGGATGGCGAGCGCGACCAGCTCGGGGGCGGCGGTGCGCAGCTGGGCGGGGCCGCGGGTCAGCCGCAGCCCGGAGCCTTCGTGCGCGTAAACCCGCGAGGTGGTGCCAAGCTGCCAGTAGCCGAGCCGAGCGTGGAAACCATCGGTTTCCTCGAGCTGAACACCGGACGGAACCGTGGCGTGCAGGACGGCCTCCCGCACGGCCGCGGCCCGGTCCTCCGGTGGCAGGTCACGGGTGTCCAGGTGGATGGCCATTGGTTACGACCCGGTCCGCCAGTCCCGCGGCGGCATGCCGAACGCCTGCCGGAACCGGCGGGTGAAGTGGCTGGAGTCGGCGAAGCCCCATTCGTGCGCGATGGCCGCGATCGGACGGCCGGAGGTCAGCGCGTCGCGGGCGCCCGCCAACCGCTCCGCCATGATCCACTGCTCCAGGCTGCTGTCCATCGCGGCGGACCAGATTGCGTGCAGGTGCCGTACGGAGATGTTGTGGTGCGTGGCGATCCTGGCCGGGGTCAAATCGGGATCGGTCAGGTGTGCCCGGATGTACCGGGTGATCCTGGCCGGCAGCGTGTCGTGCATAGCCTGCCGGTGCGCGGCGCCACCCTGAGCGGCCAGGAGGAAGGCGCGGGCCAGATCGGCGGTCGCAGCGCCGACCGCCGCCGCGGCCGGGGACGTCGACAGCCGCTCGGCGTGGTTCACGACGTACGAGACATGCTCCCGAAGCAGCCCGAGCAACGGGTTGGCCAGGAAGGTCCGTCCCGCGAGCTGGATATGGTCGACGCCGAGCCCGAATGTGCCGAGGTCGAACCCGACCGACCGGGTACCGCCGTCACCGACGCGCTGGTAGTCGTGCTCGCCAGTGAGGTCGGTCATGAGCAGGTCGCCCCGGCCGAGTTCGCGCTCCTGTCCGAAGCCGCGGCTGCGGCCCCATCCCCGCTCGTGAACAGCGAAGCTGACCTGGTCCGGCGGCCCCAGCCGGACGTGCCGTGCGGTCTGTGTGAGCCGCATCCCCGTGCCGTGGTACGAGAAGGCGTGCGCGCCCGCGCCGAGCGGCCAGAACTCGACGTGGGCCCGGACGGTTGGCCCGGGATCCTGCAGGCTGACGTCCACCGAGCCGCAGCCGACCTCGGTCGAAGAGAGGATCGCGTCGAGCCGCTCACGCTCGGCGAGGTCGTCGGTTTCCAGGATCACGGGCACGTCTGGCAACCTATCCGAGCCGTATCTCATCTTTTGTTGCGGGTTGTCGGTCACTGGTGCAGGACGACGTGCAGGACCGCGGTCGCCTGCGCGACAGCGGCCTTCGCCGCGTGTGTATCGTGCAGGGCGTTGAGCATCACGAAGTCGTGGATGACGCCCTGGTACCGCACGGCGGTCACCGGCACGCCCGCGTTCCGCGGTTTGGCCGCGTACGCCTCGCCTTCGTCACGCAGCACGTTCGCGTCGGCCGTGATGACGAGCGCCGGCGGCAGTCCGCGCAGGTCGTCGAGGGCCGCCCGTAAGGGCGAGGCGGTGATCTGGTTGCGTTGCTTCTCGTCGGTGGTGTTCTGGTCCCAGAACCACTGCATGCCGTCGCGGCGCAGGAAGTAGCCCTCGACGAAGGTGTGGTACGACTCGGTGTCGAAGGTCGCGTCGGTGACCGGGTGGAACAGCACCTGCTGGGCGAAGGAGACGTCGCCGCGCTCCTTGGCGAGCAGGGTCAGCGCCGCGCTCATGTTGCCGCCGACCGAGTCGCCGGCGATCGCGATCCGGGAGGCGTCGAGGCCGTGCTCGCCGTTGTGGGCGACGACCCACGTCGCCACGGTCCAGCACTGCTCGATCGCCACCGGGTGGCGCACTTCGGGAGAGCGGTCGTGCTCGGGGAGGACCACCGTGGCGTTGGCGCCGATCGCCAGGTCGCGCACGAGCCGGTCGTGGGTGTGCGCGTTGCACAAGACCCAGCCGGCGCCGTGGATGTAGAGGATCACCGGCAGGTCGCCGGTGGCGCCCTTGGGCCGTACGATCTGGGCCACACATAGAGGCGCTCTAGCGTCTCCCGCCCGCGTCCAGGTCTCCGGACGGCACTGATGCTCCTATGACGCTGCTATGTCCTGTCAAGCGTTGATGGGGTTGGGGGGACTGCCCCGGGTTTGGTTGACCCGTGGGGCGGAAGGTGTCAACCTTTTCGGGGCGGGTGGTTCAGGGGTTCGTTGACTGAGTCGGCTCGTCGTCGGGCTTGTTGATCCACGCGGGTTCGGGTAGGGCGGGTGGTTGTGGGATGCCGCGGACGAACCGTTCGGGGTTGCGGGCGTAAGCGGTGGTCAGGACGTCGGTGCGGGCGTCGCGGACGATCTGGGCGTGGCCGTGGTGGACGTCGTGTGGGGTGTGCCAGCCGATGCCGGAGTGCCGGTGGATCGTGTTGTACCAGGTGAAGAAGGCCCGGCAGTGCGCTCGGGCGTCCTGGATGCTGCCGAAGCGGTCGGGGAAGTCGGGCCGGTATTTCAGGGTCTTGAACTGGGCCTCGGAGAACGGGTTGTCGTTGCTGCACCTGGGCCGGGAGTGGGACTTGGTCACGCCGAGGTCGGCCATCATCTGCGCGACGGTCCTGGACGCCATGGAGGTGCCGCGGTCGGCGTGGATGGTCAACTGCTCACGCGCGATGCCCTGCTTGGTGATCGCGTCGGACAGCAGCCGTTCGGCCAGGGCGGCGTCTTCGCGCTCGGCGAGCAGCCACGCGACGGTGTAGCGGCTGTAGATGTCGATCACCGCATACAGGTGGTAGAAGTCCCGCTTGGCCGGGCCGCGCAGCTTCGTGATGTCCCACGACCACACGCGATTGGGGGCGTCGGCGATCAGCTCGGGCTTGACCTTCGGCGGGTGCACCGCGTGGCGGCGGCGCTCCCTGACTTCGCCGTGGGTGCGCAGGATCCGGTACATGCTCGACACCGACGCCACGTACACGCCCTCATCCAGCAGGGTGTGGTAGACGGCCGCAGGGGCCATGTCGGCGAAGTCGGGGCTGTTGAGCAGCGCCCGGACGCTGTCACGCTCGGCCGCGCTCAGGGCGCGTGGCTGCGGTCTGGGTTCGAGCGCCGGCCGTGGTGGCGAGGGTGTCTGGCGGTGCCGGCGGTAGTGGTTGGCCTGCGGCCGGCCAGTGGCCCGGCACGCCGCCCGGACCCCGATCAGCGGTGTCAGTTCGGTGATCGCAGCGTCGATCATGGTGTCGGCTCGCTCCCGCTGTGCTGGCTGTCGGTCGCGAGTTGCCCCAACAGCGCGGAGAGTTTTCCCTGCACCTCGATCACCGTGCGGGCCTTGTCCAACTCGGCGCGCAGTCGCTCGTTGTCGGCCCGCAACCGGGCTGCCTCCCGCATCGCCGGGTCGGTCTTCGGCCGCCCGGCCGGCTTGGCCAGGGCCTCGCGGGCGCCGGCGTCACGCTGGTGCTTCCACGCCGCGAGCAGCGACGTGTACAGGCCTTCCCGACGAAGCAGGGCGCCCTTGCCGGCCTTGTCGAGGGTCTCGTACTCGGCCAGGATCCGCGCCTTGTACGCGGCGGTGTAAGTCCTTGTTCGGGGCTTTGCTGGTACCTCGGGGTCGGGTACCGGGTGATGCGATGTCACAGGGGTGGATCTCCTCGCACGCCCTCACGGGTCAGAGTTTCAGCAGCTCAAGCCGCCTTCTCCAAGGTTGCCACAGAGGGGGTCGAGGACGTTGCGTTGCAGCAGGGCGAAGAACGACTCCATCGCGGCGTTGTCGCCGCAGGCGCCGACGCGGCCCATCGAGCCGACCAATCCGTTGCGGTGCAGCGCTTTGACGTACTTCCGAGACCGGAATTGACTGCCGCGGTCGGAGTGCACAATCGTGCCGGCCGGGCTCCGCAGCCGGGCCGCGTTACGCAGTGCCGCGACGGCCAGGGACGCCTTCATCCGGGTGTCGATGGAGTAGCCGACGATCCGACCGGAGTACACGTCCTTGACCGCGCACAGGTACAGCTTGCCCTCGGCGGTGGGGTGTTCGGTGATGTCGGTCAGCCACACCCGGTTGGGCGCGTCGGCGGTGAAGCGGCGTTGCACCAGGTCGTCGTGCACCGGCGGCCCGGCCCGCCGGGTCAAACCCTTCTTCTTGGCGAACACCGACCAGATGCGCTGCTGTGAGCAGAGCCTGGCCACCCGGTTCGGGCCGGCGGTGATGCCGTGGGCGGGTAGTTCGTCGGCGATGAACCGGTACCCGAACGCCGGGTCGTCGGCATGGATGTCGAGGGCGGCGTTGATCAGGTGCGCGTCGTCCCAGTCCCGCTGAGAGACCGGCTCGGCGCGCCACGCGTAGTAGGCCTGCTTGCTGAACCCCAGCACCCGGCAGGTCACCGCGACGGGGATCCCATCCGCGGCCAGGTCACCGACCAGCGGGTATGTCATTTTGGGGAGATCTCTTTAGCGAAGTAGGCCGCCGCCCGCCGCAGGATCTCGTTCTCCTGCTCCAGGACCTTGTTCCGCCGACGCAGCTCACGCAGCTCAGCGGACTCGCTACTGGTGGTCGCGGGACGGACGCCGTCCTCGACGTCGGCGAGCTTGAGCCAGCGGTGCAGGCACGCCTCGGAGACCCCGAAGTCCTTCGCGATCTGCCTCAACGGCGCCTCGCCCTTGCGGGCGACCGCGACCACGTCACGGCGGAACTCCGGCGGGAATGCTTTCGGCATGGCAGACATCCTTCCAGCGAGGAACGCATCCTCACAGGTCAAGAGTCAACCGAACCGGGGGCAGTCCCTGGCCCCGTTTGCTGCCGTTCTGCGCAACGCACAGATCGGCGGTCACCCTAAGATGCGACGGCAGATGTTGGGTGCCGTGATGCGGCGCGAGCATCAACGCGTAGTGGGCAGGGTTGAGGTCGGTTCTGGCCAGCCAAGACAGCACTGGTGGGCCGGCGTCGCCGAAGACAATGAGCCGACCCGACGCGGCGGCAGCGGGTGTCGGCGGCGCTGGCCACCTGCCGTCCCGGCGCTTGGGTCGAGGTGGATGATCTGTTTGCCTCGATGCGTGATACGGGCCTTTCGCCCACGGTTGCGCGCAGTGATCGGGCGCTGTGGAAGCTCTACCTG
Organism: Micromonospora sp. NPDC005206; assembly: GCF_040608175.1. Classification (NCBI taxonomy): domain Bacteria; kingdom Bacillati; phylum Actinomycetota; class Actinomycetes; order Micromonosporales; family Micromonosporaceae; genus Micromonospora; species Micromonospora sp. NPDC005206. Next base: position 9,097 of record NZ_JBEXHU010000048.1, read on the forward strand.
GTTGACGCTCAGTACGGCAGTCTCGGCTACGCCGGATTCGGTGAGTGGGATATCCTGGAGGGCCGGTACACCCTTGCGGTCATCTTCGAGTACGCGGCCACGCTGGGCCTCGTTGACGTCGCCTATGACGGGCCAGTCGGTGCGCGCGACGACTACCACGGCAACTGGGGCGCCGACGACCTCGACTACCTGAGCCGCTACGACGGGCTGCGGGCGCTGCGTCTCACCGGGCTCGGTGCGTATGCCCTCGGCCTGACCGGGCCGTACCGGCCGCCGGCAGACGCAGCGCCGATCCGTAACCTGAAGGTCTTGTCCAATCTGGATGTGGTCGCCACCGGCGAGCTGAGCCCGGCCGACCGCCTCGTCCTCGACGCCTATGCGAAACGGACCGCCGAACGGGTCTGGACGCTGACCACGGACAGCGTACTCGCCGCCGTCGCCGCCGGTCGCAGCGCCGACCAACTCCGCGACTTCCTGGCTGGTCGCCTGGCGCAGCCCAAGCTGCCCGCCGCTCTGCTGGTGTTGCTCGACGACGTGACCGCCCGGGCCGGGCGACTACGCGACCTCGGTCAGGTGCGTCTGATCGAATGCGCCGATCCGGCACTGGCCGCACTGATCCATCACGACCGCCGGCTCCGGCCGCTCTGCACTGCGATCGGTGAACGGCACCTCGCCGTCCCAATGGAACAGGAACCGGCCTTCCGCCGGGCGTTGCAGGCGCTGGGTTACGCCCTACCCGTTCGATGAGCCCGAAAATGATCGGCTCGCTACCGACATGGCGGTTCGATAACCGGATCGCCGTGCCCGGCTCGCTGGCATCGTCGTCGAGCCGTGGGGGTGTCCCTCGGTCCGGTTGGTAACGTGCGTGGTTTGGTGGCCGTCGGGCCGCGAGGAGGCCAATGGGCAAGAACAGTCGTGAGCGGCACAAGGCCAAGCGGAAGGCCGCCGAGGCGGCTCAGCGTCGGCGGGCCGCCGGGACCTCTGGTCATGATGACCTGCAGGGCCTGTTCGGCGGGCCGCACATGCCGTCCGAGCGTCAGCTCGCGGAGCAGATCATCGATCAGGCGGTGCATGCCCAGCACCGCGACGAGACCGCCGAGCTGGACCGCTGCCGCGCCCTGCTGACTGCCGGTCCCGGCGGGACTGCCGGCATCCAGGTCGTCAACCGGGCCTTGCTGGCCTATCTGCTCCGGCAGGTCGAGCACGCCTGGCGGCGCGGTTGGCAGCCGGCCGAGCTGGTACGGGTGGCCCGCCGCGAGTACGGCACCCGTCACGGTCGGCTCATGGTCGACGCCGTCGCGGCGCAGATGCGTAGCTATTCCACCGCGACCGTCGATCCGCGGTGGCAGTCGCAGCTGACTGCCGTCGACGCGCGGGTGTGGTGGGAGCACGACGATCACTATCTGACGGTCTGGGGCGAGCGGCAGGGCCTCGACCGCGGCGGTGTGATCGCCACCATGATCGAGGTGCTCTGCCTTCTCGCGACGCTGCCGCTGATCGAGCCGGTCGGTCCGATGCCGGGCACCGCCGGGGCCGCCGCGGTGACACCGCCGGTCGATCTTGATCAGCGGATGCTCCATCGGGTTCGGGCGTTGCTGGCGAAGGCGGAGTCCACCGACTTCTCGGAGGAGGCCGACGCGTTCACGGCGAAGGCGCAGGAGTTGATGGCCCGGCACCGCATCGATCACGCCCTGCTCGCCGCGACGACGGGCGAACGTGACCAGCCGGTCACCCGCAGGGTGGGCATCGACAATCCGTACGAGGCGCCGAAGACGCTGCTGCTACAGGTCGTCGCAGAGGCCAACAGCTGCCGGGCGGTGTGGATGAAGCGGTTCGGCTTCACCACCATCGTCGGCTTTCCGGCCGATCTGGAGTCGACCGAACTGCTGTTCACCTCGCTGCTCGTGCAGGCGACGAGGGCGATGACGCAGGCCAAGCCGAGCACCGACCAGTACGGACGCAACACGACCCGCTCGTTCCGGCAGTCATTCCTGACCGCGTACGCATCGCGGATCGGTGAACGGCTCGACGCCGCCACCGAGGGGGTGGACCGGGAGATGAACGCGTCGGCGGACGCCGCCCAACTGCTGCCGGTCCTCGCCGCACGCGACGACGCGGTGCGCGATGCCTTCGAAAAGCAGTTCCCCGAGCTGACCCAGCACGCGACGGCCATCAGCAACCGGGCGGGCTGGGCGTCGGGCCGGGCCGCGGCCGACCGGGCTTCGCTGCATGGGCGGCAGGCCGTCGCACCCGGATGATCGGCTGGTGCGCCGGAACGTGATACCTGGCACAGATCTGGCTCCGAAGCCGCGATCCCGCTGCGAGTCAAGGTTGACGTGATCGCGGCCCGTCCGATTGCCTCGTCGACGGAGGTCGACTACCGTCGCGACCTGGGTAGGCAGAGTGGGAGCGGGCCACCGGTGATGGTCGCCGACTGGTTCGCATGGTGGTACCTCCGGCCCACCGACAGCTCTTGAGCTGGGCAAACGCGAAAGCGGATGTGGCGGTGCACGAACCCTTTTCGATCAGGGTTGCTGCGGTTTTGGGCTGAGCAGACACCGGACCTGGTAGCGGCTCAGGGCAGTGGCCGGTCCGGAGACGCGGCCGACGTGCGTCATCCAGGCAATGATGACGTCGCCACACCTCTGCCGCTGCCTGCGTCGAGATCAGGTGCGTGGATTTGCCGCCGATCGGGCTGTTCTCGACGCTGGCCGAGTCACGGAGCCCACCAAGCCCGCTTATTCTGCCCTGAATCATTAGAGTACGTGAGGGACCTCTTGAGTGTTGCAAGCCGCTCAGGCTTCCGCTTCTGTCGATGAGCGGATGTCTATGCCTGCGCGCTCTCCGGCGGTTCGACGCGCTGCTGTGCTGGATGGCGACGCTGGCCGTCGGGTAGATCGGCCTGCCGCTGGTCTGATCGAAATGACTCAACGGGACCGGTGCGTCGGTTATTCGGTATCGCCTGGATGGGAACGGATGTCAGGCGGATCAGGGTGATGCCGTAGGCGACGATCCACACGACCCAGATCAGCCAGCTGACAAGGCCGAGGAGACCGACCGGACCGGGGTCGTCGATGACCAGGGGGCTCAGCACGGCCGAGCCGAACTGGAGTGCGGCGGCCAGCAGGCCGATCCCGCTGTGCCAGCGGCGGATCAGGCCGGCGCGTCGGCCGCTGATGGACAGGCCGGTCATGGCCAGTGCCAGGAAGGTGCCGTTGAAGATGAACAGCGCGTTGTGCAGTGCCCAGAGTCCGGCGATCGTGCTGCTGTCCTGCGCGGTCGTCGACGCGAGCGCGAGCCGCGTGGCCATCACGCCGCTGAAGGTTATGTTCTGCAGGATCACCCCGGCGAATCCGACCAGAGACCAGGCTGTGCCTTGCTCGCGGTCGGATCGCCACAGCACGGAGACCGCGCCGGCGCCGAACAGGGTGGCCAGCACCCAGGCGATCGGTGCAAGTGCTGACGCGAGGCCGACGGTGTTCTGTTGGGTGGTGAAGAACTGGACAACGTCGTTGGTCTCCGCACCGGTGTGGGGCAGGCCGGCTGGTACCAGGAAGGCGTTGATGGAGACGATCAGGATGGCGAAGCCGAGTCCGGCGAGTCCGGCGATCCGTGAGAACGTCCAGGTGCTTCGTTCGACACCGAGTTTACGTGACATGTATTCAATATAAGTTCCGGAAACCGAAGGGGGCAAGCCATGACCGCCGAGGCAGGCAGGCGCAGGTACGAGTCGCTGCGCCGGGCGGCGCAAGCGGCAGAGACCAGGGGTGAGATCGCCAGCGCCGCTCGTCGGCTGTTCCTCTCCCGGGGCTGGGCGGCGACCACGGTACGTGACGTGGCGCGGGAGGCCGGGGTCTCGGTGCCGACCGTCTACGCGGTGTACGGGAACAAGACCGGGCTGACCCGAGCCCTGGCCGACGCGGCAGACATCGCCGCGGATCCATCGCAGTCGCTCGCCGAACTGGAAGGGGCCGAGAACGATCCGGTGCGGCAGCTCGCGGCGATGGCCGGCTACGACCGGCGCCTCTTCGAGCGCGCCGGTGACGTCATCACGCTCGTGCGCGAGGCGGGCCGCACCGAGCCCGACCTGGCGAGCGTCTACCGCGACGGCCGTCAGCGGGGGGACGAAACCAGGATCCAGGTGTTCTCGTCGTGGCCGGGCGGCGTTCTCCGGCAAGGATTGGACATACCGTCGGCCGTCGATATCTACGCGGCGATCTGCAACATCGACGTCTACACCACACTGACCGACGAACGCGGCTGGCAACCCGATCAAGTCGAACGCTGGTGGACCGAGGCCCTGGCCCGCGAACTCCTGACCTGAAGTGTCATGAGGCGCCTCATTTCAGGCCGTCCTGGTACGGAAGATTACGAGGTAGACGACGACCACTAAGGCCACGCCACCTCGTCCCACGGGCACCGCATCCAAAGCCGGGCGGGTACTGACCGCGACTGGCCGTCGGCAAGCCGGTCGCACTTGATCCGGTATCCGCTTCTGTAATCCTGTCGGGCTCGAAAACTCCGTTCGGCCGTCTGAACTGCGGTTCTGTACCAGCTCGACGCTGACACGGCCGACACCATTGATGCCATGAGCGCGTCATTGGTGTACCTACTGCTGCGCCAGGTCCTGCAGATGTTGACCCAGCTCGCCCGCGACGGCGGAGCCAAGGACGTGGAGCTCCTGGTGTTACGCCATCAGGTGGCGGTGCTGCGCCGACAGGTGCACCGGCCTGACCTCGAACCGGCCGACCGGTTGGTGCTGGCAGTGTTGTCGCGGCTGCTGCCCCGCCCGCGCTGGTCGGCGTTCTTCGTCACCCCGGCGACCTTGTTGCGTTGGCATGGTGAGCTGGTCGCCCGGCGCTGGACGTACCCGCATGCGCGGCCGGGCCGGCCACCGGTCGACAAGCAGGTCCGTGAGCTGGTGCTGCGACTCGCAGCGGAGAACCCGACCTGGGGCCACCGCCGGATCCAGGGCGAACTGGTCGGCCTGGGCTACCGGGTAGCGGCCAGCACCGTGTGGAGATCCTCAACCAGGCCGGCGTCGATCCGGCACCGCGGCGGTCCGGGCCGACCTGGAAACAGTTCCTGACCGCTCAGGCGCAGACGATGCTGTCCTGCGATTTCTTCACGGTCGATACGGTGTTCCTCAAGCGGATCTATGTGCTGTTCTTCATGGAGATCGCCACCCGCCGGGTCCACGTGGTTGGGGTGACCGCCCATCCGACCGGCGCCTGGGTTGCCCAGCAGGCGCGGAACCTGCTAATGGACCTCGACGGGCGAGTGAGCGGCCTGCGGTTTCTGCTCCGGGACCGCGACACCAAATTCACGGCGGCCTTCGACGCGGCGTTCACCGCCGCAGGAATCAACGCGATCAAGACTCCGCCGCAGGCACCGCGGGCGAATTCATACGCCGAACGCTGGGTGGGCACCGTACGCCGGGAGTGCACGGACCGAATGCTCATCGTCGGCGAGCGGCACCTGACGACCGTGCTCGGCGAGTACACCCGCCACTACAACGATCACCGGCCGCATCGTTCACTGGATCAGCGGCCACCGAATCCTTCGCCCCACCTCGTTGACCTGAACGGTGCCCGGGTCCAACGGCAACCGATCCTCGGTGGATTGATCAACGAGTACTCGCAGGCAGCGTAGCCGAACCGACTTTACGAGCCCGACAGGTCAAAGCCAGCCCGCGCGACTTTCCCGGCGGTGACGGGTGTCCCTTGCCAGGTCGTCTTGTGGGAGATCACGCCGGGCTCAGTGCTTCATTGAGGTGATCTCAGCGAGGTTCGGCGGCCGAGTGGGGATGACACGGGCGTAACGTCCATACCGGACGGTGTTGGATATGGACGTGGAGCCATCGATAGACAAGTTCTTGCGACAGAATCCAGTCTTCGAGAGGGCTCCACGTGATCGCCTATTCTGCCAGGCTCGACGTGCCCAGGGAACTCGTACAGCACGTGGCG
>NZ_JBEXHU010000049.1:0-15043 GCF_040608175.1 Micromonospora sp. NPDC005206
GTGCGCAACCGAGGTCCGTGGCGCGGGCTCGACGACCTGGAGATGGCCACCGTCGAGTACATCGACTGGTACAACAACCGCCGCCTGCACGGCGAACTCGGGCACATCCCGCCCGCCGAACACGAAGCCCTACACGCGATGACCCACCCGGTCACCGCACCCCTGAAAACCAGCTAACCAACTCTCCATCAAACCCGGGGCTTGACAGTCCCCACCACTGGTGTTGTCGTTGTGACCTACAAGAGGTCATCTCTTGTCCGTCTGCTCACCGTGTGTTGCAAACTCCGGCTCCAACTCGATGCCTCACTCGCGGAACCTTCACGACGCCTGGATGTTGTCTGGGCATCGCATCTGGATCGTCGGAAGGGCGGCCAGCGCGGGTCGCTGCGCCTGGTGCGGTGCCGGCAGGGCGGGCCCGACGGTGTCCGGCCCGCCCCACGAGTGACTACTGCGCGATCAGCCTGCGTCCGGTGTCGACGTCAACGCAGGTGGAACGCCCGTACCCGGTCGAGCTCGGCCTGGGTGACCGGCAGGACCGTCCCGTGCCGCGGGCGGGAGGGCAGCTGGTAGTTGGTCGACATCGTCCACTCGCCGCTGTCGAGGTCGGTGCTTTCGAACGGCACGTAGCCGCGGCCACCGAACTCGTCGATGAACAGGTACCACTTGTCCTCGGTGTTGGATTTGAAGATCGTCGGCCCCTCACCTTGGTTGATGCCGGGCTCGCCGTCGTCGCCCTTGCCGATGCAGTCGGCGACGAAGTCCCAGTCGAGGTCTCGCAGCTCGGTCGACTTCTCCGCGGTGATGAACTTGCTGCACGGTGTGGTCGAGGTGTTGTTCCGCTCGTCCTTGGTGAACCGGTAGAAGGTGTCGCCTTCCTTGATCACCGTGGAGTCGATGACCGAGTAGCCGGGGTCGACCCACACCTGGGGCTCAGAAAAGGTGCGGAAGTCGCGGGTGGTGGCGTACATCATCCGGTTGTAGGTGCCGCCGGTGTGGTTCGGGTCGTCCTGGCTGTAGAGCTTGGATGCCCAGAAGACGACGTAGGCGCCGATCGACTCGTCGTAGTACGCCTCCGGGGCCCAGGTGTTGCCCGCGGTGTCCGGCGATACCCGGACGTGCCGCTGCTCGGACCAGTTGACCAGGTCGGTGGACTCCCAGACCTCGATGTACTTGCTGCCGGTGCGCTGGGCGGCGTCCCAGTTGCCATTGCCGAAGATTTTGAGGTCGGTGGCGATGAGGTAGAACTTGTCGCCCTCGGGCGAGCGGATGATGAAGGGGTCGCGGACGCCCTTGTCACCGAAGGTGGAGGTAAGGACCGGCTGTCCGCCGTTGAGCTCGTCCCAATGCAGAGGGTCGTTGCCGCGGCTGGCGGCGAGGTAGATCTGCTCGCCGTTGGCGGAGCCTTCGCCGGTGAAGTAGGGGAACGCGTATCCGTCGAGCGGCTCCCGCTTCGGCAGTGGCCGGACCGTGAGGTCGAAGCGCCGCTTGGTTTGCTTATTGCCGAGACGCACGGTCGCGGTGAGCTTGACGGCTACGGGCTGGGCGCCGTACGCGGGACGGGTGACCTCGCCGGTTGGCGTGACGGTCTCGGGCTCTGTCGTCTTCCAGGAGATGGCGGTGCCGTGCAGCCCGGAGGTGGGCAGCGTGATGTTGCCGCGGATGTCGTCGGCGTTCCACACACGCAGGGCGTCAGCTGCTTCGGTGACCTTCTCCTGAGCCGTCAGTTCGGCCGGTACTACGACCGTGAACTGCTTGTCCTGGTGGACCTCGCCAGAGGCGATGGTGGCGGTGAGAACGACGGTGGAGTCGTCGTTGCCCGGGGCGGGTCGGGTGACGGTGCCGTCGGGGGCGACCACGGCATCGTCGCTGGAAGCCCAGGTGATGTGCGAACCGTTCGGTCCCGTGGTGGGCAGGGTGAGGTTGTCGGTGACGGCCGAGGTGTCGCCGAGGTCGAGGGCGGCGATGTCGCGGGCGACGCGCTCGGGGTCACTGACCGCGCTGAGTTCCAACACCTCGGCAGCGGTCAGGGCGTGGTCGTAGAGCCGGAAGTCGCGGACCTGGCCCTTGACGTACTTGTCGCCGCTGTAGAGGGAGCGGCCGATGTAATTTGCCGTGGTTGTGCCGCCGCCGATTGCGCCGGGCGTGATAGTCACCCCGGTCTTGCGGGCCACCTCCACGCCGTCCTCGTAGAGCACGGCGGTGCCGCCGCCAAGGGTGTAGGTGAGAGTCTTCCACTGCTCGCGAACGACGTTGTGGTTGGCGGACACGGTCTGCTCGGTGGACCAGTTCCCGGTCGCGATCGAGGTGCGGTAGGCGTTGCCGGTGGTAAAGAGGTAGCCGTTGCCCGCCCCGTTGCTGCTGTTGCCCAAGCCCCAGATGAAGTAGGGGCTGGCCTGGTCGGCAGCGATCCGTACGTCGAGCGATACCGTGATCTGCGAAAGATCACGCATCAGGTTGTCGGGCAGCTTGACGTGACCGTTGGTACCCCCGAGCTGCAGGCCCTCGGCGCCACGCCAGGTGATGTCACCACTGACGGCGGCATTCCGACCGTTCCCGGACGTGTCGGTGACGGTGCCACCTGCTGTCTGGTCCATCGGGTAGTGCACGATCAGGCCGTCGGCGGGGACCGCCTCCCCGTGGGCCGCCGAGGTGCCCAGAGTCAGGCCGATTCCGGCGAGGGCGAGGGGCATGGCGAGACGTAGGAGCCGGCGGCGTGGGCCGGCGCGGTAGCTCGATTGCAACATGGACGTCGTTCTCCTGTCGGGCGGCGACGCGCAGGTCGTCCGCCAGTGGCCAGGGTGTAGGGGTGTTGACGCCGACCCTTCCCCGCTGAGGCGGAGGATGCGGCGGGTGGTCAATGGTTAGCGTTAACATAAGAATGTCAACATCTTGTGTCAACCATCAAAAATTCGTCGTCGTGGGGTTGACGCCATCGCTGTTAGCGCTCGCGCCCTGGGCCAAGTGAGGCCAGTCGTGTGCGGTCCATCGGTCTTCTTCACGGCCGCGACAGTGCCGGCGTTCAGGGTGCGCGACCGAGCGCGCTCTGCCGGACCACCAGGTCTGGCGGGATGACGGTCGAACTGCCGCTCTCGCCGTCTCCCTCGATCTCGGCGAGCAGGATCTCGAGGCTGCGTTGCCCGACTTCGCGGAACGGCTGACTGACGGTGGTCAACGGGGGCGTCATGTACGCGGCCTCCGGGATGTCGTCGAAGCCCACGATGCTGACGTCCTCGGGCACCCGGACACCGGCCTCGTGCAGCGCCCGGAGCACACCCAACGCCGTTGAGTCGTTGGCTGCGAACACGGCGGTGGCGACGCCGGCCTTGGCTATCCTCTGGCCAGCAACGTAACCCGATTTTGCGCTCCAGTCACCGGGCAGCGCCTTCGGCGCCGGCCGGCCCTGTGCCTCCAGCGCGGCCAGCCAGCCCTCCACACGACCGTTCGCCTCGCTCCAGTCGGCCGGACCACGCACGTGGTGCACGGTCTCGTGGCCGAGCGATAGCAGGTAGTCGGTGAGCATGCGGGCGCCGAGCACCTGGTCTACCGAGACGCTGGTGACGTGCGGAAGCGCACTCTCCACCGCGACGACGGGCAGGTTCGTCGGCACGGCACGGATGAGCGCGACCGCGGCGGAGGCCTGCGGGGCGATGAGGACCAGTCCCTCCACGGACTGGTCGACCAGGCGCTGCACGGCCTGCGCCGCCGCCTCGGGCGTCGGACGACGCAGAGTCGCGACGCTGACGGCGTACCCCGCGTCCTCGGCCGCGTGCTCGATGCCATTGAGCGTGGAGGCAGGCCCGTACAGCGTGGTATCGAAGCAGACGACGCCGAGTGTCTGGGACCGGCGGGTGACCAGGCTGCGCGCGGCGCTGTTGCGCCGGTAGCCAAGCTGCTCGATAGCGAGCCGGACCCGCTCGCGGGTCTCCGGCCGGACCGTCTTCGGCTCGTTGAGAACCCGGGAAACGGTCATGTGGGAGACGCCCGCCAGCCGCGCGACATCACTCATCACCGGCAACCGACGGTTGCTCGACACGCTCACTCCGATCGCTCCCAGCCGTGCCGTCTATGGCTCATCATGCTCGATTCCCACCGTTCCATCACGTTCACCACTACTGCCCACACTGGACGACGACCTTGAGCCCGTCGCGCGCCGCCGCCCCAGCCATCCCTCGCACACATCGCTCAGGCCGAAGGCGGCGGTGATGATCGCCGTCAGACCGATCAGCCGGCGGGCAGGCGAGGCGGTGAGTCGACAGCGGATTTATGCTCGCATATATCACTCACCGCGACCACTACCTCCGTGCTGGAGCCGTTCGTTGCCAGACACTTCGTGCCACAGATCAATTTCCCCAAAGTAGTGCGGGCATCCGAGGCTCCTATTCGTCCGCGCTCGACTCGATCGCCGCAATCGTCCATGACACAGTCGTGGACTCGCCAGGATCGAGAAGGATGAGGTCCCGGTGAGAGTTGAAGGCATCGGGCGGGCAAGTCATGGGTTCAACCGCGAGTCCGACGCGATCGTGGGTTGTTCCCGGCAGGTCAGCGGTGTGGACCTGCACCCACCGGCACCTGTGATCCCATGTCATTTGGACTCCGGAACCGGAGTCGTTGGTCACGCGAACGGCATACCGCCCGTTCGCATCGGCGCGCAGATCCGTAAAGGCATGGTCGATACGCGCGTCGGCGATACGGCGTGGGACCCGGAAATCGAAGCGGGCGGGTTCGTCCTCGTCCACCGCGCGCATGCCTGTCGGTATCAGGCGGTCCGCGGTCACTGCGGAGACCTGATCCGCCGGCAGTTCCAGCGTCCAGGCGTCGAGAGGATCCGGTCCCGCGACGAGGTAGGGGTGCGGTCCGGTGCCGAATGGAGCGGTCTGCGCGCCGAGGTTGGTCGCGCGCACCGTCTGCGTGAGTCCGGAGCCATTCAGGGCGTAGGTGGTCTCGAGCCCGACCTGGAAGGGATAGCCAGCCTGTGCCTCGATCGTGGTGGCGAGCACCACGTGGCCGGGTCCCTTTTCGATTTGTTTGAAGTCGAGCCACGCGGCAAGGCCATGGAGCGCGTGACCGCGGGATGGCTCCGTCAGCGCGAGGATCTGTTCCAGCCCGGCGAACGTGTAACGGCCGTCCACCACGCGGTTGGGCCATGGTGCCAGCGTGGCACCCCGGTAAGCGGGCCGCACCTGGTCCGCCTCAAAGGGCACCACGAGGTCACGCGCTTGGAACCGCAGCACCCGCAGCGAGGCACCGACGCTGGCGATTGTCGCGGTGTAGTGGCCAGCACGGATGGTGTGCTGCGTGCCTGAAAGCGGTGCGGCTCCGCTCATAGTCCCTGGCTCAGACGGTAGTAGGCCTGGTTCCACCGGAGCTCTCGCTGGAAGTCCCGGACGGTCGTCTTCTCGTCGATGACGACGAGCTCGGTCTTCGCGATCTCGGCAAAGTCACGGAACACGTCGATCCCCACGGCAGTCGTCATGACGGTGTGGTGGGCGGCACCGGCGGCGAGCCAGCACGCTGCCGAGGTCGCGAAGTCGGGCTGGGGGCGCCACACGGCGCGGCCGACCGGGAGCTTCGGCAGGTCGGGAGCCTGAACGTTCTCGACGACGTTCGCGACGAGCCGGAAGCGGTCGCGCACGTCGCTCATCGCGACGACGAGGGCGGGGCCGGGAGCCGCCGTGAAGACCAGGCGCACCGGGTCCTCCTTGCCGCCGATGCCCAGCGGGTGAATCTCCAGGCGCGGCTTCGTGGTCGCGAGCGACGGCGAGACCTCAAGCATGTGGGCGCCGAGGATGCGCTCCGAGCCGGGCACGAGATCGTACGTGTAGTCCTCCATGAGACTCGCGCCACCGGGAAGACCCGCGCCCATCACGTTCGCGACGCGGACGAGAATCGCGGTCTTCCAGTCGCCCTCCGCCCCGAAGCCGTAGCCCTCGGCCATGAGGCGCTGCACCGCGAGCCCCGGTAGCTGCTTCAGCGTGCCAAGGTCCTCGAAGCTTGTGGTGAACGCCCCGAAACCGCCCTCCTCGAGGAACGAACGCAGGCCGAGCTCGATCGCGGCGCCGTTGCGCAGCGACGCGTGCCGCTCGCCGCCGGCCCGCAGCTCGGGGACGACGTCGTACGTCTGCTCGTACTCCGCGACCAGGGCGTCGATGTCGGCGTCGGCTGCCGCGTCCACAGCATCGGCCAGCTCGTTGACGCCCCACGTGTTCACCTGCACGCCGAAGCGCAGCTCGGCCTCCACCTTGTCGCCCTCCGTGACGGCCACGTAGCGCATGTTGTCGCCGAACCGGGCGAGCTTGAGGCTGCGGACCGCCGCCCACCCCGCGGCCGCGCGCTGCCAGTCCTCGACCTGCCGGACGACCTGCGGGTTCGAGACGTGGCCGACGACCGTCTTGCGCGCCACGCCGAGGCGCGTCTGGATGTAGCCGAATTCGCGATCGCCGTGCGCGGCCTGGTTCAGGTTCATGAAGTCGAAGTCGATGTCGCTCCACGGCAGCTCGACGTTCGCCTGCGTGTGCATGTGCAGGATCGGCTTCTGCAGCGCGTCAAGTCCAGCGATCCACATCTTGGCGGGGCTGAACGTGTGCATCCACACCACGACGCCGATGACACCGTCCGCCGCGTTCGCCTCGAGAGCAAGGCGCCGGATGGCGTCGGAGCTGGTGAGGACGGGCTTCCAAACGACGCGGACCGGCACGCCGGCGCCGAGCTCGTCGGCGATCGCGCGGGACTGCTCGGCGACCTGGCGGAGCGTCTCCTCGCCGTACAGGTCCTGGCTCCCGGTAAGGAACCACACCTCGTAGGACTCGAAGGACGTGGCGAGCGCGGTGCGGGTCATGCGTAGATCTCTTCCTGCTCGGGCGCGTCTGCGGCGGGGGTGGCGCGGCGGGCATCATCGGCCTGCCCGTACACGTTCTGGTAGCGGTCGTAGAGGCGGTCGATCGCCTCCTGCGGAATCGGGATGAGGGTGCCCGCCTCACGGGCGAGGTGCACGGTGCGCGCGACATCCTCGACCATGACGGCGGCCTTCACGGCGTCCTTCGGCGTCGCCCCGATCGTGAACGGCCCGTGGTTCTGCATCAGTACGGCCCGCGAGCGATGGCCCGTGAGGGTCTCGACGATGCCGCGGCCGATCGAGTCGTCACCGATGATCGCGAACGGCCCGATCGGGATGGGCCCCCCGAACTCGTCCGCCATCGCGGTGATGACACAAGGGATCTCCTCGCCGCGCGCCGCCCACCCCACCGCGTAGGTGGAGTGCGTGTGTACGACACCGCCCACGCCGGCCATGTGGCGGTACACGTATGCGTGTGCCGCGGTGTCGCTCGAGGGTGCCCGCTCGCTGCCGGGGGTCTCGGGGATGACGTTGCCGTCCAGGTCGCAGAGGATCATGTTCTCGGACGCCAGCGCGTCGTAGGAGACGCCGGACGGCTTGATGACGAACAGATCGGCGCCCGGGACCCGGCCCGACACGTTGCCGGCCGTCCAGACGACGAGCCCGTACCGGGTCAGCTCCCCGTGGAGGCGCGCCACCTCCACCCGGGTGGCATCGATTGCCGATTGCACGTCATGGCTGAAGATCCCGCTCACGCACTGACCCCTTCGACCAGCTCGGGGACGGACTCCGCCGCCCAGTTGGCGACCTGGAGCGCGTCGCGACGAAGTGCCCGCAGCCGCTTCATGGCCCCGGTCGCGCCCGGGCCGAAGTAGTCGTGCAGCGTGCGGTACTCAGCGAAGAGCTGGTCGTATACCGCGGCAGCCGTCTCGTTCGGGGTGTAGACCGAACGGTCGACCGCGCCCATCGCGGCGGCGGCGGCGCGGATGTCGGGATACGCCCCGGCAGCGAGGGCCGCATGGATCGCCGAGCCGAGCGCGGGACCCTGCTCGCTCGCGATCGTCGAGATCGGCAGGCGCAGCACGTCCGCGTACGTCTGCATGAGCTGCGGGTTCTTCAGCAGCCCGCCGGCGACGATGAACTCGGTCACGGGCACACCGGCGGCGGCGAAGGTCTCGACAATGACCCGCGTGCCGAACGCGGTCGCCTCCAGCAGCGCCCGGTAGCCCTGTTCGGGACGGGTTGCGAGGGTCTGCCCCACGATCACGCCCGACAGTTTGTGGTCGACGAGCACCGAACGGTTACCCGAATGCCAGTCGAGCGCCACGAGGCCGTGCGCGCCGACGGGCTCGGCGTACGCCAGATCGGTCAGGTGCTGATGGATGCTCTTGCCGGCGGCGGCAGCCTCGTCGTGCAGGCGCCCGGGCACCTGGTTGTTCACGTACCACGCGAAGATGTCGCCGACCCCGGACTGGCCAGCCTCGTAGCCGTACAGTCCCGAAACGATCCCGCCGTCGACGACGCCGCACATGCCCGGAACCTCGGCGAGCTGGTCGTGGCTCATCACATGGCAGGTCGAGGTTCCCATGATCGCGACCATCTGGCCGGGCTGGACGGCCTGGGCGGCGGGCGCGGTGACGTGCGCGTCGACGTTGCCCACCGCCACGGCGATGCCCTCAGGCAACCCGGTCCACGCCGCCGCCCGGGCGCTCAGGGTGCCCGCGACGTCCCCGAGCTGTCCGATCTGGTGGGCGACCTTGTCGTCGGCGAACCCCGCGAAGTCGGGATTCAGCGCCGCCAGGAACTCCCGGCTCGGGTACGCGCCATCCTGATAGATGCCCTTGTAGCCGGCCGTGCAGCCGTTGCGCACGTACGTGCCGGTCAGCTGCCATACGATCCAGTCGGCCGCCTCGACCCAGTGCTCCATCCGGGAGTAGAGCTCGGGGTCCTCCTCCAGCAGCTGTAGTCCCTTCGCGAACTCCCACTCGCTCGAGATGAGACCGCCGTAGCGCGTGATCCACGGCTCGCGCCGGTCATGCGCCAGGGCGTTGATGCGGTCCGCATGCGGCTGGGCGGCGTGGTGCCGCCACAGCTTGACGTACGCGTGCGGCCGCGCCGCGAACTCGGGCAGGTCGCTCAGGGGGGTCCCGTCGGCGAGGGTGGGCACCATCGTGCATGCCGTGAAGTCCGTGCCAATGCCGATCACCTCGCCCGGATCGACTCCGGAGGCCGCGACCGCGGCCGGCACCGCGTGCTTGAGCACCTCGACGTAGTCCTGCGGCGCCTGCAGTGCCCAGTCTGAACCGAGCTGCACCCGCCCTGCGGCGGCCGGTGCGGCGGTGAGGACGTCGTCCATGACGCCGTGCTCGTACTCGTGGACGGCCGAGCCGAGCTCCGCTCCGTCCGAGACGCGGACCACGATCGCCCGGCCGGACAGGGTGCCGAAGTCGACGCCGATCACGTACCGCTCTTGAATACCACTCTGTCCGTTCACACGGCCACCTCCGTCAACGAGTCCCGAACCTGCACGATCGTTACCGTCCTCACTCGCGTCTGCGTGCGGTCAGTGCTCGCTGCAGCAGCACGAAGACGAGCAAGATGCCACCGGTGATGATGGTCGTGGCCTCGGGCCTGATCCCGCCGTCCCGGGTGATCAGCACGTTCATCAGACCGAGAACGAGCGCGCCGACCACCGACCCGAGGACGTACCCCGCGCCCCCGGTCAGGAGCGTGCCGCCGATCACGACGGCTGCGATCGCGTCCAGTTCCCAGCCGATGCCCGTGATGTTCTGCGCGATACCCAACCGCGAGGTGTAGACGACCGCGGCCAGGCCGGCGAGCGTTCCGCTGATCGCGTACACCCAGAGCTTGGTGCGTACCACGGGCAGGCCCATCAGCGCGGCGGACTGCTCGGAGCCGCCGATGGCGTAAACGGTGCGGCCGGTTCGGGTCCGGTGGAGCACGACGAATCCGACGACGACGACGAGGACGGCGATCAGCACGCCCGGTGTCAGGACCAGGTCATTGACCTTTTCGCCGTCTATGATCTTCAACTTCGTCGCCAGCGATCTGATGGACGAGTCGTCGGCGAGCCGTTCGGGTGTGGTGCTCAGTGTCGAGGCGAGACCGCGGGCGAGGAACATCATCGCGAGGGTCGCGATGAAGGGCTGCACCTTGAAGTACTGGACCAGGACGCCAGACGCGACACCGAAGGCCGTGCCGATCCCGATCATCAGCACCATCACGACCCACGGGTTCCACCCGGCGTTGGCCAGGAGCAACCCGGCGACGCTGGAGAACGCGATCACGGCGCCCACCGACAGGTCGACTCCGCCGGTCAGGATGACGAACGTCATGCCCACCGCGATGATCACCAGATGGGCGTTGTTGATGAGCAGGTTCGACAGCGTGTTGTACTGCAGGATGCGCCCGTAGGCGAGTTCGCCATAGATCATCATGGCGATGAAGATCACGACGGCCGCGAGGGTCGGCACGGTGGTCAGGTTCGTCCGCCACGTCCGCGCCGCGACATCCGTCAGCCGACCGATCCGTGACTTCGTCTCCGCCCCGGGGGGATCGGGGAGAATCGTGATGGTCATGCGGTCACGCTCTCCTTAGGCGCGCGAGCCTTCGGCGCGCGAGCGGTTGGTACGGGGCGCTGCGTGAACAGATTTCGTACCCGCTCGGACTGAAGTAGGCACAGCACGATGATGACCGCCGCCTTGAAGGCGGGCGTCGCCGAGGAGGAGACGCCGAGGAACACGATCGTCTTGTCCAGCGTCGCGATCAGCAGCCCACCGACGACCGCGCCGCCCATGGAGAACTTGCCACCGGCGAGCGAGGCGCCGCCGATCACCACGGCGAGGATTGCGTCCAACTCGAGCTGGTATCCGGTCCTGGAAACGTCGACGGTCATCACGCTCGCCGTCGCGAAGACACCGGCGATCCCGGCTAGGACGCCGCTGACCGCGTAAACCGTGATGAGCAGGCCACGCGGTCTGATCCCCGCCATCCGGCTGGCCTTCGGATTGATGCCGATAGCCTCGATCATCAGACCGAGCGCGCTGCGGCGGACGACGACAGCAACGATGACCACCACCACGACGGCGAGCAGCACCACAACCGGCAAACCGATGACGTATCCGTTCGCGATCCATCGGAACGGTCCGTTGGAGGCGGCTGTGTTCTGCCCCGAGGTGATCACCTTCGCCAGCCCACGGCCGGCAAGCATCATGACGAGCGTCGAAATGAACGGCTGAAGCCCGACGACGGAGACCAGGATGCCGTTGACGACGCCCAGCAGCGCACTCACCGCCAGAGCCAGGCCCAGTGCGCCGAGCGCCACTCCGCTGGAGGTCGAGTCACCGCTCGCCTTGAGGAACTCCATGGAGACCGCGCCGGCGACGACCATGATGGAGCCGACCGACAGGTCGATCCCACCGGTCGCGATGACCAACGACATGCCGACCGCGATCATCAGGATCGGCGCGGATGCCCGAAGGATGTCGAGGAGGTTGCCCACCAGGTTGCCGTTGGCCGAGTTGACCGAAACCGCAAGGAAGGATGGGTCCTTGAGGACGTTTACCAGGAGGAGCAACAGGATCGCGATGATCCCCCAGAAGTAAGGCCGCCGGATCAGGTCTCGCCCCCCCGCGCCGGTCCGCCGCTCTGTCGTTCTCACGCGGTGCTGTCCTTCCCGTCCGGATCGATGATGTCGCTTTCGAGAGCGGCTTCCCCATGCGCGGCGATGATGTCGACGACCTCCTGGGCGGTGACATCGGGTCCGTTGATGATCTCGCCGATCTTGCGGTGGTCCTTCAGGACGACGATGCGATCGCTCAGCCGAATCACCTCCTCGAGCTCGGAGGAGATGAACACGACAGCGACGCCGCCTCCGGCGAGCTCCGCGACGCTCTCCTGGATCTCGGCCTTGGCGCCCACATCGATCCCCCGGGTTGGCTCGTCGAGTATCAGGAGCTCCGGGTTCGTCGCGAGCCAACGGCCGAGCAGTACCTTCTGCTGGTTGCCGCCGGAGAGATTCTTGATCGGCTGCTCGGGGTCGGCGGGTCGCACGTTCAGGGCAGCCATGTATTTGCTGACGATCGCGTCCTGCTCACGGCGCGGCAGCGGCCGCGCCCACCCTCGCTTGGCCTGAACGGCCAGGATGAGGTTTTCGCGGACGGTGAGATCGCCGAGGATGCCTTCGTCACGGCGGTTTTCGGTGGAGAACGCGATGCGGTGCTCGAGGCCGTCGACCGGGGTGTGGATCTCGGACTTCTTTCCCTCGATTTCCACCTCGCCGCTGTCCGGCCGGTCCGCCCCGTAGAGCAGCCGAGCGAGTTCGGTGCGACCCGATCCGAGTAGCCCGGCGAACCCGACGATCTCGCCCCGATGCAGGTCCAGATCCGTGGGCTCGATCGAACCCGTCCGGCCGATCCCGGTCGCCTTCACGAGGGGGATGACGGTCCGGTCGCGCTCCTCGGTCTGACGGTTGGATCCCAAGGACTTCAGCGCCGCGAGATCCTTGCCGATCATCTTCGAGATGAGCACGGTGCGGTCCAGTTCGCGGGTGAGGTACTCGCCCTCGTACTTCCCGTTCCGCAGCACCGTCAGGCGATCACTGATCGCGTACACCTGATCGAGGAAGTGCGATACGAAGAGGATCGCCACCCCCTGGTCACGCAGCCGGCGGATCACCTGGAACAGCCCGTCGACCTCGTTCGCGTCGAGGCTCGACGTGGGCTCGTCGAGGATGAGAACTTTGGAGTCCGTGACCATCGCCCGGCTGATCGCCACCAGCTGCTGCATCGCCAGCGAGACACTGGAAAGGGGTCGGCGCGGGTTGAGATGCCCGAGCCCCAGCTTGGCGAGCGCTTCCGTCGCCGCCTTGTTGGTGGCCCGCCAGTTCACGCCGATCCGGCCGCGCACCTCGTGTCCGAGCATGACGTTCTCACCGATCGTCAGGTTCGTACACAGGTTCACCTCCTGGTACACGGTGGAGATGCCCGCCGCCTGGGCGTCGGCGGTGCCGTTCAGGCGCCGCCCCTGCCCCGCGATCAGGATGGACCCGGCATCGATCCGATAGACGCCTGTCAGCGCTTTGATGAGAGTGGACTTGCCGGCGCCGTTCTCACCCATCAGGGTGTGGACTTCCCCCTGAAAGAGTCGGAAGTCGACGTTGTCGAGCGCCTTCACCCCGGGGAACGCGATGGAGATGCCCTGCATCTCGACGATCGGTGGTGATCCTGTCATTTTCCCTACCTCGCAGCTGCCGCCTGCAACCACCACGATCGACTCGCAGTGGTGATGTCACGCGGTGCGGGGCCTCCCCCGGTTCGGAAGGCCCCGGCACCGCCGGCCCAGATCGGGGCCGATCGGGCGCCGCCCGGAACTAGTACTTCCGGCTGGGCAGCGCCGTCTTGGCCGCATCCGGCGAGTTGAACGTCAGGCTCGGCACGATGATGTACGACTCGACCTTGTCACCAGCGAGAACCTTCTTCACCGCGTCCAGGGCCGTCTCACCGAACAACGGGTTGTACTCCGCGACGAAGCTCAGCTTGCCGTCCGCCAGCGCCTGGACGGCGTTGTGCGTGCCGTCGATCGTGGCGATCTTCACGTCCTTGCCGGGCACCAGGCCAGCCTCCTCGACAGCGAGGACAGCGCCGAGGCCCATCTCGTCGTTCTGCGCGAAGACGAGCTGGACGTTGTTCTTGTTCGACTTGAGCACCGTCTCGAAGACGCTCTTCGCCTCCTCCGTCGACCAGTTGGCCGTCTGCGCGCCGAGCTTCTTGAACTCGGTCTTCGCGCCGATCGTCTCGTTCCAGCCACGGTTGCGCTCGTTGACGACGGAGACGCCCGCGGGCCCCTCGATCACGAAGTAGTTCGCCCCCTGGGGGAAGGTCTCCGCGGCCCATCCGGCGACCGACTTGCTGACCTGCAAGTTGTCGGGCGCGATGCGGGTGGCGTAGAGGTCGGTCGCGTCGGGCTCGATGCCACGGTCGATCAGGATGACGGGAATCTCCGCCTCCTGGGCGCGCTTGAGCGAGTCCTCCCAGCCCGAGCCCTCCGTCGCCGACAGCAGGATGACATCCACGCCCTCGTCCACAAAGGACGTAAACGCGTCGATCTGCGACTTCTGGTCCAGGTTCGTAGCCGGGGCGTACTTCAGGTCGAAGCCGGCCTCCTTCGTGAAGGTCTCCTGCATGTTGGCCTCGTTGGCCTGCCGCCATGCACCCTCCGGACCGACGGCTACAAAGCCGATCGTGGTCAGCTCGTCGCCTCCGCCAGTGTCGCCTCCACCGCTGGAACACGCCGACAGGCCAATCGCCATGACTCCCGCGCTAACGACGCACAGTAGCCGGCGGAATCTCCTGTTCCTCGCCATCTGGTCTCCTCCTCAAAATCGGCTCGAGGCAGTCCCGAGCCGGGTGGCAGTCAATATCGTGCAGTCGCGTTCGGTGTGCGCTGACAAGCGAGCAGATGTTATCGCTAACACTGTCGAGACACAAGCCTAATTGGAATCGGTTGAAATGACGGGTTCGCGCGACCGATAGGAGCTGTAACCGGGAGTTGCCAGTTCGTACCGGAGCACGGTTACTGCGCCGCCCAGGGACTGCGCGGCGTGGTTGAAATAGCGAATTGCTGCCCACGAGAATTGCCGGGCGTTATTGACGCGTCAAGGCGTTTGCCCAGCGGAATGTGGGCGATACCGCGGCCCGGTCGACTCGAGTCGACCGGGCCGCGGCCTTTGGTGGGCGGATTCGACGACGGCCGGTGTCTCCTATGGAGCGAGTTCCTTGTTCGACCGGGCCGCGTGGGAGACGATGAGGTCATTCTCCGCGGCGGTGAAGACGCCCGCATCGAGGAACTCCTCGGCGATGCGGGTGACGGTGCTGACGAACTGGCCGTGATTCTCGAAGGGCGCCTGATCCCAGACCAGGTCGAGGAAGGTCGGGCCGTCGGTGCCGGGTGAGGTGATTCCCTGCACGGGTACGTCGTAGTTCGGCAGGCCGTCGTTGCGCTTGTGGTTCGGTACGCCGGTGTCGACCGACCCGAACACGATCGTCGGCTCGACCCGCCGGAAGTACGACGAGGCGGCCTGGGCGTCGCCGATGTAGTACGGCCGCAGGTTGAAGCCGTGGGTGGTGAAGAGCAGGTCACCCCCCGCCGTGGTGCTGGCCTGGGTGATCGCCGCGCGGGCGTAGTCGCCGT
>NZ_JBEXHU010000050.1:0-14475 GCF_040608175.1 Micromonospora sp. NPDC005206
ACACAACCGTCCATGATCGACGGTGGCTGCCCTCGTTCCCACACCGCACCGAGCCACAGCTCAGCCAAGGTCAACAACCCCGGCTGGAGTACTAGGTCTTTGATCTCGGTTCGGCTCATGCGGCGTGGGCGGTTGCTCGAGTGGGTGTGGAGATCTGCTTCGGCGCGGGCGCGTTCGGCTTGGGTTTGTGAGATCCATTCGGTCACTACTGCGGGGTCCGCGCCGGCGTCGAGGGCGGCTCGGTAGCGCTCTAGCTTGGCATCGCATTCGGTGATGATCGTCTGGGCCGCTGCGGCGAGTGGTGGTGGTTGGTTCGGTGGCTGGGCGTCGGTCATCGCGGTGATGGTCTGTTCGATGCGGTGGGGTGTGAAGGCGGACGGAACTTGTCAAGGTCGGTGGGACCAGTGGGTGTTACGCCGCTTGGGGTAGTGGTTGATCGGTTGCCGGTTCGGGCGGGTTGATCCAGACGGCGTCGGGCAGGTGCAGCGCTTTGGGTCTGGGCCGGCGGGAGAAGCGTTCGGGGTGGGCGGTCCAGGCGGTGTCGAGGGCCTGTTCGCGTTGTTTCTGTTGGGTCGCGGCGTGGCCGTAGTGGACGTCGGCGGGGGTGTGCAGCCCGATGCCGGCGTGGTGGTGTTCATGGTTGTACCAGGCGAAGAACGTGTCGCAGAACGCGCGGGCGTGGGCCAGGGATCCGAAGCGTTCGGGGAACGTGGGGTGGTACTTCACGGTCTTGAACGCGGCTTCGGAGAACGGGTTGTCGTTGCTGACCCGGGGTCGGGAGTGCGTGCGGGTGACGCGCAGGTCGGCCAGGAGTGTGGCGACGCGTGTGGAGGTCATGGAGGTGCCGCGGTCGGCGTGCACGACCTGCGGGACGCCGTGCAGGGTGATGATCTCGGAGATGAAGTCGTGGGCGATCTCGGCGCTTTCTCTGGCGGCGACGTGGTGCCCGACGATGTATCGCGACCAGATGTCGATCATGACGTAGGCGTCGTAGTAGACGCCCTTGGCCGGGCCGGGGAGCTTGGTGATGTCCCAGGTGAACACCTGCCCCGGCCCGGTCGCGGTCAGCTCCGGACGGGCCCGGGTGGGGTGTCGGGCCTGGCGGCGCCGGTCGACGACCTGATCGTTGGTGCGCAGGATGCGGTAGAGGGTGGAGATCGAGGCCAGGTAGACGCCCTCGTCGAGCAGCGTCGCGAATGCCTCGGTCGGGGTGGTGTCGACGAACCGGTCGCTGTCGAGCACCGCCAAAACGTGAGCGCGTTCAGCGTCAGACAGTCGGTTCACCGGCGCCGGCCGCGACGCCGGCGCACGCCCATCAGGGGTGCGGGCGCGTCGGTGGGCGGTGCTGCGGGCGATCCCGGTCAACCGGGCCGCACTGCGGGTCGACGTCGCCGCGGCGAGCAACTGGGTGTGGGCGTCGGTCAGGGCTTGGTCGGCTTGGTGTCGGTGTCCGCGCTCTCGGAGATCTCGGCCAAGAGCGCGTGTGCTGATCCGAAAATGAACCCTGGGTGGGCAGGCGTCGGCATCCCGGCGGAGCCGGGATGGATCATGCTGGGAGTCGGTCAGGCAGCGGGTAGCAGGGTGACGGTGTAGCCGAGGGCTTCGAGTTGTCGGACGTGGTTGCGTTTGCGGCGTTCGGGGTTGACGCGGGTGTCGTAGAAGTCTGATCCGAGGTCGGTGAACCGGGTCGTCGGGTCGGTCAGCAGGTGCCAGACGATGGTCAGGATGGATCGGCCGACGGCGACGATGGCGCGGCGGTTACCGCGGCGTCTGGCGATGCGTCGGTAGCGTTCGCCGAGGAATGTGTCGGTCTTGCCCGCGGCGACGGCGGCCTCGCCCAGGACTCGGGCCAGGTAGGGATTGCCGTGGCCGGTGAAGCCGGTGCCCTTGCTCTTACCGGCGGATTCCTTGACCCCGGGGGCGAACCGCGCCCACGAGGCGAGGTGAGCGGGGGTCGGGAACCTGCTCATGTCGACGCCGACTTCGGCGATGATCACGTGGGCGGTGGCCGGGCCGACGCCGGGGATCTCGTCCAGACGCCGCCCGGCATCGGCGAAAGGGGCGATGTGTTGTTCGATGCGCCGGTCCACGTCGGCGATGTCCGCGGTGATCGCGTCGACGCGGGCCAGCATCTTGGCCAGCAGGAACCCGTGGTGGTCGGTGAAACGCCCGACGAACGCCTCTTCCAGCTGTGTGATCTTCGTGCGTAGGCGGCTGCGGGCCATCTGCGCCAGGATCTTTGGGTCTCGCTGTCCGGCGATCAGCGCGGCCATCATGTCGCGGCCGGAGAGCCCGAAGATGTCGCTGGCCACCACGCTCAGCTTGATCTGTGCGTCTTCCAGCAGCTTCTCGACCCGGCTGCGTTCCGCGGTACGCGCGCCGATGAGGTCGACCCGGTACCGGGTCAGGTCCCGCAACTCACGGATCGGCGCCGGAGGCACGAAACTCGGCCGGATCATCTGCCGTTCGGCGACCTTGCACAGCCAGACCGCGTCCAGCCGATCCGTCTTGGGACGCCCGGGTAGATGCTTGACATCTCTGGCGTTGACCAGCCACGGGTCGAACCCGGCCGCTTCGAGTAGATAGAACGCGGGCTTCCAGTAGTCCGAGGTCGCTTCCATGACGACTCTGGTGACCCCCAGCGTCCGGAGCCGGTCGGCCATCGTCAGCAACGACCGCGTCATCGTGGAGTAGGTAGACACCTCCTGCCGGCGGCGGCCGGCCGGCCCCTGACCGGGCACCCGCACGCAACACACCAACTCCGCCTTGCCGATATCAAGCGCCGCGACCCGCTCGATGATCTCCTCGTTGTCCTGACTCGACTCCAACACCTGCTCGCTCCTCCCACCCGACGTCCAGGGTGGTCGCCCGCAGGAGCTGCTGGAGACGAAAGCGAAGCTGATCCGCGTGCTCGAAGCAACATTGAAGGGCCCATGGCGCAGCTCCCCACACCCGACTTTTCCACGGCCTCAAAGACCAAGCGCACACGGCGTCGGCGGGCGACCACCACCATTTTCAGCCCGGAACGGGCCCGCCCACAGGGCAGCGAAGAACTTTTCCCATGATGTCCAACGCTGCCTCGGTCCGGGCGATCTTGCGGTTGGCCAGCTCCAACTGGCGGCGCAGCCGGGCGATCTCGGCCTGCTCCCCACTCGGGTGTCCGACGCTCTGACCGGGCTTCTTCCCTTGGAGCAGGCCGGCATCACGGGCGCGGCGCCACTCACTCATCAACGACGAGTACAAGCCGTTACGGCGCAGATACCCGTTGCCGTCGCCGTCGGCCACGGCTTGTTCGTACTCGGCGAGCAGCCGCAGCTTCTCCGCCGCAGGAAACGACCGCCGCCGTGGCCGGTCTGATCGAGGTCCTTCCGTCGCCATGACCCCATCGTGCCTGACGGACATATCTGTGCTGGGAATCGTCATCGAAGGAAGATCCATCCTCGCCCCGGGAGGGCTACTTGCTCTGAACCACTGGACTCACCCAACCCTGACACCCAGGGGCGCGGCGAGCATCCGACGGCACTGTCAGACGTCTGTCAGAGCAGGAGGGTGTCCGCCGGAGCTGACAGAGACCGGTTTGAGGGTGTCAGCGCATCACGGCGTGGCGTGGAGCCGACACCACATGAGCGAGCACACGCCGCAGCACCAGCCCCCAATCCACCCGGTCGACCCGCACGATGTCGACCCGACCCTGATCGACCTGATCGCAGGCGACCCGCCGGTGCCGGTCACCGTGTGGCGCACCGCCCGCACCGAAACCGACGCCGACCGCAGCATCGGCGCTCGGCTGGCCTACCGGCTCGTCTCCGCCTACAGCCGCCACCACGAGATCGTCGTCGACCTCACCGGCGACCACGCCCTGGCCGCCGTCTGCGCCGCAGGCAGCCGCCAGCACCACCCAGGCTGGTTCACCGACGCCTCCAGCCTGATCATCGGACCCCCGACCCGCCCCGCCCCCGCCGCCCCGTCCAACGACGACAGCGACCCGCCGGACATTGGCCTCTGGTTCGGCGACGACCTCACCGACCCCGGCCTTCACAGGGACACCCTCACCCGCGAGGGCGCGTCCCTGACAGGAACAACCAGCCTGGTCGTAGCCTGCTGGCCCCTCGACCCCGCCGATGCCACCAACCGGATCCGTCTTGCGTGGCTGCTGACCGCCTGCGCGCGGCTGCTACGCCCCGGCGGTTGCCTCGTCCTCGTCGTCACCGTCCCCACCACCACGGCCGGGCCGGAGGACTTCACTCGGGTGGCCACCGCCGCCGGGTCGGTCGGCCTGGGCTACCTGCAGCACATCGTCGCCGTCGCCGCAGACACCGACGGCGACAGTTTCGTCTATCACCTCACCGACGAGGAACTTCTCACCCTCACTCACCAGGCCGACCAGCAATGGGCGGCGCACCTCAAGGTGCACGCCGACCTTCTCGTGTTCAGCCCCGTCACCGGATCGAGCGTCGCACCACGACACGGGCGCCGCGACGGGGGTGACCACCGTGGCTGAGTACAACGCCTCCGCGGCTGACCCGAGCCAGCCGACCAACCCGGCAGAGGACACCTACCGAGGCCGCCACCGCGACATCGGCGGACGCCACCGGGCATCCGCCGGGCCCGAGGGCCTGTCAGTGTGGGCCACCGCTCAACGCACCGGGCCGGTGCAGCGCCGCGGCCGGTACGTCGCCGAGTCGGTCAAGCATCCTGCCCGGATGCTCCCCGCGATCGCCGCCCACGCCGTCCACGCCTATACCCAGCCCGGCGACCTGATCCTTGACCCGATGTGCGGGATCGGCACCACCCTCGTCGAGGCCGCGCATGCCGGCCGCGACGCCATCGGGGTGGAGTACGAGTCCCGCTGGTCCGACATCGCCGATGCCAACGTCACCCACGCCCACCAACAGGGCGCCACCGGCCGCGCCTCCGTCCTGCGTGGCGACGCCACTCGTCTACGATCACTGCTACCCGCCGCGCTCACCGGCCAGGTCGCCCTCGTGGTCACCTCACCGCCGTACGGGCCCACCGTCCACGGGCTTGTCCGACCCGGTGCCCACGGAGTGGCGAAGTTCGACAACGCTTACAACGACGGCACCGACAAAGGCAATCTCGCCTACCGCGACCTCACCGGCCTCACCGACGGCTTCGCGCAGATCCTCACCGGCTGCGCCAGCCTGCTGCGCCCCGGCGGCACCGTCGTGGTCACCGCCCGCCCGTGGCGCAAGAACGGCCAGCTCGTCGACCTGCCCTCGGCCGTCATCGCCGCCGGCGTCCGCGCGGGCCTGCTGCCGACCGAACGGTGCGTGGCCCTCCTGGCGGCGGTCCGCGACGGGCAGCTCGTCGCCCGTCCGTCGTTCTTCCAACTCCAATCCGTGCGCAAGTCCCGCGCCGTCGGTACCCCACTGCACCTGATCACCCACGAAGACGTCCTGATCTTCACCAAGGCCCCGCCTGATCAGTACGAGGGCGCGGATGAGTAGCACGTCCGTGCCGATCGCCGTATCCATGGCCGCCCCTCCGGGGAGGTGGCGTGAGTGACCACCCGTCGGCGCGCATCGGATCCCTGTGCACCGGAAACGGCGGTCTCGACCTGGCCGTCGAGCTGGTGCTCGGCGGCCGGCTCACCTGGTACGCCGAAACCGACCGGCACGCCCGCACCGTCCTTGCCCACCACTGGCCCGATGTCCCCAACCTCGGCGACATCCGCACCCTCGACTGGACCCGCGTCGAACCGGTTGACGTCCTCACCGCCGGCTTCCCCTGCCAGGACATCAGCAACGCCGGGAAACGCGCTGGCATCAGTGGAGAGCACTCCAGCCTCTGGACCTGCGTCGCCGACGCCATTCGCGTACTACGACCGCCGCTCGTCTTCGTGGAGAACGTCGCCGCCCTCCTACGGCGGGGACTCGACGTCGTCGAAGGTGACCTGGCCGCGCTCGGGTACGACACACGCTGGCTATGCCTACGCGCATCCGATATCGGCGCCGCCCACCGACGCGACCGCCTGTTCCTGCTCGCCACTCCCCGCTATCAATCCGCACGGGGTGCGAACGTTGCCAACACCATGCGCCCGTGACGGCAAGGGCCCCGGCCACGAGTACGGCCTTCCTGACCTCATCGAACCCGGCGGCACCCGCCACGGCCTCCTGCCCACTCTCAGGAACGCCGACAGCCGATCGTCGGCGAACGCCACCGCCGGGCACATCAAGCCGGGGACCGCGCACGGCTCCGTTGCATTGAGCGTTGGCAAGTTCGAGGCAGGCTTGACGGGTGAAACCATCAACCCGTCCTCGCCCCTGGCTGCCGCCGAAGTCGGCGTTCGCCGGGTTCCGGTTCCCGCCCGAGGTGATCGTGGCCGCGGTGCGCTGGTATCTGCGGTTCAACCTGTCCTATCGGGATGTCGAGGAACTGCTGGTTGAACGCGGCATCGAGGTCGACCACGTGACCGTTTACCGCTGGGTGCAACGCTTCACGCCGCTGCTCGCCGACGCCGCCCGATTCTGCCGCCACTCGCCGGGTGACCGATGGTTCGTCGACGAGACGTACGTCAGGGTCAACGGTGTGTGGCGGTACGTGTACCGGGCGGTCGACCAGTACGGGCAGGTCATCGACGTGCTCGTCTCTAACCGCCGGGACGCCGGCGCGGCCCGGCGGTTCTTCCGCCGGGCGCTGTCGACGTTGAAGGTGACACCCGCAGAGGTGGTCACCGACGCCGCCGCGGTCTACCCCGGCGTGCTGGATGAGCTGATCCCATCCGCGAGGCACCACGTCGAACGGTATGCGAACAATCCGATCGAGGCTGATCACAGCCGGTTGAAACACCGTTTGAGATCGATGCGCGGGCTACGGACGGACAAGTCAGCGCAGGTGATCATCGCCGGGCACGCATTCATGCAGAACCTCCGACGCGGACACTACGAACTCGCCATCGACACCCCGCCGATCACGCGGGTCGCCGCTGCGTTCACCGAACTCGCCCAAGCGATCTGACCGCGGACCCGACCGGGTTCAACACGTCCGCCCATCCGATAAGGCAACGGCGCCGGTTGTAGCGCAGGTACCAGCGGACCGCGACGACGATCACCTCCGCGGGAAACCGGAACCCGGTGAACGCCGCCTTCGGCGGCGACCAGCGACGACGAGGACTCGACGGCTGCACCCGTCAAGCCTGCCTCGATCCCTGGACACGGGCAACGCAACAGACCCCAGCGAGCTGATGGTCAATAGCTGAACGTCGTCGCCCCGTCGCCGATCCAGCGCCACATCGGCACGGTGCCGCCGAGCTCGGCCGAATCGATCAGCTGGGCCTCGTCGAGCCCCTTCGCGGTGAAGCAGATCGGGCAGACCAAAAACCTCCCACCCGCCGCCTGGTACCGCTTCACCAGGTCAGGCAGCGGCGGGCAGCCGGTGCAGGCCACCCCGGTGGCGACGCCGCCTAGCGCGAGCCGAACCGCCTCCTTGGTCAAAAACATCAGCGTCGGCCGGCCCTCCTCGGCCGCACCGACCGCCACCAGGAACGCCACGGTGACCCGCTCGGGGTCCTCCAAGCCGGTTGTCAGGCTGATGACCGCTTTTCCGGACATCTCACTCCTCCTCGGGTCTGTCGCTGTCGGTCATAAGGTTGACTGACCGGCGACCCCTCGCCCGCTACGTTTTCTATAGCGGCGAGGGCCTCCACGCCGCGAGGAAGGTGCGCGCGGTGAAGCGCTATAGCCAGTACTGCCCGGTGGCTCGGGCCGCCGAGATCCTCGCCGAACGCTGGACGCTGCTCGTCATCCGCGAGCTGCTCTGGGGCGAGGACCGGTTCAGCACCATCGCCCGGGGCGTTCCTCGAATGTCCCCGTCGCTGCTCGCGGCGCGTCTGCGCGAGTTGCAGCGAGCGGGTCTCGTGCAGCGGCATGTGGCCGACGGTGAGCCCCGCTACCGGCTGACGCCGGCCGGGGATGAGCTACGGCCGCTTCTGGAGCAGATGGGCGCGTGGGGTGTGCGCTGGATGCACGAACTGCGCCCGGACGAGTTCGACCCGGTGATGCTGATGATCGACATCCGGAGGGATTCCCAGCCTGCCCGCATGCCGGAGAAGGCCACGACGGTCCAGCTCTACTTCCGCGACGCGCCGGCAGGTCAGCAGCGATGGTGGCTCGTCCTGTCCCGGTCCGGCGGCGCCGACGCCTGCGACACCGATCCGGGCTTCCCGATCAGCGTGTGGTTGGAGACCGAGGTGGAGACTCTCACCCGCATCTGGATGGGTGACATGAGCTGGTCGGCGGCGCTGCGAGGCGGATCGCTAAGCCTGAAGGGGGAGTCCGCGGCCTGCCGCGCGCTGCAGGGGTGGCTCAATGTCAGCCCCTTCGCCGCCGTCGAGCGGGCGGCGGTCCCATTGCCCCGGTGAGGTGCTCGGATGGGTGCTGTTGCGTTACGGAATCGAGGGAGATGCCAAGCCCGTTTCGGGTCTGCGGTCAGATCACGCGGGCCAGCTCGGTAAACGCGGCAGCGACCCGCTTCGCTCGCGGGACCTCGACGGTGAGTTCGTAGTGGCCGCGTCGTAAGTTCTGCATGAAGGCGTTGCCGGCGATGATCACTTGTGCGGTCTGCTCGGTTCGTAACCCGCGCATCGGTCTCAGCCGGTGCTTCAGTTGGCTGTGGTCGGGCTCACTCGGATTGTTGGCGTGCCGCTCGACGTGGTGCCAGGCTGAGGGGATGAGGTCGTCGAGGACGGCGGGGTAGACCGGGGCGGCGTCGGTGACCACCTCGGTGGGCGTCACCTTCAGCGCCCGCAGCGCCCGTTGGAAGAACCTGTACCGCGCCAAAACTGTGTTTCAGGCTGTGGGCTGGGGATTTGCCTGGTGGATCAAGCGGCCCGGCGATACTCGTTGATCACGCCGCCCAGGACGCGGCGTCGCCGGATCGGCTTGTCGATCGCGATGACCACGCCGGGGTCGTAGTCGGGTGGATGCTGATCCAGGCTCTGGTGCGGCCGGTGCCGGTCGAAGTGGTCCTCATAGTCGCGTAGCACGGTACGGGCGTGCTGTTCGTTGTAGATCAATACCCGGTCGGTGCACTCCGCTCTGACGCTGCGCACGAAGCGTTCCGCGAACGCGTTCGCCCTTGGCGTGCGTGGCGGGGTCTTCACCACGTCGATGTCTTCGGCGGCGAACACGGCGTCGAAAGACGCGGTGAACTTCGCGTCGCGGTCGTGGATCAGAAACCGGAACCGTGTCACACGGTCCCCGAGGTCCATCACCAGGTTGCGGGCTTGCTGGGTGGTCCACGCTGCGCTCGGGTGGGCGGTGACGCCGAGGATGTGGATCCGTCGGGTCGTAACCTCCATGACGAACACGACGTACAGCCGTCGCAGCGTGACGGTGTCGACGTGGAAGAAGTCGGTCGCCAGCAGCCCGGCCGCCTGAGCGCGCAGGAACGTCCGCCAACTCGTGTCGACCTCACGCGGGGCAGGGCCGGTCCTCGATCGGGCGAGGATGCGGCGGATGGTGCCGGCGCCGACGCGGTGGCCGAGCCCGACGAGTTCGCCTTGGATGCGCCGGGCGTCGTGGCGCGCCCACGGCACCGCCGCGACCACGATGCCGTGCTCGGGGCAGGCCACCCGCGGCGCGTCGGCCTCGATCACCGCCCGCACCGGACCCAGATCCAGCGCCCGCCATCGCCGACGTCCCCGGCCGGCGTCATAGCCGACGCAGCGGCGCCCGCACCGCCCGCAGCGACGCCGTGCCCCCTTCGACGGCCTGGCGTGCACCACGACCAGCATCACCTCGGCACCGTCCTCGTCGAGGTGTTCCTCCTGCTCAACCCGCTCTACCACGGTGGTCTTACCCACCCCGAGGAGACCCTGCCATAGACTTGCAGGACGCACGCCGTTTCCCGATCTTCAGACTTCGGACCTCAGAGACCCGAAACCCTAGACCGGGAACGGCGTGCGCGCGTTTCAGCAGGTCAACCCGCCCACACATCGGTGCGAAGAGCCACAAAACCGCAGTTCACAACCCGTGCGACCAGTTATGGCACGGCACAGGGTCAACGGACCAAGCGAGCGAACCTCCGCAGCTCCTCGGTAAGAATTTCTGGTTGTTCAAACGCGGCGAAATGGCCACCACGGGGGACCGTGTTGAAGTAGATGAGCTTGGACTTGTAGACGCGTTCGGCCCAGATTCTCGGAGTTGGGATGATCTCGCGGGGAAAGACCGTGAATCCGACCGGGACCTTGAAGTCGTCGGCTGTGCCAGCGGCCCGCGCGTCCTCCCAATAGATTCGCGCCGAGGAGGCCGCGGTGCCGGGCAGCCAGTACAGCATGATGTCGTCGAGCATCCGGTCGACGCCGAGGACCCGTTCGGGATTGCCGTCGCTGTCGGTCCACTCCATGAACTTCTCGTAGATCCACGCCGCCTGCCCCACCGGGGAGTCGGTCAACGCATACCCCAGTGTCTGGGGGCGCGTGGACTGC
Source organism: Micromonospora sp. NPDC005206 (assembly GCF_040608175.1). NCBI lineage: Bacteria > Bacillati > Actinomycetota > Actinomycetes > Micromonosporales > Micromonosporaceae > Micromonospora > Micromonospora sp. NPDC005206. The sequence continues at coordinate 10,448 of NZ_JBEXHU010000050.1, forward strand.
TCGTAGATGAAGCCGGCGCCGTCGTTGAAGAACCGCTGCAGCTTGTCCAGCGCCTCCTGCTCCTGCGCCGTGGGCGGGTCGCTGACCGGGGGCTGGAATACGGGGAAGAAGTTGAGGTGGATCCCGGCGAGTCCGGCGGGCCCGAGCTTGGCGAGTTCGTGCGTCACGGAGCCGCCCAGGTCGCCGCCCTGAGCGAGCCAGCGACGGTAGCCGAGACGGGACATGAGCTCCGCCCAGGCTCCCGCGATGCGCTGGATGTTCCACCCGGACGTGGCCGGCTTGTCGGAGAATCCGAAGCCCGGTAGGGACGGCACCACGACATGGAACGCGTCCGCGGCGCTCCCGCCGAACGCCGTGGGATCGGTCAACGGCCCGATCACGTCGAGGAACTCCACCACCGAACCCGGCCAGCCATGGGTCAACACCACCGGTACGGCGTTGGCGTGCCGGGAACGTACGTGCAGAAAATGGATTCCCATCCCGTCGATCTGGGTGCGGAACTGGCCGAACCCGTTCAGCCGCGCCTCGACCTGACGCCAGTCATACCGCGTCCGCCAGTGCTCGACCAGGTCGCGTACCCGCTCCAGCGGCACGCCCTGGGACCCGTCGGGAACGGTTTCCCGCTCCGGCAACCGGGCCGCCGCCAACCGCCGCTGCAGATCGCGCAGCGTGGCGTCCGACACCGACAGCCGGAACGGTGTCACGTCCGTTGTGGCCGCCGGCAACGTCACCCCGGGCTCGGCAAACGCCGGCGATGTCCTTGTTACCGCCAACCCGAGCGGGCCTGCGACGGCGCCGACCGTGACGGCCGCCCGCAAGGCCCCGCGACGAGTCAGGCCACAAGTGTCTTCGTTCCGCACGATTCCTGCCTTCCTGGTCCGAATGATCGACGACAATCGACGCTTGCGGTGGTGGTCGTGATGAACGCCCGGTTGCGATTCAACCGGGCACCGTAGCGCGTCGAATGCGTGCGTCCGCTCACCGTCGCAGGCCTCCTGGGAGGTCACCAACGATTCGATGGCGCTGGAATCCAGCGTCGCCGTCGGTACCTCACGCGGGATCCGGACAGCCCCGCTCGAACCCCGAACCACTAGCCCCGAGCAGTCCGCTGGCCAGCGGCGTGTGCCGGTACAACACCCGGCGCCCGGAACGCCACGACGTCACCAAGCCATTGCGGCGCAGCACCGACAGGTGGAAGCTGACCGACGGCGCGCTTTGACCGAGCTCACGGGCGAGGTCGGTGGTCGACTTCGGCAGCGCCAGACAGCTGAGGATCGCCGCGCGGCTGTGACCCAGCAGCGCACCCAGCGCGTCGTCGGCGTAGTCGGCGTCTCGGGAGTCGCCTCCCCACAACGTGCCGACTCCTCGGCAGGCATAGATGAGGCTCGCGGGTCGATCGGGGCCCTTGTCCACCATCAGGTTCGGCCACGCGAACACCGACGGCACCAGCACGAGCCCGTCACCGGCCAGGTCATGGTCCACCGAGTGCCGGGGCTTGTCGATCCGCAGGATCTCACCCCGCACGCTGACCTCCGGGTGCAAGCTCGACAACAGCGCATCGACACCACCGCCGGTCAGCCGGCCAGCCCGATACGCGACGTCATCCTCCAGCACCGCGCGTAGCTCCCGCCAATGCGGCTCGATCGCCACCGACCAGTACCGCCACAGCGCGTCGGCCAACCGCCGAGCACCAGCCGCCCCTTCGGCAGCCAACGTCCGCGCCGGCGCGGGCATCGGCTCCCGACCCCACACCGCCGCCAGGTCGGCACGGATTCCCGCCACGGGCGACTCGGCAACCAACCGCAGCTGGTCGTCGATGGTGCCGGCGTCGGTGGCCGCCACGAACAGGAAATCCGCCACGTACGCGCTCGCAGGCACAACCGCGCCCAGCAGCCCCATGTCCAGACCACGCAGGCCGTCCCGCGTCGCCTCCAACCAGCCCTGGTGCAGCGGCGACACCCGCCCCGACGACAACTGGTACAGGCTCTCAATCACCTCGGCGAGAGGCGAGAACGCAAACCGCATCCTCGCCACATCAGCCAGACCCATCCGGAGCCGGATCACCCCGCCATCCTAGGTTCACGGACGCTGAACCTTCGCCCTTGACCCTCGGCGTCAGGCCGACACCCGCCCACGAGCCCCTCCCCGGCCCGATGGTCGGGAGTGTCAAATTTTCGGCTCTGGCACGAAGAAGCGTGGTGTGGTGGTTTGGGTTGGTGGGTCGTGATACTGCAGGGTGGGGCCGGTGTGTCTCGGACCTGATCAAGACGGTGTGTCCCGACCTATCCTCCATAGTGGTTGATCAGGTAGTTGATCAGGGTCAGGTGGTGTGCATCCAGGCCCGGACGATGGCGGAAGCGGCGGCCTGCCCGGAGTGCGGGCAGCCAGCACGGCGGGTGCACGCTTACCATCTGCGGCGGTTGGCCGATTTCCCGATCGCAGGCCGCGGCGTGATCGTCGAACTGCGCGTGCGGCGTATGTCAGACCCACGGCTGCCCGCGGCGGACCTTCCGGGAACAGTGGCCCGAGATGGCGTCGCGGCGTACCCGGCAGTTGACCGCGTTGATCGCGGACATCGCGGTAGTGCTGGCTGGTCGCGCTGGCGAGGCGGTGCTGTCCCGGTTGGGGGTCAGCGTCTCGCGCACCACGGTGCTGCGGTTGCTGATGGCACTGCCGATCCCCTCGGAGCCGGTTCCGGCGGTGCTGAGCGTGGACGACTTCGCGCTACGGCGCGGGCACCGTTACGCGACCCTGCTAATCGATGCGGTCACCCACCGCCGGGTCGACGTACTGCCCGGCTGCAGGGCCGCCACCCTGGCCGCGTGGTTGCGAGAGCATCCCGGGGCCGAGATGGTTCGCCGGGACGGATCAGCCGCCGAGTGCTCCGACAGACGTGTCGCGCATCCTGGTTGTGGGCGAGGTCAGCCCATCCGCCGAGTCGTGGATGGTCGCCGCGATGGGCGAGAGTGTCGTCGCTTAGGTCAGCTGCACCACGGCGGCGGCAAGGCGGTCGAGGCTGGCGCGGTCCTACGGCTGCGAGGGCGTCGTACCGTCGATGTCCTCGAACGCGAGGACCGTCCAGTGGCCGTCATCGAGGGTTTTGAGGAACCGGGGCGCGGGGACCTGCGCCGGCAGAGCCGCGGCCACCAGGGCTTCAGTCCGGTATGTGCCGGCCTCCAGGGGCCACCTCTGGGCGTTCATTGCCTTGACAAAGACGCGGCGCCCGTTGCTCAGGGTCAGGCCGGGACGCGAATCCGGGCGAGAAGCCGCCAGGGCAGCTCTGGGCCCGGATGACGTGAGCACCAATCAACTCCTCGACGGCCGCACCTGCGGATGCTGGCATGCCGGCCCAGAGCAGTCGGCGCTTGCTGATCATCGTGGCAGTCTCCGGGTGGGGGTGGTCGCGTAATTAGTGTCGATGGTCGAGGCTCGGACATGCTCAACTGCCGCGAGTGGTGGCGCCAGACGGGCCGCTGCGCTGACCAGCTGACAACAAAAGTGTGCGACCGCGTGGTAGGACGAGGCCATGTATCTCGTTCGCCTGTCGCACGCCGGCCCGCATTGGGATCTTGCGAGGCCGATGGAAGAACAGACCGGCTGGCTCGCGCACGCGTCGTACATGGACCTGCTAGTCGACGAAGGGATCGTCGTTCTGGGCGGTCCGCTCGACGACGTACGCGTGGTGCTGGCTATGGAGGCCGAGTCCGAGGAGGCCGTCCGGGCGGTACTCGGCCGGGATCCGTGGAGCGGCACCCACCTGCGGATCGACAGGATCGACCCGTGGACGATCCGCCTGGACGGCCGCCATACCAGGGCTGACCGGTCGAACATCGGTTCGTAGCCGTGAACCGCGCACGGCCCCGTAAACGCCGACCGCGTGGGCGAGGCCGAGCAAGCTAAGTGCTCGGGTTCGTAAGTCCTTCGGGGGTTATGCAGGGCGATTGCGTAGTCGATCGGTGGGTGCCCTGAGCTGGGAATCTACGGGGTGAGTGGCCTCTGTGGAGGCGGGAAGAGCGGGTGAGATCGCG
>NZ_JBEXHU010000051.1:0-13992 GCF_040608175.1 Micromonospora sp. NPDC005206
ACCCGACCCGGCGACGGTCATGACGTTCATTTATGAACACCGTGACCAGTTCGCGGTCGCGCTCCTGCTACGGGTCCTCAACATCGGCGCCTCGACGTACTACGCGTGGGCCAAGCAGGCCGAGCAGCCCTGCGACCGGGGCATGGTTGACCTGGGCCTGATCTCGAACATCCACGAGATTTGGGAGGCGTCCGGGCATACATACGGCGCGGACCGGGTGCACCGGCAGCTACACCGCGACGGCATCCGCGTCGGCCGCAAGCGCGTCGAGCGGCTGATGGCGGCCCAGGGCTGGCAGGGGGCGTTCCTGCGTCGAGGCTGGCGCGGCGGCTCCACGCGACAGGACCCGCGGCACACGCCGGCGCCGGACTTGGTCAACCGGCAGTTCACCGCGACCGGGCCGAACCGGCTCTGGGTCGCCGACGCCACCCGCATCCCCTGCGGTCAGGGCGCGTTCTGGCTGGCCGCGGTCCGCGATGTGTTCTCCCGACGGATCCTCGGGTGGAAGACCTCCGACCGCTGCGACACCGACCTGATCCTCGCCACCCTCGAATACGGCATCTGGTCCCGCGACGTCCGCGACGGCCAGTTGATCCACCACTCGGACAGGGGAGTCCAGGGTGGATTCAACTACACGTCTTTCCGCTTCGCGCAACGCTTGCATCCGGCAGTCCAGTACGGGTGACAGGCGTCAACTGAGCCGATCGAGCACCTCGTCAGTGGTGACGACTTCGCCGAACCGCGGCATGACCACCGTCAGCGCGTGGTCATGCTCCGCCGCCGTCATGCCGCTCATCGCATCGGCCGTGAAGGTGACCTCAAACCCGTGATCGGACGCAGCGCGCGCGGTCGACTCGACGCCCATCGTCGTGGCAATGCCGGCCATGACCACTGTGTTCACGCCGCGGTCCCGCAGCTGGTCGGCCAAGCCTGTGCCATAGAACGCGCCGATAGTCCGCTTCACCACAGCGATGTCGCCGGGCTGCGGCTGCATCTCCGGGACGAACCCGCTGCCAGGCGGCTGCTCGGCGACGCCCGGCCGATCCACCCGGACCAGGACCACGGTGCCGCCTGCCCGGCGGAACGCTGTCACCAGACGGCTTGCCCGGGCCACCACGTCGGCGCCCTTGTGGGGACCCAAGTCCTGCTCGACGATACGCGGCATCAGGTCCACAACGATCAGCGCAGTGCGTCCGGCGAGGAGCGGCTCGGTAAGGGGTGAGGGCATCTCGCGACCCTAACACCCCGGCAGGCACGGCATAACCGCCGTCAACAGCAGCCGCCGCAGGCGAGTGTGCGTCATCGCTACGTGACCAACGGGAACACCCTCCACACCGGCTGGCGCGGACACCTCACCGACTTCCTTAGAGACTACGGGGCGTCACCGGACTCGGGATCTACCGCACCTGGCGATAAGCCCTTCTGAATAGCGCTCCTGGACTACTCAGACAAGATCGTCTAGCCGGACGTGTCACCCACGTCCCGAGACTGATCTGTCACGGACGTCCTGAGACCCGACATCGCCGGCAGCCGGCCGCCCGCTTGGCTACTGGGAACGGCCGAACTCGGCGTACTGCGAATGGTCATCGTCGAGTGCGTCGAGCGCAGCTCGCACCCTGCGTGCCATGGACGGCCGGAGAAGCGGCACCGCGTCGTCGTAGGCCAGGAACCGTAGATCTTTGAGTTCGTCGTCGGTCGGCTTAAGGGCAACGGCCTGGTCCTCGTCGAGCTGCCCGCCGTCAAAGATGAACATGATGCCGTCGGGCCAGACACCGTGAGCCGGAATCCAGTCGACGACCAGCAGCCGGTTGACAGGCAGGTCGAGACCGATCTCCTCGCGGATTTCCCGGCGACACGCGGCCAGCGGTGATTCACCGGCGTCGGCCACACCTCCCGGGATGTCGAGGAATAGCTTGTAAGCCGGCACCACGAACAGCACCCTGCCAGCGGGATCACGGATCAGGGCGCCGCCGGCCACCCGCTTGCGGGGCAGCCGCCCAGCAATGCCTGGGTTGAACTCGCGTTCCGGCTCGCCCTCAGCGAGGAGATCCTCGGCCAACGTCACGGCCTTACCGTACTGAACTCCGAGCAGGGTCACCTCATACACCTCGGCTGGCCAGGAGCAGATCAGCGCGCCGCTGAAAGTCCCTGACGACGGCTTGCCGCTCGTGCGGTGCGAGCTGCTTCCGAAGCTGTGTCAGATGCTCTCGGGATCGATGAGACGTCAGTCCGGTGGCCGATTCAACTGCCGTCGTGGCGAAGGCTGTTGACTGCTCGATGTCCCCGTCAAGGAGTGCCACGCGAGCCAGCTGGACGGCACCGTAAACGCGGCGGCGGGCTTGGACCCTCCTGTTGTCCCAGACCAGTTGCAGCATGGGCCGCGCTTCCTTAGCCTTGCCGAGCTCGACCCAGCAGCACGTGCCCGCGTGGCTGGCGAACAGCACATCGCCCCAGTGCGTGCTCCACTCCGGACGTTCTTCTGGGACGACCTGGTTGAAGCTCTGCTCTGCGCGAAGCAGCGCCGCGGTGCAGCCCGCTTCGTCGCCTTGGGCGGCAAAGGCTCGTGCTTCGAAGATGCATGCTTCGGTAACTGCGACCGGCGTGCCGGCCCGGGTGCTTGTGTCCCGGGCTACCTGGGCGAGTCGGAGTGCCTGGTCGGGTCGGCGAAGGTACAGGGCCTGGTCAGCCATGCTCGTCAGTACGTAGGCAGCATAAGCCTGCTCGCCAGTGGCCTCCGCGAAACGCAGCGCCTGAATGAAGTACCGCGGCGCCAAAGAGTGCCGTACGTGTCGTAGGCCATCCATCCGATCAGCTCACAAAGCACTGCGGTCGCCTTGAATAGCTCGGGGAGAGCATCAAGGGCCTGTCGACCTACCTCGCCCACGCCGACCCGGGGTTCGCCCTGCGGACCTACACGCATCTCCTGCCGACCAGCGAGGACCGCACTCGCCGAGCCATCGACACCGCGTTCGGTGAGGACCAGGCCGCCGAGGACGGCTCGGAAGCCGTCGACGGCCTGGAGACGGCATGATCATGGCTCAGTGGCCTTCCGGACGGCCAGAATTGCAGGTCAGGGAACCTGCGCCCGTCACTTGGCGTTGAAGTAGCTCGCCTCCGGGTGGTGGACCACGATGGCGTCGGTGGCCTGCTCGGGCATCAGCTGGAACTCCTCGGACAGCTCCACGCCGATCCGCTCCGACCCGAGCAGCTGCACGATCTTCGCCCGGTCCTCCAGGTCGGGGCAGGCCGGGTAGCCGAACGCGTACCGGCAGCCCCGGTAGTCGTTGCGCAGCAGGCCGGCCAGGTCCGCCGGGTCGTCGGCGGCGAGCGGGCGGCCGTCGGGCAGGGTCAGCTCGGCGCGGATGCGCCGGTGCCAGTACTCGGCGAGGGCCTCGGTGAGCTGCACCGAGAGGCCGTGCACCTCCAGGTAGTCGCGGTACTCGTTGCGGGCGAACAGCTTCGCCGCGTACTCGCTGACCGGCTGGCCGACCGTGACCAGCTGCAACGCGACCACATCGAGCTGGTCGCCCTTGGGCCGGAAGAAGTCCGCGAGGCAGAGCCGTCGCTCCTGCCGCTGCCGGGGGAAGGAGAACCGGGCGCGCTCCGCGTGCCCGTTCTCGTCGAGCACCACCAGGTCATTGCCTTCGGAGTACGCGGGGAAGTAGCCGTACACGACGGCTGCCTCCAGCACCTGGTCGGCGATCAGCCGGTCCAGCCAGTAGCGCAGGCGTGGCCTGCCCTCGGTCTCCACCAGCTCCTCGTAGGACGGTCCGCTGCCGCCCCGTGCGCCGTTCAGCCCCCACTGCCCCCGGAAGGTGGCCCGTTCGTCGAGCAGCGCCGCGTAGTCGGCCATCGGCACACCCTTGACCACCCGGGTGCCGAAGAACGGCGGGGTGGGCACCGCCACGTCCGCGGCCACGTCGGAGCGGACCGAGGAGTCGTGCAGCTCCGGCAGCGACTCGCTGACCATCGACCGCTGCCGTTCGCGGCGGGCTCGACGGGCCGCGAGAGCCGCCTCCCGCTCCGGGTCGATCACCGGCGCGCCGCCGCGCTTGGCGGTCATCACCTTGTCCATGAGGGACAGCCCCTCGAACGCGTCCCGCGCGTAGTGCACCTGCCCGGGGAACGTCGACCGCAGGTCGTCCTCGACGTAGGCCCGGGTGAGCGCCGCCCCGCCCAGCAGCACCGGCCAGCGCTCCGCGACCCCGCGGGTGGCCATCTCGGCCAGGTTTTCCTTCATGATCACTGTGCTCTTGACCAGCAGCCCGGACATGCCGATCGCGTCGGCGCGGTGCTGCTCGGCGGCGTCCAGGATGGCGCTGATCGGCTGCTTGATGCCGATGTTCACCACCTCGTAGCCGTTGTTGGACAGGATGATGTCGACCAGGTTCTTGCCGATGTCGTGCACGTCGCCGCGCACGGTGGCCAGCACGATGCGGCCCTTGCCGCCGTCCTCGGTGGTCTCCATGTGCGGCTCCAGGTAGGCCACCGCGGTCTTCATCACCTCGGCGGACTGGAGCACGAACGGCAGCTGCATCTGCCCGGAGCCGAACAGCTCGCCGACCACCTTCATCCCGTCCAGCAGGATGTCGTTGATGATCGACAGCGGGGCCCGGCCGCCGGCCATCGCGGCGTCCAGGTCCGCCTCCAGGCCGTTGCGCTCGCCGTCGATGATCCGCCGCTTGAGCCGCTCGTCCAGCGGCAGCGCCGCCAACTCCTGCGCCCGGCTGGCCCGGGCACTGGTCACGTCGACGCCCTCGAAGAGCTCGAGGAAGCGCTGCACCGGGTCGTACCCCTCGCGGCGCCGGTCGTAGACCAGGTCCAGTGCGACCTCGCGCTGCGCCTCGGGGATCTTCGACATCGGCAGGATCTTGCTGGCGTGCACGATCGCCGAGGTCAGGCCGGCCTGCACGCACTCGTGCAGGAACACCGAGTTGAGCACCTGCCGGGCTGCCGGGTTGAGCCCGAAGGAGATGTTCGAGATGCCCAGCGTGAAATTGACCCCCGGATAGCGGCGGGCGATCTCCCGGATCGCCTCGATCGTCTCGATGCCGTCGCGGCGGGTCTCCTCCTGACCGGTGGCGATCGGGAAGGTCAGCGCGTCGATCAGGATGTCGCCGCGGTCCAACCCCCAGCGGCCGGTCAGATCGTCGATCAGCCGCGCCGCGACCCGGACCTTCCAGTCCCGGGTACGCGCCTGCCCCTCCTCGTCGATGAGCAGCGCGACAACCGCCGCACCGTGTTCCCGCACGACTGGCATCACCCGCGCGTACCGGGAGTCGGGGCCGTCACCGTCCTCGAAGTTCACCGAGTTGACCACGCACCGGCCGCCGAGCATCTCCAGCCCGGCCTCGACGACGGCTGGCTCGGTGGAGTCCAGCATGATCGGCAGCGTCGACGCGGTGGCGAACCGGCCGGCCAACTCCCGCATGTCCTGGGTGCCGTCGCGGCCGACGTAGTCCACGCAGAGGTCGAGCAGGTGCGAGCCGTCGCGCGCCTGACTGCGGGCGATCTCCACACAGGCCCGCCAGTCGCCGGCCAGCATCGCCTCCCGGAACGCCTTGGAACCGTTGGCGTTGGTCCGCTCCCCCACCATCAGCACCGAGGCGTCCTGGGCGAACGGCACCGGGTGGTACACCGACGAGACGCCGGCTTCGTGCCGGGGCTCACGCGACGCGGCCGTGACGCCGTGCAGCCGCTCGGCCAGCACCCGGATGTGCTCCGGCGTGGTGCCGCAACAGCCACCGACCAGGCCCACGCCGTACTCGCTGCTGAACCGCTCCAGCGCGTCGGCCAGCTCCACGGGAGTGAGCGGGAAGTACGCGCCGTCGGCGGTCAGCACCGGCAGGCCGGCGTTCGGCATCACCGACAGGGGGATGCGGGAGTGCTGCGACAGGTACCGCAGGTGCTCGCTCATCTCCGCCGGGCCGGTGGAGCAGTTCAACCCGATCAGGTCCACCCCGAGCGGCTCGATCGCCGCCAGCGCCGCGCCGATCTCGCTGCCCACCAGCATCGTGCCGGTGGTCTCCACGGCGACGTGGCAGATGATCGGCACCGGCTGGCCCAGCTCGGCCATCGCCCGCTTCGACCCGACCACCGCCGCCTTGACCTGGAGCAGGTCCTGGCAGGTCTCGATGATCAGCGCGTCCGCCCCGCCGACGATCAGCCCGGCGGCGTTCTCCTGGTACGCGTCGCGCAGGGTGGCGTAGTCGGCGTGCCCGAGGGTGGGCAGCTTGGTGCCCGGCCCGATCGAGCCGAGCACGAACCGGGGCCGCTGCGGGGTGCTGGCCGCGTCGGCGGCCTCCCGGGCGATCCGGGCCCCCGCCTCGGACAGCTCCCGGATGCGGTGCGGGATGTCGTACTCGCCGAGGTTGGCCAGGTTGGCGCCGAACGTGTTGGTCTCCACGCAGTCCGCGCCGGCGGCCAGGTAGGCGTCGTGCACTCCCCGCACCACGTCCGGCCGGGTGACGTTGAGGATCTCGTTGCATCCCTCCAGCCCGTCGAAGTCGTCGAGCGTGAGGTCCGCGGCCTGCAGCATCGTGCCCATCGCCCCGTCGGCGATGAGGATCCGGTCGGCCAGCACATCCATCAACGAAGTCCGCACCCGTTCAGGTTAGTGCGGTCGCCATCGCACCCCACGCCGTCCGCGCCCGATCCCATATTGTGTCAGCGGGATCACCCTGTCCGATTCGTCGTCGTATGCCCGGTCGTGGGTCCGGCCGACCGGCGCGGCCGACGGGCCGCACCCCGGCCCGGCACGTAGGCTGACGGACGTGAAGGACAACAGGGACGCCACCGTGCCCCACGGCCCGACGACCGGGCACGGTCCCGGCGTCGGCCGCGACAAGCAGGGTGAGGTGACGGCGTGACCGAGTTCGACGGACTGCCGGTGCTGCGGTCCCCGGTGGCCATCGCCGCGTTCGAGGGCTGGAACGACGCGGCCGACGCGTCCACCGCCGCGGTCGAGCACCTGGAGCAGGTGTGGAACGCCCGGCCGGTCACCGAGCTGGATCCGGAGGACTTCTACGACTTCCAGGTCAGCCGGCCGACCATCACGATGGCCGACGGGGAGACCCGCCGGGTGGAGTGGCCGACGACCCGCTTCATGGTGGCCAGTCCGGAGGGCACCGAGCGGGACGTGGTGCTGATCCGGGGCATCGAGCCGAGCATGCGCTGGCGGACGTTCTGCGAGCAGGTGCTGGAGATCTGCCACAGCCTCGAGGTGGAGCGGGTGGTGCTTCTCGGCGCGCTGCTCGCCGACGTGCCGTACACCCGACCGCTGCCGATCAGCGGCAGCGCCTCCGACGCGCAGGCCGCCGAGCGCTACCAGCTCACCCCCACCCGGTACGACGGGCCGACCGGCATCGTGGGCGTGCTGCACGACGCGTGCAGCCGCGCCGAGGTGGACGCCGTGTCGTTCTGGGTGCACGTGCCGCACTACGCCAACAACCCGCCCTGCCCCAAGGCCACCCTCGCCCTGCTGCACCGGGTCGAGGAGGTCGTCGACCTGCCGGTGCCGATGGCCGACCTGGCCGAGGAGTCCGCCGAGTGGGAGCAGCGTGTGCGCAGCGCCGCCGAGCAGGACGCCGAGCTCGGCGAGTACGTCCGCGAGCTGGAGGAGCGGGTCGGCGACGAGGGGATCACCCCGTTGACCGGTGACGAGATCGCTCAGGAGTTCGAGAAGTACCTGCGGCGTCGGGGCGGTTCGGCGGGCCCCACCGCGGGCTCCTGGTAGCGCCTCTCCCCCGTTTACGTTCGGGCCCTGGACCTTCTGGTCCGGGGCCCGTTTTCGTCTTCTCCCGCGTGTCCGGGGTAGCGAGGTCACACCCTCTAGGGCATCCTAGGAACCTAGCTGTGATCAAGGAGGCGGGTATGCAGATCAACCCCGGGGCCGCGGAGTTCCCGCACCGGCAGATCGCCGCGCAGCTCAAGGCCCAGGTCCGCCGCGGTGACTGGGCGCCCGGCGAGCGGCTGCCGTCCATCCCGGCCATCGCCGAGATGTTCGGCGTCGCCAAGCAGACCGTGCAACGCGCCGTCGACCAGCTGCGGGTCGAGGGCATCCTGATCACCAAACCCGGTTCCGGTACGTACGTCCGGGGCACCCGCCGCCGGCTCAACCGGCTCTCCCGCGGCCGGTACGGCGGCTTCCGCGGCTACCACACCGACCTGGCCGCCCGGTACCGGCAACAACTCGTCTCGGTCGGCCGCTCCCCCGCCCCGGCCGAGGTCGCCGACGCGTTCGGGGTGCCCGACGGCACCGACCTGCTCTGCCGCCGACACCTCGTGCGCACCGACGACTCCCCCGTCGAGGTGGGCGCCTCCTGGTTCCTGCCCGCCGACACCGCCGGCACCTCGCTGGAGCGCGCCGAGGCGTTCGGCCGGCCGCTCTACCAGGAGGCCGAGGAGGCCACCGGACGGCGGTACGGCTCAGCCACCGACACGATCAGCGCGCGCCAGCCCAGCCGGGAGGAGGCCGAGACCCTTCAGATCCGGCCCGACACGCCGGTGCTGCACCTGCTGCACGTCGCGTACGACGCCCACCACAAGCCGATCGAGGTGGCCCAGGCCACCTGGCCCGGCCCGATGACCACCCTCACCGAGGAGTACAAGATCCCCGCCCCAACCCCAGACCCAACCCTCGACCCGGGCCTGGTCCTGGGCTGAACCGGACCCCCAGCTCAGCGCCTGCCCGCTGCTCACTCCTGTCGACCATGAGGTTGACGGGTCCAGCAGAGATCGAATCGCCCGCCAACGTCATGATCGACTCGACGTTGCGCGGTGATCGACTCGGCTTCCTGGAAATCGGTGCGTCGCACCGGCCCGGACACCGCGCCTTCATGGAAACCGAGTCGATCACGACGCGACGCGACGCAGCGCAGCGCAGCGCGGAGCGGCGGCGCTGGTGGTTAGAGGTGGATGCCGAGTAGGGCGTCCACCGTCTTGGCGAAGAGGGCTGGGGCCTCCGGGTCGTCCTTCGCGCCGGCGAGGGTTGCGTTGGCCCAGTTGTCGGCGACGGCCAGGGCGCCGGGGGTGTCGAGGTCGTCGGCCAGGCGTTCGCGTACCCCGGCCAGCAGCTCGGCCCCGGACGGCCCGGCGGGCGCGGCGGCGGCTCGGCGCCAGCGCGCCAGCCGCTCCTGAGCGGCGGTCAGCAGCTCGTCGGTCCACGTGCGGTCGCTGCGGTAATGCCCGGACATCAGGGCCAGCCGGACCGCCATCGGGTCGACCTTGTCGGCGCGCAGCCGGGAGACGAAGACCAGGTTGCCGCGGGACTTGGACATCTTCTCGCCGTCCAGGCCGATCATTCCGGCGTGCACGTAGTGCTCCGCGAACGGCGCCTGACCGGTGAGCCGCTCGGCGTGCGCGGCGGACGCTTCGTGGTGCGGGAACAGCAGGTCGTTGCCGCCGCCCTGCACGTCGATCCGGTCGCCGAGCAGGTTCAGCGCGATCACCGCGCACTCGATGTGCCAACCGGGGCGGCCCGGGCCCAGCTCCCCGCCCGGCCAGGACGGCTCGCCCTCGCGGGCGCCACGCCACAGCAGCGGGTCCAGTGGGTCGCGTTTGCCGGCCCGGTCCGGGTCACCGCCACGCTCCGGGAATATCTCCAGCATCTGCTCCCGGGTCAGGTTGGACTCGTAGCCGTACCGGCCGGTGGCGGAGACGTCGAAGTAGACGTCGCCGGTGCCGTCGTCGAGCTGGTACGCGGCCCCGTCCTTGAGCAGCACCTCGACCTTGTCGGCGATGTCCGGGATCGACTCGACCGCGCCCACGTAGTGCTCCGGCGGGATGATCCGCAGCGCCTCCATGTCCTCCCGGAACAGCGCCGTCTCGCGCATCGCCAGGACCACCCAGTCCTCGCCGTCACGGGCGGCACGCTCCAGCAGCGGGTCGTCGATGTCGGTGACGTTCTGCACGTACCGCACCGGACGGCCGGCGTCGCGCCACACCCGCTGCACCAGGTCGAAGGTGATCATGGTGGCGGCGTGACCCAGGTGCGTGGCGTCGTACGGGGTGATGCCGCAGACGTACATGCTCCCCGCGTCGGCCGGCTCACTCGGGTGGACACCCTGCCGCGCCGAGTCGTACAACGCCAACGGCTCGCCCCTGCCCGGCAGCCGTGGCACCTCGTGTCCCGCCCAAGACTCCATGGCCTCAGCCTAGCCAGCCCCACGACCGCCCCGGGCCGCCCCACGGGTGATCAAAATGACAGTGGATCACATGGGCGGCCAGGGCACCGCCGGCCAGTCCTCGGACGGCTGCGGGAAACGGCCGGTCTGCCGCAACACGTCGATCCGGGCGGCCAACTCGGCGATCTCGCTGATCGTCAGGTGGTCGGCCAGCTCCGCGCCGAGCGCCCCGGAGACCTGGCCGGCGAGCCCGTCGAGCATCTCCACGGCATCCGGTGGCAGCTGCTTCCCGGACCAGCCCCAGAGGACCGTACGCAGCTTGTCCTCGACGTGGAAGCTCACCCCGTGGTCCACGCCGTAGATCCGGTCGTCGGCGCCGACCAGCACGTGGCCACCCTTGCGGTCGGCATTGTTGATCACCGCGTCGAGCACCGCGAGCCGGGCCAGCCGCGGATCGTCGGCATGTGCCAGCGCGTACGCGGCGCCGTCGTCGTCACGGGCGGCGGCGATCGGAAACCAGCGCGGCGGCAGCTCCCCGGCGGGCACGAACCCGACCAGCGGCTCGGCGTCCTCCGGCTCGTCGATCCAGAGCTGGCAGGAGCCCGGCCCGAACGGGCCGTCCCGGAGCACGGTGGGCGGCACCAGGTCCCAGCTGCTGTCCCGGGAGACCAGGTACGCCGAGACCTCCCGGCCCGCGAGGGTGCCGTCGGGGAAGTCCCAGAGGGGGCGCTCGCCACGGACCGGCTTGTAGACACAGCGCGCAGAGAGGTCGTCCAGCGTCAGGATGCCGCGCAGGGTGGTGTTCGACGCGTCGACCAGCCGACCCTCCAGGTCGAGCGCGCCGTCACGCAACAGCCGCAGCGCGGCGTCGCCGTCCTGGCGGGGCTGGAGGCCGGACGACGTCACCGGTGGTAACCGTTATGCCGCGGGCAGAGGTGCCCGGCGGGGTCCAACGGCTGGCCGCACAGCGGGCACGGCGGCCGTCCCGCGTTCACCACTCGCCGGGCCCGCTCGATGAACTGGCGGGTTGCGTGCGGGGTGAGCCGGACCCGGAGCCGGTCCAGGTCCTCGTCCGGCTCGTCGTCCTCGTCGTCGTCCTCGTCGTCCTCGTCGTCCAGCTCGACCTCGGCTTCCACCTCGCCGGCGGCGATCGCTTCGATCACCACGGTCGCGGTGTCCACGTCGAAGGCCAGCCCGAGTGTCCCGACCCGGAACTCCTCGTCGACCGGAGTGTCCAGCGGCTCGTTGTCGCCCACCACCGGCGCCAGCTCGGGCAGGTCCACGCCGAAGCGCCGCTGCGCCTCGGTGAGCAGCTCTTCCAGCTTCTCGGCGAGCAGGGACACCTGGACCTTCTCCAGCGCGACGCTGACCAGCCGGCCGCCGCCGCGAGCCTGCAGGAAGAACGCGCGCTCCCCCGGCGGGCCGACGGTCCCGGCGACGAACCGCTCCGGCGGCTCGAAGGCGTGCACCTGGTGGGTCATACCCACGACCCTATCCGGCCCGCCATGGCATCGCGCACCCCACCGACCCGAATCGCCCTGGCGGCGGCGCGCCCGGCGTACCGGTGGCTGCAGCCGGGCGTGGCGACCTCTCGGCCGCCTGCCGGCACCCGACACGGCGTCATCGCGGCGCACCAGCCCCACCGCCGACGGCCGCGTCGGAATCACCCGCGCGGGTCGCCCGCCGACGCCGCTTGCGCGGCGGCGGCACCAGGGCGGCGAGATCGCCGCCGGTGTCGTTGAGCCGGACCAGAAAGGGCCGCAGCGGCGTGAACCGGATCGCGGTCACCGACGCCGGGTCGGCCACGATCCGCTGAAAAAGATCCAGGTGTACGCCGAGCGCGTCCGCCACGATGGCCTTGATCACATCACCGTGGCTGCACGCCAGCCAGACCGCCTCGGGCCCGTGCTCGGCGCTCACCCGGGCGTCCCACGAGCGCACCGCCGCCACCGCACGCGCTGCCATCGCGGCCATCGCCTCCCCGTCCGGGAAGACCACCGCGCTGGGGTGCTGCTGGACCACCGGCCAGAGCGGCTCCTTGGCGAGCTTCTTCAGCGGCTGCCCCTCCCAGCTGCCGTAGTCACACTCGATCAACCCCTCCTCAACCACCGGAGCGGCCTGCGGAAGCGCCAGTTCCAGGGTCTGCCGGCAGCGGATGAGCGGACTGGTCACCACCTCCGCGAGCGGAACCCCCCGCAGCCGCTCGCCCACCGCGGTCGCCTGGGCCCGGCCCGTCTCGTCCAACTCGACGGGCTGGCGGCCGGCCAGCCCACCGTCCGCGTTCGCGGTGGTCCGGCCGTGTCGCAGAAGCAGAAGGGTCGCCACGGGACCACCCTATGACCTGTTCCAGGCCTTCGACGGTCGCGGGGTTCCTGGGTGGGGCGTGGTCGGATGTCGTGTTTGCGTCGGGGTTGCCTCGCGGGATCCGCCACCGCCCATCCTGGGTCAGGCGCACCGAGGTGCGTGTAACTCTGGCCTTGGCCGGTGTGCCGGGTTGGTGCGGGGTGGGGCCCGCCGTGCCCGGCTCCGGGCGGTCAGGCTTGATCCCTGCGCCGGGCACGGCGGGCCCCACCCCGTCGGTGGTCACCGTCCGTATGCAACCTCTGCGCGGCTTTGGGCAAGCTCCGTCCGACGGGTTGGTCGGTTCGTTCCGGTCTCTGTGCGATTCGGCGAGCCCATCCCCGGCGGGCGGTCGGTTCCTGTCCCTTGGGGTAGGTCGGGCAATCCGCGTCCCGCCGGCCATCGCTATTCGTCCCGATCCCTCTGGCCAGTGCGGTGAGTCCCATCCCGGGCGGACCGCTCGTCGTCCGGTTCTTGTTCCGGGTGCGATGCCGGGCAGGCCGTCCGCCTCGGTGTCGGACACGGGGGTCGGGTACTCGTTGTCGCGCATGAGTCGCGGTGGGCGACATATCCTCAGCCGTCTGGTTTGTGAGGCGCCACAACTCCATGATCGACGCGAGGCTGCGGGCGCGCGAGGCGGCGGCGGCGAGCCCGGATCCTGTGGGCGTCGTCGTGAGCGCTTCCCCGCGCCGGGCGCGTATCCCGCTGGTGCTCACCGCTCCCGTTCGGTCCTGCCTCGGGCGTGACCCCGCCGCCCTCGCGGCGGTGGTCGCTGTTGTGGGCGGTATACCTGTGAGGCATAAATATGCCTCTGAGGTATACCCCTCGTTGACCACCTCGCCCCGGATTCGCTTCATCCTCGTTCGCGGTGGTCGACTCAATGTCAGCGATGTCAGCGTTGTCGGGTTGTCGGCGATTTCGAGGACGTCCGCGATTTCGGGGATGTCGCGGTGTCCCGGGCGGCCGGATGGCCCGATATCGGTGATACCGAGTCGATCAACCCCAGCCGGTCGAGCTGAGCCCGCGACAGCCGGCAATCTCCGCGTCGAATGTCCGGTATCGGGTGGCTCTGGCGTGTGACCGGCTGCACTCGTGGGGTGGAATCGTGGCGGGCCGGGGGTCGTTACACACCCTGACGATCGCAGCACCACCGCCCGGCACCCCGCCCCTATGGGGGTTGGGATGGCGGTCGGGCCCGGGTTGGAATGCCCGCGGGTGGCCGGTCGTTGCAGACCCCGCGAACGATCGCACCAGCACCCCGTTCACGCAGGGTGCCGATGGATGGGCCACCCCCGGAATGCCCGCGGCCCGGCGGTCGTTACACACAGACCCGGCGCCACGAGCCCCCGCTTGTCGGCCGCCGAACTCCAAGACTTTCCCCCCGTGTTGTTGAAAGCGCCGGACGAGGTGCTCGCACCCTGCGCGCCGCCGTTCCCCGGAGCGGGCGTGTGGGTGTCTACCCCCCTGAAGGAGCTGACCTCTCATGAACACGATCATTCGTAAGAGCATGCTGTCTGTTGCTGGTCTC
>NZ_JBEXHU010000052.1:0-12397 GCF_040608175.1 Micromonospora sp. NPDC005206
GCCGGGGGACCCGGATGCAGGCCAGGACCCGGCTGAACTGCGGGCTGTCGCCGCGCTGCCCGCCGGTCACCAGCATCGCCAGGGGTTTGCGGCCCTGCTCGCAGGCCAGGTGCACCTTCGTGGTCCAGCCGCCCCGCGACCGGCCCAATGCGTGATCAGCGGGCTCGTCCTCGACTCCGCCGGGTGGTTCCTTCTGCCGCTCGGGTTGGGTGCGGGCGCCTGCGGCGTGCTGATGCGCCCGCGCGATGGTCGAGTCGACGCTGACATCCCAGCCGATCAGACCGGCCGCGTCGGCGCGGGTTTGCAGCCCGGCGACGATCCGCTGCCACACCCCGGCGCGTTGCCAGCGACGGAACAGTCCGTAGACCGTCTGCCAAGGTCCGTAGCACTGCGGCACGTCCCGCCATGGCGAGCCCACCCGCACCCGCCACCGGATCCCATCAATGAGCTGCCGTTTACTCCACTTCGGCGGCCGACCCGGCCTCTTACCCCTGGGCAGCAGCGGCACAAGCGCCGCCCACTGAGCGTCGGTCAGGTCGTGCCGCCTCGTCACCGGTATGGTGGCCACGAGGTCTCCGGTTTCAGGTTCTGCTTGGTCGCTGAACCATCTACCGGAGACCTCACTGCGTATCGATCACCGACACGCCACAACCCTGATCAAGGTCGACCGCCAGCCCCCGCTATGAAACACGGCCTAGGAGGTGTACGAGGAGCACGGGCACCGGGTGGTTGACGTGCCGGCCGGACCGGTGCGAGAACGGTTGGCGCTGATCGAGGAGCACGTATCGTTCGCGGCATGACGTTGCCGGTCGCCACCTGCCCAGACTGTGGTCGACCCGGCATGCCGATCGTGTACAAGGAGCCTGACGGTCCAACAGACTGGGTCTGCCCCGAGGGACACGAGTGGCGGGTGACCGACCGACCCGGGTGGGCTCCATGGGCATCACCAACCGCTGTAGCCGCAAGCCGCGATGCGGGTGACGCACCGTCCTGGACGGACCCCATGGGCGTCAAGGACGGGCGGAGCTGGCGGATCGGCACGGCCAGCGACGTCGCCTGGCTCGCCGGCCACACCACACCCGGCGGCCTGTCTGTCACCACCGCGATCCCACCGGTGTTCGACGCGTACGCCACCTTCCACCCGCCCGCGAACGTCAGTCTCGACGCCCACGAGCACGCCGTCGTCAACGAGCTGGCGGCGTGCACCCCGGACCAGCCCTGGTGGCTGGGCTTTCTCGACACCGGCGCCCACGACCTCGTCTTCCCGGGCGCTCCGAAGGTGTCCATCTACTGGGGGTGGTCCTACGTGCTGGTCGAAGCCGGACCCGAACAGGCCCTTACTTGGCGGACCGGCCACATGCGCGGCGACGGGCCGCTGCCCGACCTGTTCTTCCCGGCGGATCACTCCTGGCTCGTCTCCGCCCTCTGGGACGACACCTGGACCGACATCGGCGGCAGTACCGTTGTGCTTGCGGGCCTGCAGCGCAATCCGTTGGTCAACGCCCGCCTCGTGCGACCCGACGAGGACGCGCTTCCGCCAGGACTGACGCGCGACTGACCTACGGCAGGGGGTCGCCAGATCGCACTACTTTACATAATGTGCATTATCGAATCTGCGACTGGCGCGTGGTCAGCGGCGGTATCAGCTCTCGTCCTGAGCGAGCTGTCGTTTCTCACTTGACCTGGGCCATTCTCAATAACTTGGGCCATCTCTCGAGTCTTCTCATTAAGTTGGGCCGCCGAGGCTGCGTCCGGCCCTGCCCCCTGCACCTTCCGTGGCGGCGTGACGATTCGGCTGCACGCGCGGTGCGGGGTGTGCTCCGCGATGTCGTCGACCGGAATCGTATCTAGCGTGCCGACGCGCGCGGCTTACGCGCGGGATGCGGTCACCCGTGCCGACGCCTCGGGGTTGTTGATGGTCCCCCACCGCCGGTCGGCCTTGTACATCGTCTCCTGCACGGCATCCTTGGCGTCAGCCTCCGACGCGTAGCCGTTGAGTTCCTTGTGCGCCCAGTCGCAGCGCCTCGGAACCGGTCTCGGCGCCGAGGAGAAGGCACTTACGCAGCAGCCCGGGAAGCGGCTCGGATTCGTCGAGCATGCGCTCGCGGAGCGAGCGCATGCAGTGTATCGGTCATGGATGGGATGGGACGCTAGAGCAGGGCCCCGACAACCCGCGGGATCGAGTGTGTGACGCGCCGTGTCTAGCGCCGGACTTGACCGCGGTGATGAGCGGGCAGTAGTGCTGGTGCCTGTGGGAGCTGCTGTCTTGGCCCTGCTGGTTGTTCCCGCAGTTCGTGTCGTCGGCGGTGCGCAAGGTCGAGACCAGTGCGGTGCGACGGGTCAGAGGCCGACGTCGGTGAGGGCGTTGTCTTGCCACTGGTCGGCGTCTTCGATGTAGCCAGCGAGGGTGGCGGAGCCGTCTTTCCATCCGCCGTGGCGGGCGATGCGGAGGGGGTTCTTGCCGCTGCGGTGGGTTTCGGTGGCGAATCCGCGGCGCAGGGAGTGGCCGGTGAAGGCGCTGGCGGTGTCGAGGCCGGCGCGTAGTGCGGTGCGGCGCACGATGATGGCGACGGCTTGGCCGGTGATGCGGCCGGTGGTATCGCCGTGGCCGTGGGGGGTGCGCCCGAGGGTGCCGTAGCGGTCTATGCGCCGGAACACCGGTCCGGATGTTTGGTCGTGGGCGGCGAGGGCGTCGAGCCATGCCTGCATGGTGCGTACGGGGCAGGTGGCTGGTCGAGAGGTGTAGGGCAGGGCGGTGCTGCGGCCCACGGACTCCTTGTCGGTCTTGGAGCGGCGGATGGTGACGTGCAGGCCCTCGCTGGTGAAGGTGAGGTCGGCGATGTTCAGTGCGGCGAGTTCGCTGCGGCGGGCGCCAAGGGCGAAGCCGACGACGATCAGGGCCCGGTCGCGCACTCCGGCAAGGGTGGTCCTATCGAGGGTGTCGACCATCGCCCGCAGCGCGGTGACGGTGACCGCTTTGGCCTTGCGCACGCCTCGGCCGGCCTCGGCGAGTTCGGTGCGGTGCCGGCGCAGCACCGCGCGCGCCGGCCGGGTGTGGGGCGGCGGGAGGTCGGCGGCGGCGTGGGCGACGGTGATGGCCGCCATGGCGCGCTCGATCGTGGACGCTGCCTTGCCTTCGTCGGCGAGGTGCGAGACGTACTCGGCCAGGGTCGCCGCGGTGGCCGGCAGGTGTGATCGTTGGTGGTCGTCGCACCAGTGGGTGAAGCGGCGCCAGTCCCCGGCGTAGGCCCGCCGCGTCGACGCGGGCACCGACTCGCGGATGCGCCGCCGCGCCGCTTCCGACAGCTGCTCGTTTGGATCGATGAAGGTGGTTGGGTCGGCGCTCCCCCGGGCCTCAATCTCATTCACGAGAAGGAACGTTATCGTGAATGAACGACGGAGCGGGGTCAGGTGGAGGGCCGGCGTGTCGCGTCGTCGGCGGCGAGCGTCAGGCGATACACCGCGTACCGAATTTCGTCAAGATGCGGTCCGCCGCCGTACCGCAGCTGCGCACCGACCCGTCTGGCGGTAGCCGCCTCGAAGACGATCACGCCCGGCGGCCCGGCCGGCTCGCGCTACGCCTCCGGGTCGTCCACACCCCGATCCTTGCACCGGTCCGCCCGGTTCCCGGCGTGCCGCATTCGTTGTCGCGGATCTTCGCCCCGACCGGGCGACCTCTCCCCCACGATGCGAAGGTGAGGAGTGTTCACGGCCGGCGCGGGCGGTGCAGTTTGCGGCGCAGAATGTATAGAGACGAAAGCGTCGGCGGAAGGACAGAGACCATGCCGTCCGAGATCACCCGGCAGCAGGTTCGCCAGCTCGTCGACGCCGGCGCCCAGCTTGTCGAAGTCCTCCCGGCCGATGAGTACCGCTGGGCGCACCTCCCCGGCACGGCCAACCTGCCGTTGAAGGAGCTCGACCCCCGCACCGACCAGCTGGACCGCTCCCGCCCGGTGATCGTCTATTGCCACGACACGGCTTGAGACATGAGCCCGCGGGCCGCGTGGCGGCTCGAAGCTGCCGGATTCGACCCGGTGTACGACTACGCGGCCGGGAAGGCCGATTGGCTCGCCGCCGACCTGCCCTTCCACGGTGAGGCCCAGCTCGTTGGGCAGGTCACCCGCCGGCACGTCCCCACCGTGCCGGGCGAAGCCTCCACCGCGCAGGCGCTCGAGCAACTCGACACGTTCGGGTTCGGCCCGGTCCTTGTGCTGAACGCCGCCAGCGTCGTGCTCGGCACACTCCACCGCGAACAGCTCGAAGCAGCCCCCGCCGACGCTCCGGTCGACCGGCTGCTGCACTTCGGCGTCTCCACGGTCAGGCCCAGCGAACAGGTCGCCGACCTGACCCACCGCATGCACCACGCGAACGTGACCCGCGTCGTCGTCACCCGCCAGGACGGCACCCTGGTCGGGCTGTTCTTCACCGAAGACCAACAAGCGGTTGACGACAGCAGCACCTGAGGCGTGCCCAATCGCGTACCCGGGCGGCGGTGACGTCGGGGCCGAGCCGTTGGGCAAATCTCGGCGGCGGTGCCGTACTCGTGACCATCGATCCAGATCATGCGTCCACCGTATTCGGGTTTCACAGGGCTCCCGCAAGCACGAACAGGGACGAGTTCGGCCGGGCAGCGGACAAGCGTGCCTGGGAATAGTCGGAATTATGCGCGGCACTGGGAGGGGTCCGGAGGGGCGTCGAAGGGTGCCAGGATCCGCGCCGCGCCCCGGATCTCGTCGAGCTGCAGCCGCCGTAGCGCAGCTGCGCGCAGAGCCGCGTCGCGGTGGCCACCACGATCACGCCCGGCGGGCCGGCCGGCCCGCCGGCCTCTCCCCCGCCCGCGCCTCGCTCATTTGATCTTCGTGGTGTGGCGAGGAGATGTCCGACCCGCTGCCAGGTCACCCCCGTCCGCTCGGCGATTTTGGCGTCGGTCAGCCCTTGCCCGTCGAGCTCCACCATTGCCGCTCGGCGGATCTGGGAGGGACCGGCGATCGCCCGCTGGTGCTCGCTTGTCAGCTCGGCAGCTCAAGCCCTCTGCGCTGAGCTCTCGGGCGGCAGGAGCATTAGGTCTTTGCTCACCGCGCCAGCACTGCCGCGTCGGTTGCTGACCGCCGAGGTGGCCACCACCGCGGCCGGCACCGTCGTCCTCGCCGCCGTGGTGTACCGCGCCTGGTCACTTCTCGCTGACACGATCCTTTGTTGGTCCGGTCAGTCGGTCGGCGATCGCCTGGCGCGAATGCACGTCGAGCTTGCGCATCCCAGCGGCGAGATGGCGCTTGACCGTGTTGACGGAAAGGAAGAGGCCAGCTGCGATCTCCTTGTTGGTCTTCCCGCCGGCGGCCATCTCCGCGACCTTGAGCTCCTGGGGCGACAACTTGTTGCCATACCCGCGGCGACCACCGCGAAATGCCGTGGGCACCCGCACGCCGTGTGCGCGCGCCGTGCGGGTTGTTCGCGCCAGGTCCCAGGTGGCTCCGAGGCGTTGGTAGCTGGTCATCGCCGAGTGCAGGGTCTCCTCGCCCTGCGTCCGCGCTGTCGGAGCGTCGGTCTTCAGCAGCCACGTGCCCGCCTCCTCGCGCGCTTGCGCTGCCTCATAGGGGCAACTGAGGCGGTCGTATCCCTCGGCGGCAGCGAAGAAGTGACGCGCTGCAGCGAACGGCGAACCGGTCGCGCCGGCAATGAAGCCGCGGGCATGCGGCACCGCGGCCGCCGCGTAGGGTGCGTCGAGGCCTCGACTCCGGCGGCTCCAGTGCGCAAGGAGTTCCTGCGCCTGGCCAGGCTGCTGGTCGGCCGTCATTGCCGCGCACATGGCCGGAAGCGCACGCAACGCAGAGACCTCGAACGGCACAGGCTTCAGCGTGTCTGCCAGTCGGCGGGACTCGGATGCGGCACGAGCGGCGTCGCCACAGCCCAGCGCCAGGCGGATGAGCGCATTCGCGGCGAGTGGGATCAAGTCGAACGCCCCAGCCTTCTCAAGCCGCTTCACCAGTTTTCGGAGTGCCTGGTTGGCGCTGCCGACATCTCCTCTTGCGGCGGCCAGACAGCCCGCGACGAGGTCGAGTTCACGCCTTTCGAAGGCGTCCCGATCGAAGTGGTTGATGAGGACCGAAATCCGCTCGTCCAGGTCGGCCCAGTAACCGACGCCATGGTCGAGGAGCGACCGGGTGGCGCGGACCAGAAGCTCTCGGTGTCGGTTCTCACCGTCAATGGCTCCCTCGAGCGCGATGGCAAGCAGCTGGTCTGCGACGTTATGGTGTCCGGCGTAGTAGGCGTTCTGCGCCACGGAGTGGAATGCATTGACCTCCGCAAAGTGCCGGGGGGTGTCACCGGTCTGCTGGCGGATTCGCACGGTCATGGCCCGCCACTGGGCATCCCCCACGGCGACCTGCACCATGGCGACCTTGCCCAACAGCGCCACCTGCCAGGCCCTGCCATCGATCGAGGGGACGATCTCCACGAGCCTGCGCAGCCATCGCTTGTGCTCGGCCAGGGGAACACCAGGTGCGATCGGGGCTGCTAGCCCGACCATCGCCTGCGCGATCGAGATCGCGTTGGTGAGATCCGGGAGTGCGCGGATGAACTGGGCGCGTTGAAGCGTGGCGTCGGCCCCTGCATGCGCGAGCGCAACTGCTCGGATGAGGTTCAACTCTCCCCGTGTCTCCGGAGACAATCCGTCTACCGACACCTGGGACAGCAGTTCGACCGTCTCGTCGACGGGGCGCATGGTTCTGATCGCAGCTGAGCCGAACTTGACCGCCACGCGGCCCCGCTGCTCGGGCTCGAGCCACTCTTCACGGAGCAGGTCCTGCAGCAGCCGCATCGCCTCGTCGTGATGACCGAGCCGGCCGGCCTGGTCGGCGTCCAGTTCGGCGGCCTCGGCCAACTCAGCCAGACGGCCCGCGTACCGCAGATGGTGCGTGACCTGTCCCCGAGGGCGCGAGGAAAGGCCGCTGAGGGCGTCTGCGGCGCGGCTGTGCAGATCCTGCCTGCGCGGGGAGGCGATGTCTTCGTAGACTGCCTGCGCCGCGAGCGCGTGCCGGAACGCGACGGAGCCGGCATGGTCGACCAGCAGTCGCGACTCCAGCACCTCCTCCAGGGCAAGCCCCGCGTCATCGTGCAGCGTGCGGCAGGTCCCCATCAGCACCCCCCACGTCGCCGGCAACTGCAGGACCGCCGCGGCCTCCACCATCGCCCTGGCGTCGTCGGAGAGCCGGCTGACTCGCTCCAGCACCGGATCGCGGATGCCGGACGGCACCTCCAGTTGATCGATGTCCTTGCGTTCCCATACTCCGTCGTGCTGCACGAGGGTGCCGCGCGTCTGCAGCAGCGCCAACAGCTCCTCGATCGCAAACGGCAACCCCGACGCCCGCTCACACAGATGTGCCGCAAACGCCTGGGAGACTGCATCCGCGCCCAAGACCGCCGCCGTCAACTCCTTGGTCTGGGCGACGTCGAACGCGGTCAGATGAACGTGGGTTCGTGTCACCGATGCGGGCATCTTCGCTGTCGCCGCCCGCACCTGCGCGGTCGCCTCACCGTCCCGGTAGGTCACCACCATTGACAGCATCGGCGGCGGGTCCGAGACCACGTAGCTCACGAAGTCGAGAGTGTGGTCGTCGGCCCAATGAAGGTCCTCCAGCACCAGGACCGTGCGGCCGAGGCCGACCAGCACCTCCATGAGCGCACGGAACACCCGATGCCGCTCCGCATCCCGATCATCGAGCGCCAGCGGCTGCGGCGGCAGGAGATCCGCCACCTCCGGAACCAGCGGTCGCAACGCACCGGCTACCGGCGACAACGCCATTCCCCGCAGCTCCGCACCGAGGTCCTTGACCACCTCCATCACCGGGCCGAGCGGAAACGGCTCCCGGATCCGCCGACACGACCCCACCAGCACGCGCCCCGCGTCGGATCGCACCCGCAACTCGGAGATCAGCCTGGTCTTCCCGATCCCCGCCTCTCCCTCGACGACGACGATCGCCGGTGGCGTCGACACCGCCGTTGTGAGTGCGGCCGACTCCTCGGCCCGGCCCACCATCGACGGCGCGACCACCCGCTTGCCGCCGGCGATGTTCCCCGTTTTGGCTCCAGCTGACCCCGCTGTGTCAGCTCCGGCGCGGTCACGGCCGGGCTTCGGCCCCGGCTCGGTAGATCCGTGCCAGACCTCCTCATTGACGGCCACGGTGTCCCTACCTCCAAACACGGTGGATCATCGGTGAACGGGACCATACCCAAACGCACACCGCGGGTGTCGGTCGACATGTCCCGCTCACACGAGCCGGCCCACCGAACGCCGCGAAGGCATCCGATGGGCCGGGTCGATGTTGCTGGGCTACGACGTGGTGTAGGCATCCAAGATCGTCTGGCTGAAGGTTCTGTTGCGATCGCGGAACTCCGCCTTGAACGACACACTGCCGCCCGCCGCGGGGTTCGCCACGCTCACCGCTCCGTGGGCAACCACAAGGCGACGCCAGGTCGCGCCATGGTCGTAGGAGGCGTACACCCTCAGCGAGGCTGGCTTCCAGGAGTCAGTCGAGCCCTGGACGTCGACCTTCACCTCGCCGCGGGTCCCAGCCGCCGCGGTACCGTCGGGGCGAAGCTTCGGCTCGTAGCGCACTACGCCGACTGGGATCGGGGTGGGCGCCTTGGTGTGCGCCGAGGTGAACGTCGCGGTCCAGACGACCTTCTTACTGACGGCGAAGGTGCCCGTGGCCGTCCGGTCTGCTGTGGTGACCAGTTTGTAGGTGGCCTCACCCGGCGGCAGGTCGAAGCTGTTGACGTCGAGGATGTCGTTCACCCTCGCGTACTCCTGCCCGTTGCGGTAGAGGACGGTGGACGAGGACGCGGCGTCGTACCGGCTCGTGCCGTCGTGACCAACGCCGTCGGCGAACGGGTTGATCGCGCCGCTGAGCCTGTCGCCGTCCCTCGTCAACCCAGCCGGAGCGCCGGTGACGGCGTCCGCCACGAGCGCCGGGCCGAAGACGGGTTCGTTCCAGTGCTCCCGGTAGGTGTGACCGGCCTTGTAGTAGCGGAACGGCTGGGCGTATGCGGCCTCGACCGCGCCGAAGCGCTGCTCGAACATCCGCTGCCAGCTCTGGTTGCCCGTCAGGTAGACCGTGTTCGTCATCGGCAGGTCAGGGTCGTCGGAGGGTACCGGAGCCTTGATGGAGGGTGCGGAGTAGAACACCCCCCAGCGGTTCGGGGCGCTCGAGCCGGCATCGATGTCGATCCGGGCGAGCTCCCCCATCGACGGGTGCAGGTCGAGGCCGGTGTAGAAGCCCTCGGCCAGATCCGTGAGGTGGTAGGCGACGCCGGTCGTCGGGTTCACGAGGTTGGCGATGAGATGCGTGTACGCCGTCCCCGCGGGGGGCTTCGGACCGACCCAACGCGTCCGGAAACCCTGCGGGAACTTCTGCACGTACATGCTGACGGGGTTGACCCCGTCAGGGCCGGTGACCGTGGCATACGCCGTTCTCAGCACGGCACCCGGGTCCGGCGCCTTGATGTCGATCGGCTGCGTCGTTCGCGCGTCAACCTCGATGGTCGTGTCCTCGGTCAGCCGCATCTCGGGAGCAGCCACCCAGTCGTCACCGATGTACCGCAACGTGGCGGGCTCGATGAGTGGCACCTCGCCGAGCACCGTGTAGGTGCCCGCGTGCATGCGCAGCGTCGTCGTACCGGCATCGCCGGAGACCTTCGTCATGATGCCGCGGTCGAAGTCGTACACCCATCCGTACCACTTGTCCTTCACGGGTACCGAGCCGTCACGGGCGGTCGCCTTGAACGTCAGCTCGTGCATCTGTTCCTCGCGGTTCACCGCACCGACCGTGCGCACGGTCGTGCCATCACCGGTCGCTGTGATCGCCAGGTCGTAGACGCCGAGAAGGTCACCGCCGAGGCGGGTGTCGGCGGTGACGTCCACTGACGCGATACCACCGGCCGGGACGGTGACCTGAGTCGCCGAGAAAGTGAAGAAGCCGGCGGGGGCGGACGCGCCGTCCGGGCCGGTGCCCTCGACGGCGAGGTCCAGCGTCGCCGGCTCGGTGCCGAGGTTACGGTACGTCAGCGTCTTCGTCAGGGGCGCGTCGTCGTCGTGCGGCCACAGCGCGGCGCCGAAACTGAGCGAGGACTGCTCGGCAATCACGTCCTGTGCGATCGCACCGGCCAGGTCGACGATGCCGCTCCCGCCCTCCATGGGCGTGTACGGGCCCGGCGTGGCCGAGCCGACCAGGGCCGACTTGATCTGCGCGGGGGTCCAGTCCGGGTGCTCCTGGCGCAGGATCGCTGCGGCACCGGCGACGTGCGGGGCCGCCATCGACGTACCTGACATCGGGATGTAGCCAGGAGCGGGGTGCGGGCTGTAGCGGTCGATGCGGCTGCCCGCTGCCCCGGCCGCCACGATGCCGACGCCAGGTCCGGTGATGTCCGGCTTGAGACCGCTGTCCCCGGTCCGAGGACCGCGCGAGGAGAACTCCGCGAGCGCGCCCGTGCGGTCGACGGCGCCGACGCTTAGCGCGTCCTCGACGCTCGCGGGGGATCCCAGGGTGCCGTCGATCGGGCCGTCGTTGCCGGCCGCGATCACGAACAGCGCCTGGTCGGAGAGCCGGTCCACGGCCTCCTCCAAGGGACTGACGCCGGGCTGGTCGGCTTCGCCGAGGGACATGTTGACGATGTCGGCGCCCTGCTCGACGGCCCACTCCATGCCGGCCACGATCCAGGAGTCGACGCCGAACCCGTCGTCATTCATCACCTTGCCGTTGATCAACTGGGCGCCCGGCGCGACACCCCGGTACTTGCCGTCGGAGGCGGCACCGGTGCCGGCGACGGTCGAGGAGACGTGCGTGCCGTGACCGTAGTGATCCTGCTCGTCGGCCGAGTCGGTGAAGTTCTTCGCGGCCACGACCTGGGTTGTCAGGTCCGCGTGCGTCGTGGCGATGCCGGTGTCGAGCACGGCGACCTGCACGCCCTCGCCGTCGTAGCCTGCCTCCCAGGCCGTCGGGGCGCCGATCTGCGTCACGCTCTGGTCGAGCGTCGCGTGGGCGAGGCCGTCGAGCCGGATCCGCGCGACGCCCGGCGCGAGGGTCCGGCCCGCGGTCGAAGCCCTGGTGAGCTTCGCCCATGCCGAGGCGGCGGCGCCCTTGCCCACGGTTAGCGCGTCCGCGTGCACGGACTTCAGCTCGGCACGCATGGCCGCGCCAGTGGTCCCGCGGACCGCGGCGCGCGCCGCGGGTGCCTGCGACCTGGCGGCGGCCCCGCTCTGCGCGTACTGGACGATGACGGGCACACCGCTGCCCGTCATCTTCTCGTAGGCGGGGTTGCTCAGCTCGGTGACGTCGAAGAGCCGCTGGTCAAGCTTGCCCTCCGAGATGAGCGCGCCGACATCGCTCGGCAGCACGTACGAGTGCCCCTTGAGCTCGGTCATGATCACCGGGATCGACTCCCGATCCTTCGCGGGCTGGAATCCGAGTACCCGGCCAACTGCGTCGACTCGAACCGTGTCGCCGGTGACCAGTACCACCTCCTTTCCCGCCAACGACGTCAGCTTTGAGGTAGAGGTGTCCGGGGAGGTCGGCTGAACTGCGGCCGCAACTCCTGAGTTGAGCGTGCAGGCGAGAGCGGTGGCGGCGACGATCGCCGTGACCTCCCGCAACGTGCGTGACATGTGGTCTCCGGAGGTTCAGGCAGGGGCCGACTCCCAGGAGGCGGCGCTTGCTCAGAGCTGATGTGGGTCAAGAAGTGGATGAATGACGTGTCACCCTCGTGGAGGTGGCGGGGCGTTGGGCGAGGCCGAACCGTCATGCGCCGCGGTGGTGCCCTCGCCGGTCGGTCCCGCCACGACCCCGCCGCTCACACCGGACGCCATCCGTCGTCCGAAGAAGACTCATCCGAGCCTGCATTGTCGGATGACTCGCATGTGCCACCGCCAGCGGCACCAAGCGGCAACGACGTGCGGTCGCTGGGAGGTTGAGTCGATCCGCGGGAGGACCGTGCGCCACGGACATCGGGCTCCACGGGATCGGAATCGGTCATGGCAGGAGTGTGCAGCGTTGTCGGAACCGTAGTCATGACCCCGCGAGGGTCATTCTCGAGGGCTGCTCCACAGACGGGTAACACATCCAGTTCGGCCTCCGCTCGGTTCGTCAGCCCCGCCTGGCGCACGTGGATCCTGGGCTCTGATGCCCAGCCCTCAGGCGATGAGCCGTCGCGGCCGAAGGGGGCCAGATGGAGATCGATCCAGGTACCGGACCGGAACCGATCGTGAACGGTGATTTCGCTGGTGGGGTCGCAGGAAACGCAGGGCGGTTAGAGGGCATCTTGATCAGGTCGGCGTCGGTGTGTCCGCTTCGGGTTGATCGTCACGCCAGGATGGCGTCGCTTCGTGGGTGAGGCGCCGGCTCAT
>NZ_JBEXHU010000053.1:0-10629 GCF_040608175.1 Micromonospora sp. NPDC005206
CCTGTGCGTGGGAAGGGCTGGGTCCACTGTCGACCGATCGGATCGGGGTGGGGCGGAGCCGTCGTAGTACTCCGAGGCCGGGAGAGCCGGTCACACGTGTCACGGAAGGCGTCCGGGACGGCCCGCCAGGGCAGACCGGAGAGCTGGCTGTGCAGGCTCGGCTGGTTGCCCTTGACGGTCAGGATCCAGTGCGCGCCGCGTTCGGCGAGGTAGTCGACGTGCTCACGCTGGCAGTGCAGCGCGTCTGCGGTGATCACGGTGTCGCGCAGGTCGCCGATCTGGTCGAGCAGCGGCTGGAATCGGGTGATCTCATTGGTCTTGCCGTCGACGTCGGTACTGGCCAGGACCACGCCGACCGCCTGATCGCAGGCGGCCATCACATGCCGGGCCGCGTTGTCGGTGGTGCGCGAGCCGCGCAGGGTCTTGCCGTCGACGGCGATCGCTCGCCGGGACGCCGACGCGCCGGCCGCAGCCCGGTCGGCAAGCCAGACGCTGACCGCCGCAGTCAGTACCTGCGGGTCTATAGCCTGCAACAACCGGCGGATCATCGCCTCGGACGGGCGCCGATCCGGGGCCATGCCCAGCGCGAGCGCGGTCGCAGCCGGCACGTCGGCGACCCACTCAGCGATCGCGCTATACGACCGGTTGCCGGCCACCACCGCGCACACCGCAGCGGTCACCACGACCGTCAACCGGTGCCGCACACCTCGCCGGGCCCGCGGATCAGGCAGATGGGCCAGCACAGTGAGCAGTCCGCCAGCGGCTTCGGACACGGTCAGAGCCGGTGCACACGACACCGACGAGATCAGCGATGATGGCAGGGCGGGCATGACTCACTTCGGCGATCAACACGGCGTAGGAACCTTGATGATCTTCTGAACCGGTCATGCCCGTCTTGCTGCCATCAACAACGGCGCTTCTACTCCAGTCCACTCAAGTCAGACACCGCCACGACTTTGCCGGGGCCCTGGGCTGACAACCGGGTGCTCAAGCCGCTGAGCTACGCCAGCATGGGACCGGCCAGGGCCGGTGAGTGGAATCGGGCGGAGTCGAACCGCCGGCCTCTGCATTGCGAAAGCAGCGCTCTACCAACTGAGCTACGACCCCATGGCTTGGCCGTCCGGAGTTGAACCGGTTCTCCCTGGGTGCGCCAGGGCGGCGGCTCCACTCCGCCTTCGACCTCGCGTGCGCTCGGGGGGAGTCGAACCCCCACGCCTTTCGGCACACGGTTCTGAGCCGTGCGTGTCTACCTGAGTTCCACCACGAGCGCGTGGTGCCGACGCCCGGTGTCGATCCGGGTGCCTTCCGGTTATGAGCCGGATGCTCTGCCGTTGAGCTACGTCGGCATGGAGAGCCAGCGGGGCGACTCGAACGCCCTACCTCGCCCTTACGAGGGGCGCGCACCGCCAGTCGTGCTGCGCTGGCATGACCCCGGTGGGTCTCTCGCGGGCCGGGACGGTGCCGCCGTTTCACCGACGGATCACCGGCAGGGGCGCGACATCCCTGCCTTCTCCCTGGCCTCCCGGCCTGCGAGGGACCCGCCGGGGTGTGGAGCCGGCGGCCGGAGTCGAACCGGCGCGCGTCGCCATACAAGGGCGGTGCTCTGGCCTCTGAGCTACGCCGGCGTGAGTGCCCTCGACACGACTCGAACGTGCACAACGACCAGGACCTCGACCTGGCGCCTCTACCAGTTGGGCTACGAGGGCATTGTTCGCGGCAGGGGCACCTCTCGGTTCGCCGGCGGCTATGGGTGCACCCTGTGCCGACCCGCTTGCGCGCCCTGCCGTGGCTCCCAGGCCAGGATTCGAACCCAGCTTTCCGCATCCAGAGTGCGGCGTCTTACCGAATAGACGACCCGGGAATGGTGGCCGGCGAGCCGCGGTCTCGCCGGCCGGTGATCAGCGCTGCATCATGCTGGACCAGGTGGGGACCGACGGCTGGAACCGCAGCTCCATGCCCGCCTCGGCGGGGGTCAGGTCCGCCTTCCGCTGGTTGCACGCGTAGCACGCGCCGATCGTGTTCTTCCAGCTGTTCCGCCCGCCGCGCGAGCGGGGCACGATGTGGTCGACGGTGGTCGCTGGCGCCGGGCAGTAGCCGCACTGGTGGCCGTCGCGGCGCAGCACGCCGGCCTTGGACCACGCGGGCCCGTTGGTGTAGCGCCACTTCGTGACGACGTACCGGACGAGCCGGAGGACTCGCGGCATCGGGAAGACGCCGATGAGCCGGTCGGGCTCGGCTTCGTGGATCTCGGCGACCTGGCGCATGAGCATCCGGATCGCGTGTTTGACGGGGACCCGGTGCAGCGGTCCCAGGTCGGCGTTGAGGACGAGAACGGCGTCCACCGGGCCCTCCCTTCTCTCGTGGCCGGTGGTGCTTGGAGCGGCTGACCCGGGATCGAACGGGCGACCTCGACGTTGGCAACGTCGCGCTCTACCAGCTGAGCTACAACCGCGTGGAGCCGTCGGCCGGAGTCGAACCGGCGACCTGCTCCCTACCATGGAGCTGCTCGACCGACTGAGCTACGACGGCATGGTGTGCTGCGTGCCCCGAGCGGGATTCGAACCCGCACTGTGCGCAGTTTGAGTGCGCTGCCTCCTACCGAGTTGGGCTACCGAGGCGTGATTCCCGCAGGTTGCGGCGTCGGATCTTTGATGATCCACTCAGGGACGGTTGAGTTCCGCTCCTGTAACTCGACCCCAGCAGCCTGATCCGAGGACCGAGGGGGACCCATGGCGCGCCGCACCTTCGTGCAGACGACCGACGACCTGACCGGAGAGCCGGACGCCCAGGAGGTGCGTTTCAGCCTCGATGGCGTGGAGTACCGGATCGACCTGACCGAGAAGAACAGGGCCCTCTTCGAGGAACAGCTGGCGCAGTTCGTTAATGCCGGTCGCCGAACCCGGAACGCTGCCGGCCGGGTCGTATCTCGGCCGGCGGAGTCGCAGACCGCGAAGCAGGAACGTCGACGGCTCATCCGGGCGTGGTGGGCGAAGAACGAGAAGCTGGTCGGTCAGAAGGTCACCGAACGCGGACGCATTCCCGCGAAGGTCATCGACGCGTACCAGCAGCACCAAACGCTGTCGGGTCCTCGCCCCAGCAAGTCGACCACCGCGATCCCCGCGGCGACGTTCTCCGCTGGCCGAGTGTGAGCTCCGGGTGCAGGAATCGAACCTGCGTCCTCCCGATCCAAAGTCGGGGCGCCCAGCCAGCAGAGCAACCCGGATTGGCGTTGAGCGGTACCGGGGAATTGAACCCCGACCGGCTGATTGGAAGTCAGCAGCTCTGCCGTTGAGCTAGTACCGCGAGATCGTGCGTAGGCCGTACGGGGCTCGAACCCGTAACCTTCTGGCTGAGAACCAGGTGAGCTGCCAGCTTGCTCCAACGGCCCATGGAGCTGGCGGGGATCGCAGTCGCGCGGCCGCGAACCCGCCAACGTGCCCGTCGCCGGCGTCGAACCGGCAACCTCCGGCTTTTCAGACCGGCGCTCTACCGCCTGAGCTTGACGGGCTTGCGGTGACACTTTCGTACCCGCGCCATCTTCGATGCGGTCACCAGGCGGGCCGGTGGAGAAGAGGGGACTCGAACCCCTGACCTTCGGCGTGCCACGCCGACGCTCTACCAGCTGAGCTACAACCCCATGGTCCGGGACCGGGGTGTCGAACCCCGTGTCTCTCGCTCCCAAAGCGAGCGGGTCAGCCGTCTCCCTCGTCCCGGATGTTGCCCCCCGGCCGGCCCGTGCAGGCGCCGGCCGGGGGTCTTGCTTATGCCATCCACTGTGGAGTTAAGAATATGCAGCGCCGCCGGCCGCAGCCGGGACGAAAAGCAATGGCGACAGGACTCGAACCTGCAACCTTCGGTTTTGGAGACCGGTGCTCTACCAGTTGAGCTACGCCCCTATGAAGTTGTTCGGGTAACGAAAAAGCCGCCCTATCCCTGTCGGGGTGGGCGGCTTCGCAGCTTGCGCTGACGCTATTCGCGCCGCCACCCCGGCTTCCAGTTCTGCTCGCTCGCGCAGAGGTCGTGGGCTCGCCCGATCGAGGGCAGCACGACACCGCCGCGCGGCATGAACCGCGTGGTTTCGGTGGACGCGTACTGCGACACGGGGAACTCCTTGGGTTGGTCGGGTTGACCTTGCTCATTCAAGGTAAGCGCTACCGCGTTCGGATGGCAATGGATATTCCGAGGCACCTTCATGTGATTCGCGGCCGGCTATAGCGAGCCGCTGTTGACGGACAGTCGCTTGAGCATCCCGGCGGTCGCGACGATCAACATCTCGGCGTCCTCGCGGGTGTACTCGAAGTCCTTCGTCACCTCGTCGTTCTTGTGGCCTGCGCCGCTCATCGTCGAAAACAGGTCCTCGACCATGAACGCCCAACGCTCGTCGAGGGTCCGCTGGCGCGGGGTCTTCGCCTTCGCCGCGGCGAACAGCTTCTGTGTGCCGTACGCGTCACGGACCTGCTCCACAGCCTTGCGGGCCTCCACGATCGCCGGTTCGATGTTGCCCTGCCGGAGCAGCTCGCGCGCCTCCCGCAGCGCCGCCACCGCGTCGGTGTAGTCCGCGCCCCTGGCCAGCGGCACCAGCAGTTCGACGAAGGCCCCAGCCTCCACCTTGACCATCTGCGCCGCCCACTCCCCGGCGTTGATGTCGAACCTCAGGTCCCCGGTCCGCATCCGCGGCAACGGGCGCGCCCTGGCGACTGCTTCCGCCAACTCCACGAAGACCTTCTCCGCCTGAAGTCCTGTCGATCCCGACCGCCGCGCCGTCCGGCCCTTCTCCGGGTCAGCCGAGGTGGGTGCCTTAGAGCCCGGCTGTTCCAGCGAATAGACCGACAGGTTCAGGTTCACCCACAGGTCCCCGCCTGCGCGCAGCTGCTCGACGGCGCGCAGCTGCTCGTCGGTGGCGAAGCCCGACAGCCGCACATCGCCTGCCTGCACGAGCGGCGTGACCAGGTTCGCGGTGTCCAGGGCGCACAACATCCGTTGCCGGCGCTGGTTGTCCTCGACGTGCATCCGGGCGCTAACCCGGTACGCGATGCCCGGTGCCAGGTCCTGTGCCTTGCTGATCCTCAGCGCCACCTCGACCTGCGCGCCCCCGGCGCCCGGATACAGGCTCAGGGCGCGTCGGGCCGGCTCCATCTGGAGGGAGTCTCCGTTGCCGAGGTCGATGACTGTGTTCATGGCTCACCTTTTCTCTGACGCTGCGGTGGCGCTACGCGCCGAAACCCTAGGGGACGCGGCCGGCGCGAGGCGAGGGCGTTATCGGCAGCACAGCCCGGCTCCGGCGGTGTCCGGGGTCGTCTACTGGGGATCCAGCACGGTGGTGAAGATGTCGGACCCGTCGGTGAACGAGACTCGCACTCCGGGGCGCCTCTTCCCGTCGACGGGAACACCGTAGGTCGCTACGTCCTTGACGTCGGGGTGGTGAGTGCCGGCCACGACGGCGGCGATGGCTTCGGCCCATTCGGCGGCGGACTCCGGCGCCCGCGGCACGGCAACCTGCTCGACCTCAGCACTACTCCCCGGCCAGGTCCCCGGTGCGTCCGCCGCAGCCGTTCCCGTATTCGTCCCGCCGCGGGCCATCTGCACCATGACCGACACGCCACCCGGCCTCGGGTCGGCGGCCAGGCCGACGGGCTTCGGGCCACCCTCGGTGAACCGGGCAACGATGCTGACCCACTGCTGGCCGGCGAGCAGGTGGGCGAGCCAACCCTCGAAGTATCGAACCCGCATTGGCTACGACTCGGTCGGCCGCTGGCGCAGCATGTCACCGAGGCCCAGGGCCCGCAGTAGCCGGCCGTACAGCCGGTCCATGACGGCCGTCAGGTCGCCGTCGAGTTCCACGCTGGTGGCGCTGGTGACCCGCTGGTAGTGGTCCTCGGGGTACGGGACGGGCCGGTCCCAGGTCCGGCGCGACGGTTCGCGCATCGGCGTGACGGTGAGCATGCCGTCCAGGCGGAGACCCAGGCCGACGATGCCGCGGAAGCCACTGCGCTCCGCTACCTCGGCGAACACGGCGAGGGCGAGGGCCGTGAAGGTGGCCGCTTCGTACTGGTTGATGAACTTCTCGTACTCCGGTCGGTCTCGGGCGATCGAGGCCCCGTCGGTGACGTCGCGCACGATGAGCGTCACGGCGCCGGATTCCGCCACCTCGAGGAAGGCGTACGTGTCCTCGCGGCTGTTGTACCTGAACGCGAAGCCGTTCGGCGTGGCGTATCCGTTGCGGCTGCTGAACGGGAAGCTGGCGCTCTGCATGACCAAGGGCGCGAGAGGGCTGCCGTCGCTGATGCGCCTCACGCGGTCTTGCGCCGCGTTGGCTACCTCGCCGAGCCACTTATTGCCGTCGGCCAGCTCGTCGCGCACCAGCTCCGGCCGGATGACGGGGATGGGCGTGATCGCGACCGCCAGCGTCGACAGCCCGAGGTCGAGCGCCGCGGCGCTGCGCCGCGCCCGCTCCAGGTCATCGAGGATGCTGTCCTCGGAGGCGTCGCGCAGGCGGTGCAGCCGGATCACCTCAGGGTCCGACAGCGTCCTGACGGTCCGGTCCGCCCTGCCGTAGTACCGCCCGTCGACCTGGTGCGGCGCGAACGGGCTGGGCGGAACGTCGATGACGATCAGGCCGGTGGAGGGGTCGTCGGGGTTGACCAGGTCGGTCGCGGTGAAGGCGAGCGGTGGGTCGACCCGGTTCTGGCACACCTGCTGGATCCGCTCGACCTGCCCCGCCAGTTCGACCGGCGTGAGGCCGGCTGCCCGACCGCTGTCCCGGTTCTCCTCGATCCCGATGACGAGGGTTCCCCCGTCGACGGCCAGCGCCGCGACGTCCTTCGCCAGTTCCCGCTTGGCGCTCTCGGCCGTGCCGTAGGTCTCACGCTTCAGCTCAAACTGCTGGTGCTCGTGCACTTCGCCCGATGCGACGTCAGCTGCGGCCTGCGCCCAGTTCTGCCAGGTCCACGATCGTCGGGGTCTCGTCACAGTCGCCTATCGTGGCACAGCCATACGACACCGCCCGCCCGCTCCGATGCTGACGTGCTGGTCGCACACGTGGTCACCGGACGTGGGACGAGACGAGGCGGGCGCCGATCACCTGCGCGCGTTGAAGGAACCGGTGGGCGGTGGCGTTGTCCAGGAATCCGCCCGCGGGCCGGCCGCCCGGGTGCGGGCCAGCGCGCTATACAGCGACAGGGACGAGTTGGCCGTAGGTGTCCCGCTGCCAAGCGCCGCTGTTTTGCCAGTCGATGGACTTGTTCCTGATCCAGTCGGCGGAATAGCGATGCAGGACGTAGTGCTGCGTCTCCCAGGGCATGAAATGCCCGGTCTTGTCGATGGAGACCATCAGCTTGCGATCGCCGGGAATCGCGCGGAATAGCCATTCGACGCTGAACGGCGGGCCTGGCTTCTGCGTGTCGCTGGGCACGGATGGCAGCGTGGATGAAAGTTGATTTATCTGTTGGTCGCTGGTTCCGTACACAATAGCCACCGGCACGCTTACGCCGAGCGCGTCGTTGCTCTCCACCTTGCTCTTTGTCCATCCATACCAGGCCGAGTTCCGCCATCGGATCACGCCTTGGCTTCCCCATGTTGCGCCGACCGGGTCAAGTTTCATGATCTCATTCCACACGAAATCTTCGATGCCGGTTTCCCGCTGTGGCGCCTCAGCGTTCCAGTCCGCCATAAATTGATCTCTGCTCGTGATGAACATTGGGCACCGAAACCTATCCGGCAGAGGGGGCAGCGGGTACGGCACAGGGGGTTCCGGGGGCGGCATGAATGGGGGTCGGTCGCCGAGGCCATAAGGTGGGAAGATGGGGGCGAGCAGGAACAGGCTTTCCACCCAGTCCGGCCATTTCATTACGTACGGTCCGACGATGTGAGCGGCTGCGGAGTGGCCGACGAGATTAACCTTTTGCACGCCCGCGGTTCCTCGGATCCAGCTGATGACTGCATGGAGCTCAGCTAGGTCGGTTTCCACCTGGTTGAGGTAACGAGGAAAGGGATAGTCCTCGTCGCAAGCTCCTGTAGGCAGCGGGTAGGGCGCTAGCTTGCTCTGGTCGCCTTTGAACGCGTTGCAGGCTACGTCCATCTGTGGGGAGCGAGTTGAGAGGCCGGACCCTTGGAGGTCCATGATGAATACTCGGAAACCTGACCGCGCCAAGTAGTTGGCCCAGTTGTAGCGGGCCCAACGACCGGTTGTGTCATCGTCGCCAAGGGCGAACACCGGGGCAGCCGGTACGCTTCTGCCATGCAGCATGAGGACGACCGGACCGGGTAGGCCTGGATCCCACTCTCGCACTGACAGGTCGATTACCCAACCAACGTCCGCCGGACTGTGCGGAGGCAAGCCCGTCTCGTACCACCACTGAAGGTGAGCCACCTTGTGGTCTCTTACGGTGATGTTCATAGATATCAAGCCATTCACTGGACTTCGCCCGGGCGCGAGCAGGCCCCAATCGTGCCCACATCAGCGACGGCTGACGCTCTCACACAGTTTCGGATAACCGATCCAGCCAGCAAGGAGCCACCGGGTTTCGTTCACCCAGACGTGCGATCGGGCGCAGGACTCCAAGTCCCGCCGTCCCGGCGACTCGCGCTCATCGCGGGTCCTCTCGCTGGTTTTTGATGCGATGCGCCAGCTCCTCGTCGACGGCGACGAGCAGGCTGAGGGTGAGGCCCCGGACTCGACCGGCGGTGCGGCGCCCTTCGCGCCGACGCGGTGAAGCGTCGCGGCGTCATGGTGGTCGAGGACCAGGCGCAGCCCGTGGTGCAGGTTGAGCCGGATCGTTTCGAGGGTGGCGGTGGAGGCCCGGGCGAGGCTCACGGCCGGTTTCAGTGGGCTGCGCGAGCCCGCAGCAGCCATGCCTCGATCGGTGCCGTGTCGGGCCTCTCCGGCAGCGGTGACTTCGTGGCGGCCATCTGCCGCTCGGCCGCGGCGAGAAGGTCGGCCGCGATCTGGAGGTCGCCGCCGGCGACGGCGTCGCCGAAGTCGTGGTACCACTCGGGGTACTCGAGGCGGATCGTGAGCGTGCCGGTGGTGTAGAGGTCGAGTCCCTGCCGGGTGAGCCGGGCCAGGTGCCGGGCGTGCTTCGCGGTGCGCTTGCGGGTGTCGGCCGAGAAGGACCCGTCGCCGCGTTCGCTGAGCCGGCGGAACTGCTGCATGGCGTAGCCGAGGTACGCGTCGCGGACGCGGGGTGCGGACAGGAACCCGACCGGATCCCGATCAGCTCGTCGCCGAGCGGTGTGCGGACTTCGTACAGGTCCTCGGGCAGCCACAGCAGCTCGGAGACGGTGGGGTTACCGCCGATGCAGAGGATCGCGAACTTCCTCGCCTCGTGGATGGTGCGGTCGGGCTTCGTCGTGACGTGCGATTCCTTCGGCGAGGTCAAGCCGTGCAGCGCGGCCGTGGATGCGGCGCCGACGGCCAGGAGGTCGACGTCGGAGCCGGGCCGGTTCAGCCCGTAGGCGTTGGAGCCGACAATGCCGGACAGCAGTACGTGCACTTCAGTTCCCCTGCTCGTGCACGTCATCGCGCAGTGACAGGCCGGGGTTGCCGCCGCACTCGGCGCGGCCGCGCGGGGTGGGTCCCGTCCGGTCGCCGCTGACGATCCGGCAGCAGGCCTTGTCTGCCGCAGCGAGGACGTCGGGCGGCACGTCCCGGGGGTAGTCGTTCGGGGTGCTCATCCGGCGTCCTCATCGTCGTACGGAACGAGCAGGGTCCGGACCTCGGCTTCGCGGCCCTCGGCGATCAGCCGGGCCGCCTTGGCGAGGTCGGTCCGGCGGAGCTGACCTTCCATGGCGTACGGGAGCAGCTCGTCGTCCCACCACCCGAACCGCACCGAGCGATCCGAGCCGCCGTGCTCGTCGGCGCGGGCGAGAGCGGCGGCAGGGGTGGCGTCGCGCGGAACCCAGCTCTGGCACGTGGGACACCGGCCGGTTGGGATGTCACCGCCGAGAAGCCCCATCACCTCGCGGCGGGTGCCAACCGCGACAGGTTGGTCCCGCTCGCTGCTCCAGATGACGTAGAGATTCTTGCGGCGGTGGATCTTGATGACGACGCGAGCCATCGGCACTCCCCTCGGCTCAAAAGTCGCCCTCGGCGACCTGGAAGACGGTCAGGCCGAGGGCGCGCCACATCCGCACCACCCGGGCGCGGTCGTCGAAGACGCCGACGACAGTGAACTTCTCGCGGGCCTCCCGGGCGAAGATCTCCGCCTTGACGACGGCGTCGTCGCGGGTGTCGCCGACCGCCCGCATGTGCAGCGCGAGGTAGGGCACCTTGACGTGCTGGTCCAGCCAGGCGACGGTGTCCGTCCGCGCGGACTCGTCCCGCCCGGAGCAGAAGACGACGCCGTAGCCGGCGCTGTGCATGGCGCGG
Source organism: Micromonospora sp. NPDC005206 (assembly GCF_040608175.1). NCBI lineage: Bacteria > Bacillati > Actinomycetota > Actinomycetes > Micromonosporales > Micromonosporaceae > Micromonospora > Micromonospora sp. NPDC005206. The sequence continues at coordinate 10,367 of NZ_JBEXHU010000053.1, forward strand.
ACGGCGAGGATCACGGCGGGTTTCGGCTGGTCGCGGCTGACGCGGGTCATGTCGTACGGGCTGCGGTCGCCCTTGAGGGCCACGGTGCCGTCGATGTCGACCAGCACGATCTCCGGCGTGCCCGGCACCGGCTCGTATCGCTCCCACGGATGCCTCCCGGCCCAAGCTCCCGGGCCGGCCGCGCACGGTTCGTTCCATCCGTGCCCTGGTACTGCGCCTGGCTCGGGAGAATCCCAGCTGGGGCTACCGGCGTCTGCACGGCG
>NZ_JBEXHU010000054.1:0-9317 GCF_040608175.1 Micromonospora sp. NPDC005206
CGCCGAACACGAAGCCCTACACGCGATGACCCACCCGGTCACCGCACCCCTGAAAACCAGCTAACCAACTCTCCATCAAACCCGGGGCTTGACAGACGGACGGTGAGTGGGGGTGCCTGGCCGGTGGGTCGACGGTATGACCACAGGCGGTCGAGGAAGGTGTCGTGAGGACTGACAGTGCCTCACACGGCCTTACACGACCTCACATCAGCAGGTCAGAGGCCCGCGCCGCGACCAACAGAGAGAAGTCGAGGGCCTCCAGGGGCACTCGCCCATGCCCTTCCCTAGCGAAGTAAGTAAGGAGCTTGGGCTCGCTCCGGTGCTTTCGCCCTCACATGAGGTGGGCGTTACTGTGACGTGGTGCCGACCTATTGGTGGGGTGGTGAGTTCCTACCGTTGCCCGACTTGGGGCCGCTTCACCGCGCCGGCGTGGCAGTGCGCCGATGGCCGTTCGTCGTGGCGAGTGTCTGGGCGTGCCGCCCGGGCTGCCGCAGCCGCGAGCGCGATCAGGTTAGTGGGGGGCTGAAAGGCGTGGACTCAGGTCCGGTCAGCGGACCAGGCAGTCATCGGGTTCGCTGGCTCCGGCGTCCGCTGGTTCCCGTGGCCGGGGAACGGGCATGGCATGGCCGGTGAGCTGAGCGAGGCCGTCGCTGCGGCGCAGGCCGGTGATGAGGACGCCTTCCGCTTCCTCTACCGCACCCTCCAGCCGAACCTGCTGCGCTATTTGACCGCGCTGGTGGGCGCCGACGCGGAAGATGTGGCGTCGGAGACCTGGTTGCAGATCTCCCGGGACCTGCCCAGCTTCACCGGCGGCGATTTCCGGGCCTGGACCGTCACCATCGCACGGAACCGGGCCATGGACCACCTGCGCCGGCAAAGCCGGCGCCCGTCGTTGCCGGTGCCGATGCACGCGCTCAGCGAGCTGGCTGGCGACGCCGACACCGCCGAGCGAGCCGGGGAGACCATCGGCACCGACGCCGCGCTCTCGCTGATCGCCATGCTGCCACCCCGGGAAGCCGAGGCGGTCCTGCTCCGGGCCGTCATCGGCCTGGACGCCGAGACCGCCGGGCGGGTGCTCGGCCGGCGGCCCGGCGCGGTGCGGACCGCCGCGCACCGGGGGTTGCGGCGGCTCGCCGGGCTGATCGAGCGCTACGACCCGAGCCAGCCACCAGCCGCGCCCGAGACCAGCGCGCGGCCGCGCGGCGACCGGCGCAGGCAGGCGCCGCACGCCGAACCGGCGGATGGTTGACGTGAGAGGATTCAGGATGAGTTTCCGCCGCTCCGGCCAACTCGCCGACCGCGCCGCGGCCGACCGGCTCCTCGACGCGGCGCGCGCCGCAACGTCCACGGAGGGTGCCGTCCGGGCCGACCCGCTCGCCGGGCTGCTCGCCGCGGCGGCCGCCCCGGCGCGCCCTGTCGAGCTGGCCGGGGAGCAGGGGGCGCTGGCGGCCTTCCGGGCGGCCCGCGCTGCCCCGGCATCCGCGCCCGCCCGGGTCCCCGGCCGCCGCCGGTTCACCGCCGGCGCCCTGGCCTGGGCCGCCGGGGTTCTCGCCACCGCGACCGCCGGCGCCGCCTTCGCGGCGGTCACGTTGGACCCTCCCGGGGAGACGGTTCCGCCGTCTGGTCCGGCGACTCCCGCCCCGACCACCGGCCGCCCCGACGGATCCCCGACCGGCGGTGGCGCGCCCACCACCGGCGATCCGGGCCGGTCCCCGACCGCCCCGTCGGCCCGGCGGAGCCCGAGCAGCGGTCCGGAGGACAGTGTGCAGCTCGGCGGGCTGTGCCGGGCGTACCTGGCCAAGAAGCCGGCCCAGCGGGAAAAGGCGCTAGAGACCTCGGGGTTCCAGCCGCTGGTGGCCGCCGCCGGTGGCGCCGCGCAGGTCGACGCCTACTGCCAGCGCCTGGTCCCGGACACCAAGCCCGCCAGCAAGAACGGGTCCGGTACGAAGAACAGCTCCGGCACCGGGAGCGGGTCCGGCACGGCGAAGAAGCCCGGCACGACGGCCGAGCCGAGCCGGCCGGCGAAGGTTAGGCCATCCCACCCGGTCACCGGCCGGCCCACCGAGAACCGGGGTACTGACCGGCCCGCCCCACGCAGCGCCGCCACCGAGCCCCGGCGGGGGCCACGACCGTTGAGGCTCGCTCGCACGGATGATCAAACTCGGCAGGCCCCGGGGGCGGAGTTGAGTGGTGACCGGCTGACCCTGGCCGATGCCGATCCCTCCGAGGGTGTTTCTCCCGCCCGGCCGTCGGTGTTCGGCTCCGGCAACAGCGGCTCGATTAACGCCCACTGAGCACAAGCCGGAGGGGTAACCACGACGAGCGGACATCCGGACACCGAGCCCGGCCGCGGTCGCCGCTGTCACGCCGTCCACATCAGACCATCTCGAACACGCTCATAGGCATCGTGCATTGGCGATATGTGCGTGGGTGGATGCTGCTGGTGGAAGGATGGAATATGTGGGAACTGCGTTGGCTGAAATGACTATGCCTCAGATCTCGCCGCTTGCCGGCGAGTCGATCGAACGTACCGATGCCGAGCGGCTGGCGGGGGTCCTGAAGGCCCTCGCCGATCCTGCCCGGCTGCGGCTGCTCAGCCTGATCCAGTCGGCCCCCGAGGGCGAGGCGTGCGTCTGTGGCCTGACCGCGCTGGTCGGCCTCTCGCAGCCGACGGTCAGTCACCACCTGCGTATCCTTACCGAGGCCGGCATGCTGGAGCGGGAGAAGCGCGGTGTGTGGGCCTACTACCGGCTGGTGCCGAGCGCGATCGCCACGATCGCGGATCTGCTGACCCCGCCACGCAAGCGATCAGCGCGGAGAACCCGCTGACGCGTGACAATTTCACCGTGGGGGCGGGTGCGACCTACCTACCTTGTGGCGATGCGAAGGGCTCATAAAGGGTCACGACTGAGGATGGACCCAGTGGCGATCACATCGCAGGCGGCCTTCGCCCAGTTCGTTGTGGGGCAGTCCAAGACGCCCGGCAGGACCGCGGCTGGACCGTGGGCGACGTCACCAGGCACACCGGTGTCAGTCGCTCGACCCTGTTCCGCTGGCTCGCCGGCGATTGGCAGCAGTATCCGGAGCTGGCCAAGGTATGCGGCCTATGCGCCGCACTCGACCTGCCCATCGGGGCGGCGATGCGACCGCTCGTGCTGCCTGGCGCCACCCGCCGGGGGCGGCGACCGCAGCGCGGAGGAGGTCGAGGCCGACACCAGCGTCATTCGGCAGCGGATGGCCGACAAATCTGTCCCGAGGCCGAGAAGCATCAGATCCAGAACCCGTCCCGGCGGTTGTGGGTTGCGTACGGTCGAGGACGTGGACGTGCTGCTGCGCGGCGGACCGGTTGACGGCGCTGGTGCCCGGCGGCGGGGAGGCCGTCATCTCGCGGGCCTGCCTGTACGAGATCACGCCCGAGTTCGGCCGCCGGCGCAGACGCGGCCTGCGCGTGTACCGGCACCGCCCCGACTGCTGCGGGCCGTACGGCCGAGGCGCCGAGGACCGCTGAGAGTGACCTGCCCGTCCGGATGTGCGCAGCATGACGCCACCTCACCCTGCGGGCATTGCCTTCCTGAGCGGATGTCCGGCGAGCGCATCCACGGACCGATCGAAGCGATTCAACCGCGCGCCGACGGCGACCACCTTCGACTCCCTCGGCGGACGTACCTCCCAGCCATCCAGTCAGACCCAAGCAGGTCATGTCATGAGCTGTTCGACTCTCATCGCCGGCGCCGAGACGGGCCGCGCCTACACAGTGCGCCGTTGCACTGGGCGACCACCCCGACCGGGGGCACGATGGGTGCGGCGGTCGCGGGTCGCGGCAGCACCCTCGACGGGGACACGTTGATCGGGATGGCCGACGCGAAAATGTATGCGGGCAAGGCCGAGCGGCGGTCCGCCGCCGCCCCAATTGCTGGTCCAGTCGTGGAGAGGTGCTGATCCAGCTGATCCACCTGCACAGGACGTCGGTACCTACGACGCGTCGAACCGACACCCGGGGTAGCCTTTACTGACTGGGCTCCGTGGCGTCGTGATGCCTAACGAGCGGGCGATGGGCGCCGGTCGTCGGCTTCCGGTCGGGGTCACCCTCGAGACGGAACGGGGTGCGCAGGCGAGTCATCGCAGCCAAGCTTGCGTCAACGGCAGGTGTGTGGTCGAAAGGCGCATCTGCTCCCGGTGCTTCACGGAACAAATTCGAGTCATGCGCGGTTACATCAGTCAAGAACTGCTCCAAGTTTGCGCGCCAACGCCCGACCCACCCGCTCGCACATGCAAGCCGGGTGCGGAAAATGAGCGGGGCGCATCCGGCCGCTCGCCGGGGGGCGTTTGGACGCTCGGCCCGTCGAACCCTAACCCAAAAAGCCATCGTGTACGGCCTGGGCCGGGGCGCGGGTAGATTGATCAACCGGTCCGCCGGTTCCGACCACGGCCTGCATTTGATGTCGACCACCACGCGCCGCGACCAATCGGTCAGCGCCGTGCAGGGCGACCCCTTTTACGTTCGGAGACTCCCATGGCGGCACGCCGCGCCAGCACGACGCCCCTTGTCACGCCCACCTCCTTCGCTGACCTCGGCGTGCCCGGCCGCCTGGTCGCCGCGCTCGAGCAGGCGGGCATCAGCACGCCATTCCCGATCCAGGCCGCGACGCTCCCGGATTCACTCGCCGGACGCGACGTGCTGGGTCGTGGCAGGACGGGATCGGGCAAGACATACGCCTTCGCTCTCCCGGTTCTCGCCCGGCTCTCGGCCGCCACGTCTCCGCGGCTGCCCGGCCGCCCGCGCTCGCTCATCCTGGCGCCCACTCGCGAGCTGGCGACCCAGATCGAGGCGGCGATCGCACCGCTGGCCAACGCGCTGTCGCTGCGGACCCTGACGGTCTTCGGTGGGGTGAGCGCGCGGCCACAGGTCGGTGCACTGCGTGCCGGGGTCGATATCCTCATCGCCTGTCCCGGTCGGCTCGCCGACCACGTGTCGACCGGCCACGCGATCCTCGACGCCGTCGAGGTCACGGTGCTCGACGAGGCGGACCACATGGCCGACCTGGGCTTCCTGCCGGTCGTACGGCGACTCCTCGACACAACACCGCCCCGCTCCCAGCGGCTGCTGTTCTCGGCGACGCTCGACGCGGGCGTCGACGTCCTCGTGCGGCGGTACCTCTCCAACCCAGTCACCCACAGCGTCGACTCGGTGATGTCCCCGGTCGCCGCGATGACCCACCACGTGCTCCGGGTGCGTCACGATGATCGGCTCCCCGTCTTGATCGACCTGACGGCCGCCCCGGGGCGCACGCTCGTGTTCACCCGCACGAAGCGGGGCGCCAAGAAGCTGACCAGTCAACTGGTCGCCTCGGGCGTGCCCGCCGTCGAGCTGCACGGCAACCTGGCGCAAAACGCCCGAACCCGCAATCTGGCGGCGTTCTCCGCCGGCGACGCCCGCACACTTGTCGCGACCGACATCGCGGCGCGCGGTATCCACGTCGACGATGTGGCTCTCGTGATCCACGCCGACCCTCCGGCCGAGCACAAGGCATACCTGCACCGCTCGGGGCGGACCGCGCGTGCCGGAGCGAGCGGCACCGTCGTCACCCTGATGACCGACGACCAGGTCACCGACGTGCGCGACCTCACCCGCCAGGCCGGCATCAACCCGACGATTACCCGGCTTGGCCCCGGTGACTCGCTGCTCACCGAACTCGCCCCGGGCGAGCGCCGCTTCGTGACGCCTCCCGTAGCGACGACGGCGCCGCATCACGGACGAGGCCACAGCGCCACGGGGCGCCCGGATCCGCGCACAGCGACGGGCGGATCGACCGCCCGCGCGGCGCGCGGGACAGGCTCGGAAAGTCGTCGGGCGAGTGCCGCGGAAACCACGTCCGCGCCACGGGGCGCCGCGGCGTTCTCTCCCGGCACACGGGTTGGTAGCCGGCGCGGTCAGCGCTGACAGCGAAGACACCGCGCGGGCGCCGCCCCCGTGCTAGCCTCACCGGGTTGCAGCCTTCGGTTTGTCGCATACTTTGCCAGCGCCTGGTGGGTACCTAACCCGCCAGGCGCTCTTTGTTCTGCCGGTTCTTCCGGACCAGCAGCGACGACAACCGAGGGCCCGTACATGGCTCCATCAGCTACTCAGAGGAGAAGACATGGCATTCGGCACAGTCAAGTGGTTCAACGCGGACAAGGGTTTCGGCTTCATCGCGCAGGATGGCGGCGGCGCTGACGTCTTCGCCCACTTCTCCGCCATCTCATCGAGCGGGTTCCGCAGCCTGGACGAGAACCAGCGGGTCGAGTTCGACGTCGAGCAGGGCCAAAAGGGCCTTCAGGCCGCCAACATCCGGCTGGTCTGACGTTTGACTCCGCCGTGCGTGGCGACGAGGCCTCGCCCGTCGCCACGGCGGTGGCTGAGACCACGGACCGGCGAAAGCCGATCCGTTCCGACACCGCGGTCCTGCCCGGCCTCGAACCGCTGGTGCTGCACGCGCTGTAAGCCCCCGAGTCGCGGCCGGGACCGCCAGCACCGACCGGCTCCGGCTGGCCCTGGTGCCAGAGGTGCGACTGGTCATAGCCGAGGACGCGATCGTCCTCTGGGCCCGGCTCGAAGCCGAGGCGGGGCACGTCCTCCCGCCGCCGTTCTAGGCGTCGGCCTGGACCGGCGGGCAGAGTCTCGCGCGTTACATCCTCGATCACCCGGACACCGTGGCCGGTCGCCATGTCCTCGACCTCGCAACCGGCTCCCGACTGGTCGCTATCGCCGCGGTGCACAACGCAATGCGGGATTATGGTGCCTGGATGCCGGCCGGGTTGGGCTCGGGGACGCGGAGCCTGTCCAGCGCTTGGCGCGCGAGCTCCCCGACAGCGGGAAGATGCGACGTGCAGGCCCGGAGGGTGCGCTGGATCTGGTGAGGTAGGCGGTGCTCCTCGGCGATGGCGATGGCAGCCTGGAACGCCGCTTCGGCTTGGGATGTGCCGCGGCAGGCCAAGAGCACTTCGCCGGTAGTGACGTGGAGAATCGCCTGCCATTGCGGTGGTATCGCGGTGGTGGACATACGGTGGCGATCGAGCAGGTCGGTGGCCAGGTCGTGTCGGCGTGTGTGAACCAGCCCGCGCAGGTGCACTTCATGGAGGGCGTGAAGGCTGGTGAGTCCTGTGCCGGGTTTGGCGTCGACCAGTTGCCAGGCGCTGGTGATGGCGTGGTCGAACAGGACGGGGTCGCCGAGTTCGCCGGCGGCTCGGGCGAGCTGTACCAGGGCGGCACCTCGGTCGGGATCAGGCACCAGTTCGACTGAGCGTCGAAGTCGGGCAACGGCGGCGTGGTGCCGTTCGACCTTGCGCAGCTCGTTGCCGTGCACGCGGAGGGTGAAGGCGATCAGGTCCTGGTCGTGGAGGTGTTCGGCCAGCCACAGCGCCCGGCCGGTCCAGCGGGCGGCACTGACCAGTCGCTCCTCGGGCAAGACGTAGCCGAGTGAGACGCCGAGTTCGGCGCGGGCACGTGCAAGCAGGAGCATCACATCCCGCTCAACATGCCCGTCGGCGACCCGGCTCTCCAAGCGGGTGACCAGCGGCCAGAGCTCGTTGACGGCTTCGGCGCCGCGCCCGGACTGCCGTGCGATCGCGGCGAGGCGGATAGTCGACTCGCCGAACTGGAGCATCGCGGTGAAGTCGGCGTCGTCGGGGTCGCTCACCCCGAGCGTGTGCGCAGGCACGCCGAGGTGGCGTGCAATCCGTAGCCGGGTGGCGACATCGCTAATCTCCCGCCGCCCCGTTTCGATCATCGAAATGTACGTCGCGTCGTAGCCGAGCAACTCCGCAAGACGTCGTTGGCTCACTCCGGTCGCGGCCCGGTAGGTGCGAATGATGACCGCGAGATCGCCGCTGGCCAGCGCGGCCCGTGCGGTATCGCTGGTCCACAACCACAAGGCCGAGCCTCCGTGGCGCTGGCCAGGGACTGGCAGGGCGGCACCGGCGATGGCGTGGCACGCCGGGCACAGCGGCGACGCACTCCAGCGGCCGACCCTCGCCCCGCAACCGCCGCACTGCATCGTCGGTCGCCTACATGACTCGGGCACTGAGTTTGGCGTACCAGGTCGTGATGGACCTCTTGTACCCGTCTGGCATGCGCAGCGCCGCGACCTCGGCCTCGGTGAACAGGCCGACTTCCTTGTGTTCGTGGCTGACGACCGGATCGGCGTCGGTGCCGAGGTGGCAGCCGTACGTGATGATCAGGACATCGACGTCGTCGCGGATGTGGTACTGCCAAGCGTCCAGCAGCGGTCCAGAGGTCACCTGCCAGCCGACCTCCTCAACGATCTCCCGGGTCACGCAGTCGGCCGGTTCCTCACCGAGATCCAGCTTCCCGCCCGGCAGCTCCCACTCGTCGCGCTCGTTGCGTAGCAACAGCACGCGGCCGTTGCGAACCACGACGCCCTTCACGGAGACAGGGAACAGCTGCGGCTGGTTGCTCATCGACCGGATTCCCTCCACTGGTGCAGGACCTGGACCGTCCGGAACGTAGCACGGTCATTGCTCGCTAAGGGCGGCTCGGCATTGACAATCCGTCACTTGATCCATGCGGTAGGTGCGGCCACGGTGAACGCCGACGAGCGATTCGCCGGAGGTGACCAGATGCCCGACGTTGACGACCTGCCCCACGTGGACTTACGCGACCCGGACAGCACGGCTCGCATCCTGAGTGGCCTCACCACGCACGGCATCACGATCTTCCAGGGCGGAATCGATCGGGACGATGTGCTCTATGCAGCCCGGTCACTGATCAGAATCCGCGAGCACCGCGACAGCGACTCCGATGGAGTGACCACCATCGCCCAGCGGCTAGCGTCCGAAGACGGAAAGACCAGCCTCGCGGGCTTCACCGATCGCGAGCTGTTGCCCCACACCGAAGGATCCGCTGTATGCCGGCCACCGCGCGTCCTGATGCTCGCATGTCTTCGACCGGCGCAGACCGGTGGACGCAGTCATCTGGTGGACGGTCGCGACCTCTACGACGAGATCGCCCGCGCCGAACCCGCCATACTCGCGGCGCTGTCCACGCCCCGATCCGCGTACTTCGGCGGAGGATCCGGCCACCTCGGCGCGGTCTTCCAGCAGACGACCGAAGGCCGGATAGCCGTCCGGCTGCGCCTCGACGAGCTTGCGCGTTTCGCGCCGATGGTCGCGCTATATATCGACCGGCTTCGAGCGCTTGTCCAGCAGCAGATCATTCCAGTTGACCTAGTACTCCAGCCGGGGATCGTGATCATGGCTCGATGAGGGCTTGTCGGGTGTAGTGGCTGGCCTTGGCGCGGGCTTGGTGGCGGCGTCGGCGG
>NZ_JBEXHU010000055.1:0-9181 GCF_040608175.1 Micromonospora sp. NPDC005206
TCCCGGTCCCCGCCAGGCCGTCGACGCGTTTGAGCTGTTTTTCCTGAGTAACCGTGGGTTGTCCATTCCTTCTCCTCAGCCGGGTGAAGGGCTGTACGCTTTTATCGGCGCGATTGTGATAGCGCTTGCGCTCTCTGCGGGGGTATTCCGTTTTAACCGCAAGCATCAGATCAAAACCGGTCAGCTTCGTAGAACCTGGCCCACGGCAGTTGTCCTGATCGTTAGCCTGCCGCTAATTGCACACGGGCTGTTTGGGGCCGCTTTGCACTGGGATATTCCACATCTGCGTGGCTTTAACTTTCAGGGCGGGATGGTATTAATTCCCGAGCTGGCGGCCCTGACGCTGGCGCTGTCGATTTATACGTCCGCGTTTATCGCAGAAATTATCCGTGCAGGGATCCAGGCCGTACCTTATGGACAGCACGAGGCGGCACGCTCGCTGGGATTGCCCCATACCGTGACGCTTCGTCAGGTCATCATTCCGCAGGCTTTACGGGTCATCATTCCCCCCCTGACCAGCCAGTATCTCAATATTGTCAAAAACTCGTCGCTGGCCGCTGCGATTGGTTATCCGGATATGGTGTCACTCTTCGCCGGAACCGTGCTTAACCAGACCGGACAAGCCATTGAAACCATCGCCATCACGATGTCTGTCTATCTGATCATCAGCCTGGTGATTTCACTGCTGATGAACCTTTATAACCGCCGTATAGCACTGGTCGAGCGCTAAGGATCTATGATGACAAAAGCGATACTGTCGCACTCCTCGCGCCCTGCCAACTCGACAGGTGGACGTTTCATTCTCTGGGCGCGTAAGAATCTGTTCTCCAGCTGGAGCAACAGCCTGCTGACGATTGTCTGCCTGTGGCTCATGTGGGAATTGATTCCTCCCCTGCTGAACTGGGCGTTTTTACAGGCCAACTGGGTCGGTTCAACCCGAGCAGACTGCACAAAAGCCGGCGCCTGCTGGGTGTTTATTCATGAGCGCTTCGGCCAGTTCATGTATGGATTGTATCCCCACGAACAGCGCTGGAGGATTAATCTGGCGCTGGTTATCGGCCTGCTTTCTGTCGCGGCCATGTTCTGGAAAAAGCTGCCACATCGTGGACGCTATGTTGCTGCCTGGGCCGTAGTTTATCCGATTATTGTCTGGGTACTGTTGTATGGCGGTTTCCTGGGACTGGAACGCGTTGAAACACGCCAGTGGGGCGGGCTGACGCTGACGCTGATTATCGCTTCAGTGGGGATAGCCGGTGCTTTACCGTGGGGGATTTTACTGGCCCTGGGGCGGCGTTCAAAAATGCCGATCGTCCGCGTGCTCTCCGTTATCTTCATTGAGTTCTGGCGCGGCGTACCGCTTATCACCGTGTTGTTTATGTCGTCGGTCATGCTGCCGCTGTTTATGGCAGAGGGAACAACCATCGACAAGCTGATCCGTGCCCTGGTGGGGGTGATTCTCTTCCAGTCCGCCTATGTCGCTGAAGTTGTGCGAGGTGGTTTGCAGGCGTTGCCTAAAGGCCAGTACGAAGCGGCGGAATCACTGGCTCTCGGTTACTGGAAAACGCAGGGGCTGGTCATTCTTCCACAGGCACTCAAGCTGGTCATTCCGGGTCTGGTCAATACGATCATTGCCCTCTTCAAGGATACCAGCCTGGTGATCATCATCGGATTGTTCGATCTCTTTAGCAGCGTGCAACAGGCAACCGTTGACCCTGTCTGGCTGGGTATGTCCACCGAAGGATATGTCTTTGCTGCCCTGATCTACTGGATCTTTTGTTTTAGCATGTCGCGCTACAGCCAGCATCTGGAAAAGCGCTTTAACACCGGGCGTACACCGCACTGAGGAAATTATGAGCCAAATAACTATGACACCCGCCGACGCGATGATTACGCTGGAAAATGTGAATAAATGGTACGGACAATTTCATGTCCTGAGGGACATTAATCTTAAGGTAAAGCAGGGAGAACGCATCGTCCTTTGCGGCCCTTCTGGATCCGGAAAATCCACAACCATCCGCTGTATTAATCATCTTGAAGAACATCAGCAAGGACGCATTGTGGTTGATGGTATCGAGCTGAATGAAGATATCCGCAATATCGAACGCGTACGTCAGGAAGTAGGAATGGTATTTCAGCACTTTAATCTGTTTCCGCACCTGACCGTTCTGCAGAACTGTACGCTTGCGCCAATTTGGGTACGAAAGATGCCGAAAAAGGAAGCGGAGGCGTTGGCAATGCACTACCTGGAGCGCGTACGTATCGCAGAGCATGCCAATAAGTTTCCTGGCCAGATATCGGGTGGCCAACAGCAGCGTGTCGCTATCGCTCGTTCGCTGTGTATGAAACCGAAAATTATGCTGTTTGATGAACCGACATCTGCCCTCGATCCGGAAATGGTGAAAGAGGTTCTGGACACCATGATTGGGCTGGCGCAATCCGGTATGACCATGCTGTGCGTGACGCATGAGATGGGGTTTGCGCGAACCGTGGCCGATCGGGTGATCTTTATGGACCGCGGGGAGATTGTTGAGCAGGCACCGCCGGATGAGTTCTTTGCGCATCCGAAGTCAGAACGTACGCGAGCATTCCTGTCGCAGGTGATTCATTAGTCGTTTGCTCTGCCGGGTGGCGGCTTCGCCTTACCCGGCCTACCGTTTTTTCGGCGCATAAACGCAAAAAGGCCATCCTTGCGGATGGCCTCTTCACTTATTTGATGCCTGGCAGTTCCCTACTCTCACATGGGGAGACCCCACACTACCATCGGCGCTACGGCGTTTCACTTCTGAGTTCGGCATGGGGTCAGGTGGGACCACCGCGCTAAAGCCGCCAGGCAAATTCTGTTAATCTGTATCAGGCTGAAAATCTTCTGTCTCTCGTCCGCCGAAACAGCTTCGGCGTTGTAAGGTTAAGCCTCACGGTTCATTAGTATCGGTTAGCTCAACGCATCGCTGCGCTTACACACCCGACCTATCAACGTCGTAGTCTTCAACGTTCCTTCAGGACCCTTAAAGGGTCAGGGAGAACTCATCTCGGGGCAAGTTTCGTGCTTAGATGCTTTCAGCACTTATCTTTTCCGCATTTAGCTACCGGGCAGTGCCATTGGCATGACAACCCGAACACCAGTGATGCGTCCACTCCGGTCCTCTCGTACTAGGAGCAGCCCCCCTCAATTCTCCAGCGCCCACGGCAGATAGGGACCGAACTGTCTCACGACGTTCTAAACCCAGCTCGCGTACCACTTTAAATGGCGAACAGCCATACCCTTGGGACCTACTTCAGCCCCAGGATGTGATGAGCCGACATCGAGGTGCCAAACACCGCCGTCGATATGAACTCTTGGGCGGTATCAGCCTGTTATCCCCGGAGTACCTTTTATCCGTTGAGCGATGGCCCTTCCATTCAGAACCACCGGATCACTATGACCTGCTTTCGCACCTGCTCGAGCCGTCACTCTCGCAGTCAAGCTAGCTTATGCCATTGCACTAACCTCCTGATGTCCGACCAGGATTAGCTAACCTTCGTGCTCCTCCGTTACTCTTTGGGAGGAGACCGCCCCAGTCAAACTACCCACCAGACACTGTCCGCAACCCGGATCACGGGTCTACGTTAGAACACCAGCCATTAAAGGGTGGTATTTCAAGGATGGCTCCACGCAGACTGGCGTCCACGCTTCAAAGCCTCCCACCTATCCTACACATCAAGGACCAGTGTTCAGTGTCAAGCTATAGTAAAGGTTCACGGGGTCTTTCCGTCTTGCCGCGGGTACACTGCATCTTCACAGCGAGTTCAATTTCACTGAGTCTCGGGTGGAGACAGCCTGGCCATCATTACGCCATTCGTGCAGGTCGGAACTTACCCGACAAGGAATTTCGCTACCTTAGGACCGTTATAGTTACGGCCGCCGTTTACCGGGGCTTCGATCAAGAGCTTCGCGTTACCGCTAACCCCATCAATTAACCTTCCGGCACCGGGCAGGCGTCACACCGTATACGTCCACTTTCGTGTTTGCACAGTGCTGTGTTTTTAATAAACAGTTGCAGCCAGCTGGTATCTTCGACTGATTTCAGCTCCACCCGCAGGGGCTTCACCTACATATCAGCGTGCCTTCTCCCGAAGTTACGGCACCATTTTGCCTAGTTCCTTCACCCGAGTTCTCTCAAGCGCCTTGGTATTCTCTACCTGACCACCTGTGTCGGTTTGGGGTACGATTTCGTGTTACCTGATGCTTAGAGGCTTTTCCTGGAAGCAGGGCATTTGTTACTTCAGCACCGTAGTGCCTCGTCATCACACCTCAGCGTTAAAAGGTACCGGATTTACCTGGAACCTCCGCCTACATGCTTAAACCGGGACAACCGTCGCCCGGCTAACATAGCCTTCTCCGTCCCCCCTTCGCAGTAACACCAAGTACAGGAATATTAACCTGTTTCCCATCGACTACGCCTTTCGGCCTCGCCTTAGGGGTCGACTCACCCTGCCCCGATTAACGTTGGACAGGAACCCTTGGTCTTCCGGCGAGCGGGCTTTTCACCCGCTTTATCGTTACTTATGTCAGCATTCGCACTTCTGATACCTCCAGCATGCCTCACAGCACACCTTCAACGGCTTACAGAACGCTCCCCTACCCAACAACGCATAAGCGTCGCTGCCGCAGCTTCGGTGCATGGTTTAGCCCCGTTACATCTTCCGCGCAGGCCGACTCGACCAGTGAGCTATTACGCTTTCTTTAAATGATGGCTGCTTCTAAGCCAACATCCTGGCTGTCTGTGCCTTCCCACATCGTTTCCCACTTAACCATGACTTTGGGACCTTAGCTGGCGGTCTGGGTTGTTTCCCTCTTCACGACGGACGTTAGCACCCGCCGTGTGTCTCCCGTGATAACATTCTTCGGTATTCGTAGTTTGCATCGGGTTGGTAAGCCGGGATGGCCCCCTAGCCGAAACAGTGCTCTACCCCCGAAGATGAGTTCACGAGGCGCTACCTAAATAGCTTTCGGGGAGAACCAGCTATCTCCCGGTTTGATTGGCCTTTCACCCCCAGCCACAAGTCATCCGCTAATTTTTCAACATTAGTCGGTTCGGTCCTCCAGTTAGTGTTACCCAACCTTCAACCTGCCCATGGCTAGATCACCGGGTTTCGGGTCTATACCCTGCAACTTAACGCCCAGTTAAGACTCGGTTTCCCTTCGGCTCCCCTATACGGTTAACCTTGCTACAGAATATAAGTCGCTGACCCATTATACAAAAGGTACGCAGTCACACCACGAAGGTGCTCCCACTGCTTGTACGTACACGGTTTCAGGTTCTTTTTCACTCCCCTCGCCGGGGTTCTTTTCGCCTTTCCCTCACGGTACTGGTTCACTATCGGTCAGTCAGGAGTATTTAGCCTTGGAGGATGGTCCCCCCATATTCAGACAGGATACCACGTGTCCCGCCCTACTCTTCGAGTTCACAGCCTGTGTGCTTTCGTGTACGGGGCTGTCACCCTGTATCGCCGGACTTTCCAGACCGTTCCACTAACACACAAGCTGATTCAGACTCTGGGCTGCTCCCCGTTCGCTCGCCGCTACTGGGGGAATCTCGGTTGATTTCTTTTCCTCGGGGTACTTAGATGTTTCAGTTCCCCCGGTTCGCCTCGTTAACCTATGTATTCAGTTAACGATAGTGTAACGAATCACACTGGGTTTCCCCATTCGGACATCGCCGGGTCAAAGGTTCATATCACCTCGCCGGCGCTTTTCGCAGATTAGCACGTCCTTCATCGCCTCTGACTGCCAGGGCATCCACCGTGTACGCTTAGTCGCTTAACCTCACAACCCGAAGATGTTTCTTTCGATTCACCATCGACTTGCGAAAATTTGAGATACTCGAACACACCATTAAAGATGTGTCGTTTCAATTTTCAGCTTGATCCAGATTTTTAAAGAGCAAATATCTCAAACGTCACCCGAAGATGAGTTTTGAGATATGACGGCAGGTGACTTTCACTCACGAACCAGCAAGTGGCGTCCCCTAGGGGATTCGAACCCCTGTTACCGCCGTGAAAGGGCGGTGTCCTGGGCCTCTAGACGAAGGGGACGTGAAGTCTCAATCGCAAGACGCCTTGCTATTTACTTTTCATCAGACAATCTGTGTGAGCACTGCAAAGGCAGGTTCTTTAAGGTAAGGAGGTGATCCAACCGCAGGTTCCCCTACGGTTACCTTGTTACGACTTCACCCCAGTCATGAATCACAAAGTGGTAAGCGCCCTCCCGAAGGTTAAGCTACCTACTTCTTTTGCAACCCACTCCCATGGTGTGACGGGCGGTGTGTACAAGGCCCGGGAACGTATTCACCGTAGCATTCTGATCTACGATTACTAGCGATTCCGACTTCATGGAGTCGAGTTGCAGACTCCAATCCGGACTACGACGCACTTTATGAGGTCCGCTTGCTCTCGCGAGGTCGCTTCTCTTTGTATGCGCCATTGTAGCACGTGTGTAGCCCTACTCGTAAGGGCCATGATGACTTGACGTCATCCCCACCTTCCTCCAGTTTATCACTGGCAGTCTCCTTTGAGTTCCCGGCCGGACCGCTGGCAACAAAGGATAAGGGTTGCGCTCGTTGCGGGACTTAACCCAACATTTCACAACACGAGCTGACGACAGCCATGCAGCACCTGTCTCAGAGTTCCCGAAGGCACCAATCCATCTCTGGAAAGTTCTCTGGATGTCAAGAGTAGGTAAGGTTCTTCGCGTTGCATCGAATTAAACCACATGCTCCACCGCTTGTGCGGGCCCCCGTCAATTCATTTGAGTTTTAACCTTGCGGCCGTACTCCCCAGGCGGTCGACTTAACGCGTTAGCTCCGGAAGCCACGCCTCAAGGGCACAACCTCCAAGTCGACATCGTTTACGGCGTGGACTACCAGGGTATCTAATCCTGTTTGCTCCCCACGCTTTCGCACCTGAGCGTCAGTCTTTGTCCAGGGGGCCGCCTTCGCCACCGGTATTCCTCCAGATCTCTACGCATTTCACCGCTACACCTGGAATTCTACCCCCCTCTACAAGACTCTAGCCTGCCAGTTTCGAATGCAGTTCCCAGGTTGAGCCCGGGGATTTCACATCCGACTTGACAGACCGCCTGCGTGCGCTTTACGCCCAGTAATTCCGATTAACGCTTGCACCCTCCGTATTACCGCGGCTGCTGGCACGGAGTTAGCCGGTGCTTCTTCTGCGGGTAACGTCAATTGCTGTGGTTATTAACCACAACACCTTCCTCCCCGCTGAAAGTACTTTACAACCCGAAGGCCTTCTTCATACACGCGGCATGGCTGCATCAGGCTTGCGCCCATTGTGCAATATTCCCCACTGCTGCCTCCCGTAGGAGTCTGGACCGTGTCTCAGTTCCAGTGTGGCTGGTCATCCTCTCAGACCAGCTAGGGATCGTCGCCTAGGTGAGCCGTTACCCCACCTACTAGCTAATCCCATCTGGGCACATCTGATGGCAAGAGGCCCGAAGGTCCCCCTCTTTGGTCTTGCGACGTTATGCGGTATTAGCTACCGTTTCCAGTAGTTATCCCCCTCCATCAGGCAGTTTCCCAGACATTACTCACCCGTCCGCCGCTCGTCACCCAGGAGCAAGCTCCCTGTGCTACCGCTCGACTTGCATGTGTTAGGCCTGCCGCCAGCGTTCAATCTGAGCCATGATCAAACTCTTCAATTTAAGTTTGATGCTCGTGAATTAAACTTCGTAATGAATTACGTATGTTCACTCAGAGACTTGGTATTCATTTTTCGTCTTGCGACGTTAAGAATCCATGTCACTTTGAGTGCCCACACAGATTGTCTGATAAATTGTTAAAGAGCAGTGCAACGCGGCTTTCGCTCACCGTTGCGAGGTGGCGTATATTACGCTTTCCTCTTTCAGAGTCAACCCGTTATTTCAGGATTTTTTCTCTTCAACCGACCGGCTGTTGTGTGAAGTGATTCACATCCGCCGTGTCGATGGAGGCGCATTATAGGGAGTTCTCAGCTGGCCGCAACCGCTAAATGACAGAAAAATGACTGACTGCTGCATTCCACAGCAAAACCCCGCCTTATACCCTTTTATGCACAAAGTTATCCACAATCATGAGCGGATCGCGATGCGATCCCACGAATTGAGCGAGAAGATCAACTATACTAGCGGCAAATATTCTCCTCAGTGCAGGCCCACCCTCATGACCACACAACGCCTCGCCCGCGACTGGCGTCTCCCTACAGCAGGGGTGATGCTGCTGGCACTCCTCTTTGCCGGTTTTACCCTGCATGCGCACTGGAACGCCTTTATCCAGTGGTGTCTCGCCACGCAAATTACGCTGCACCGCTATCTGGTGATGTATCTGCTGCAGCTTAATAACCACCAGTACAGCGGCGGATTATGGCTGTTAACGGGGGCTTTCCTTTATGGTGTCCTTCACGCCATCGGACCCGGACACGGAAAGTTCATCGTGACGACCTATCTGACCACCAATAAGGAAAGCGAGTTGGCCGCCCGGGTCGTCCCCTTCCTGGGTAGCCTGATGCAGGGCGTCAGCGCCATTCTGTTTGTCTTTATTCTGGCGGTAGGGTTTAACCTCGCCTCCGGGGATATCAGTACCAGCCGCTGGTACGTGGAGAAGATAAGCGCAGTGCTTATTGGCGCATTCGGTGCTTTTGTCATTTATCAGGCGCTGAAGAGCCTGCGCCCGCGCAGGATGTCTATCTCCGCCATCAAGCCTCTTCATCAGCACGATGAACACTGTGGCTGCGGCCATCACGGCGTAGGTACAGACCTGACGCAGGGCGACTGGAAAACCCGTCTGGGCGTGATTCTGGCAATTGGCGCACGCCCGTGCAGCGGGGCGATCATGATTCTGATGTTTTCGAATGCGCTGGGCATTGTCACCTGGGGAGTGGCCGCGGTCATGACCATGTCTTTGGGCACCGCACTTTCTATTGTGGGGCTTTCCCTGGCTGTACGTTACGCCCGCGAGCGCACGGTGACCTGGTTCGGAGAAAGCGCTTCATTAAGATGGCTGGTGCCAGCAGTCAAAATAGCCGGAGGGATAGTCCTGATCCTGTTTGCGACGGTGCTGTTCCTGACGGTGATCCCCGTCAGCGCCAATGGCGACTACATCGCTGCCGGATGCTAATAAAAGAAAACCCGCCGTTGGCGGGTTTCTTT
>NZ_JBEXHU010000056.1:0-8175 GCF_040608175.1 Micromonospora sp. NPDC005206
GCCCCCAGCTTCGCCAGACCGCTGCGACGGCCCGACGGAGAAGGTCTCTCACCTCCACACAATCCAACAGCGCCTCACGGCGCACTCTCCCCGGTCGTCAAACCCTTGGCATACAGCGACAACACGACCTCGTCGACTTCCGACAGGCGCCGCTGCCGCTTGCGCACGATCTGCGGTTCGAACGTGCCGGCCCGGTCCCGCGGCACGTCAATCTGCACCGACCCTGACGCGTCGGTCAGCACCGTCTTCGAGCGGGTGCCGTTGCGAATGTTGCCCGACCCGGCGCCGGCGGGTTCGTGTCTGACATAGCCGAGATGCTCAGTCATCTCCTCGTTGAGCGCGGTCTCCAGGACCGTCTTGGTCAACTGCTTCAGCAGCCCGTCCGGGCCCGTCAGGGACAGGCCCTGTTCCTTGGCCGCCCGGACCAGCTCGGCGGCAGCCTTCGCCTCCGCCGACGGCTCAGACCGCTTCTTCCGTTCGGTCCCGTTGTTCTGTGTCGCGGTCATCACGGCACCCTCCTGACCAGGCACAACGCCTAGCGGGTCAGGCCGGAAACACCAACTTGTTGGATTGGTGGCGGAGATCAGGGTCTGCAGCCATGATCTTCGAGGTTGTGGTCGGGGTCGCTCGGGAAACACCTGCCGCCCACGGGCTGGCCCTCGAACGGCCTGCGCCCCGGCCACAACCGCCGGCGAGAGTGGCTCGAGAGAGGTCTGTTTAGCCCGAAGTTGGTCTGCCCTCCTCGCCGGACTCCCCCTATCCGGTTCCGCAAGGAGAAGCCCGTGCCCCCGGCCCCGCCCTCAGCACCTGCCCCGGTCGTCATCGCGATCGATCCTCACAAGGCGTCCTGGACCGCCGTGGCGGTCGATAACCGACTCCAGCCCCTCGCCGCGATTCGCGTCGAGGTCAACCGCGACGGCTACCGACAACTGCGACGCTTCGCCGGCCGCTGGCCAGACGCGACCTGGGCGGTTGAAGGCGCCACCGGCCTGGGCGCCGCGCTGACCGCCAGACTGACTGCCGAGCACATCGACGTGGTCGACGTGCCCGCGAAGCTGGCCCGCCGCGTCCGGCTGCTTTCGACCGGGCACGGCCGCAAAACCGACCAGGCCGACGCCCTGTCGGTCGGAATCGCCGCGCACACCGCCACTCGACTCAATGCCGCTGTCGTCGACGAAGCGATCGCCACCCTGCGGTGCCTTACCGAACACCGTGATGACCTGGTCCGCACCCGAACCCAGACCATCAACCGGCTGCATGCGCTACTCGCCCAGCTCATCCCCGGCGGCCTGCCCCGCGGACTGACCGCCGAGACCGCAGCCGCCGCGCTGCGCAGCATCCGCCCTCGGGCCGTGCTTGCCCGCACTGTGCGCCAGGTTGCCGTGGACCTGCTCAGCGAGGTGCGTCGCCTCGATCGGCGTATCGCCGAGGCAACAGCGACCCTGTCCGCCGCCGTCGCAGCATCAGGCACCACCCTGACCGACCTGCACGGCATCGGAGATGTGGTCGCTGCGAAGATCCTGGCCCGCGCCGGTGCGGTCAGCAGGTTTCGGTCGGAGTCCGCGTTCGCCTCGTACTGCGGTGTCGCGCCGATAGAAGTGTCATCCGGTGACATCCAACGGCATCGCCTATCCCGCGCAGGCGACCGGCAGCTGAACTACGCCCTGCATGTCATGGCCATGGCCCAGATCAAACGAGCGACCCCGGGCCGGGACTACTACCAGCGCAAACGAGCCGCGGGCAAAACCCACAAAGAAGCCATGCGCTGCCTGAAACGCCGCCTCGCCGACGTCGTCTACCGAGCCATGATCAAAGACACGGAGACCTCTCTGC
The DNA here is from genome assembly GCF_040608175.1 of Micromonospora sp. NPDC005206. Classification (NCBI taxonomy): domain Bacteria; kingdom Bacillati; phylum Actinomycetota; class Actinomycetes; order Micromonosporales; family Micromonosporaceae; genus Micromonospora; species Micromonospora sp. NPDC005206. The sequence continues at coordinate 1,834 of NZ_JBEXHU010000056.1, forward strand.
TCCCTACGCCTTGACACAGAGAGGTGCCGTTAGATCCACACTCCCGCCGGGTCGCCGTGGTCGATCTCGGCCTGCCGTCGGGCCGCTGGCGTCTGTTGACGCCGCTGGCGCAGCTCGCCTGCCTTGCCGGTGGGTCCGATCCACACCGTCGCCCCTGGCCGGTGGTGACGCGTACCGAGGCAAACGCGTCACATGCCGTGTTGCGTGGTGGCCACGTACACGTGTCGGCGGGAACTCTCGCGTCTGGGTGAGCACCACGACTGGGATCGTCGTCATCGACGTCGCCAGCTCCGGCATCGCAGTGATGGCGTGCTGGCCGTGCGCTTCCCCAGCGGCTGAGGCGTCGCCGCGACGAACCGTTCCGCGACGAGCGACGTGCGTGTGCTTGCCGGGGTTTTAGGTTTCGCCTCCCGTCCACCGTCGGCCCCTGTTGAATCGAGGATGGGATAAGCGCTGGTCAAGTTCCTTTTGATCACACAGGGGGATGGGGGCGGGGACGTGCGTGGTGCGGTATTCACAAGTCCGGGGCGGCGTGCCTTGGCGTGGTATGCCGGCGCCGCGGCGCTGGCGTTGGTCGCCGGTACTGGTGGCGCGGGGCTGGTGTCGGAGGTGGCCGATGCGTCGAGTCACCGGGAGGCGCCGTTGATCGCGGGTGATCCGCAGGTGGACAACACGGATGTGTATGCGTTCGTGAGTCCCGACAAGCATGACACGGTCACGCTGATCGCGAACTGGCTGCCGTTTCAGGAGCCCAACGGGGGGCCGAACTTCTACTTTTTCAAGCCGGGCGCCCAGTATGACATCAACATCGACAACAACGGTGACGCCCGGGCGGACGTCACTTATCGGTGGGTGTTCGCCAACGATGACAAGCGCGATGGCACCACGTTTCTCTACAACAACGGTGTGGTCAACAACCTGAACGATCCGACGTTGCTGTTCAAGCAGACCTACACCCTCAGCGAGGTCAAGGGTGGTCAGTCGCGGGTGCTGGTGCGCGACGGGATCGTCGCGCCGTCGAATGTGGGGCCGGCGTCGATGCCGGACTACGGACGGCTGCGGCAGCAGGCGGTGACGTCGGTCGAGGGCGGCGGTCAGACGTACGCGGGCCAGGCCGAGGATCCGTTCTTCCTTGACTTGCGGGTGTTCGACCTGATCTACGGCGCGAATCTGTCCGAGCGGAGACAGGACACCCTGGCCGGCTACAACGTGCAGACCGTCGCGTTGCAGGTGCCCAAGTCGGCGCTGGCGCTCAACGCTGACGACACCCGCAACCCGGTGATCGGCGTGTGGAGCGCCACCTCGCAGCCCGGGATGCAGGTCAAGGATCCCCAGGCCGGCGGGGATCAAGTGCAGGTGTCGCGGCTGGGTAACCCGCTGGTCAACGAGCTGGTGCCGGCGGCTAACCAGAAGGATGGCTTCAACGCCAGCACGCCGGCGGACGACAGCAAGAACCAGAAACTGATCGACCGAGTCCTCGACCCGGAGCTGCCGCGGGTGATTGAGCAGATCTACAACATTCCGGCGCCGGCCACACCGCGCAACGACCTCGCGGAGATCTTCCTGACCGGCATCGCGAAGAACGCGCCGACTCTGGACGGGTCGACGCCGCCGATCCAGGCGGATCTGAACTCGCAGATCCTCAACGCGGACGTGGACGCCAAGGCGTTCGTGCCGGCGGAGGAGTTGCGGCTGAACATGAGCGTGCCGGTGACGGCCAACCCGAACCGGCTGGGTGTGCTCGGCGGTGACCTGCAGGGCTTCCCGAACGGACGCCGGCTCACCGACGACGTGCTGGACATCGAGTTGCAGGCCTTCGAGGGCGCGGCGCAGACCGGGCAGCTGGTGCCCGCGCTCGCCGCCGGGGACAAGGTCAACACGAACAACGTGCCGTTCGGGAACACGTTCCCCTATCTGGCGCTGCCCAGCAACGTGGCGGTGAACCAGATCGACGCCGACGGGATGCCCTCCGGCGGCGTGCCCAGCGGCGCCGGCGGCACCGCCTCGACGGGCGTCGTCTGGGTCAGGGTCGCCGGCGGCATCGCCGCGGCGGCCTGCTTCGGCGCTGGTCTGCTGGTCAGCCGCCGCCGTCACCGGCTGACCGTCTCGCGCCCGGTCAGCAGTTGATCCAGGGGTGTGGCGCGGCCAGTCGGCCGCGCCACTCCCTGGCGTCGAAGACCGGTCGGGCGGAAGCCGTCGGCGACCCCGTTTGGGGCCGGACCGTCATCAGCCGACCTGAGGCGGGAGAACGTTCCATGAATCCCACACGTCTGCTCAGCGGTGTCCGGCTGGCCGCACTGCCGCCGCGGCTATCCCCGAGCGCCCTGCTCGTGATCGTTGGAGGGCTCATCGTGCTGATGACCGTCGCGCTGTCGGCGTTCGAGCGACCGTTGACGGAAGCGCCCGGGGCGACGGCCGCAGCGCCGCTGGGCGCGCCGGCTGCACCGCTGGATCCGCGTCCGGGCCATAGCGGCTCGGACTCGCCCGCGCAGCCGGCGGACCTGTCGATTCCGTCGATCGGGGTGCGTTCCCCCCTGGTCGATCTGGCCCGTCAACCGGACGGCGCGCTGCCCGCACCCGACGACTATCAGATGGCCGGCTGGTATGCGGGCGGACCGATGCCGGGGGAGCAAGGAGGCCCACCGGCGGTGATTGTCGGTCACGTGGACTCCCACACCGGGCCGGCAGTCTTCTACCGGCTGCGGGACCTGGCGGTGGGCAGTGAGGTTCAGGTCCGTGACATCGCCGGGTCGGTCCTGAGCTTCCGGGTGTATCGGCTCGACGAGTATCCGAAGGACACGTTTCCCGCTGGTGCGGTCTACGCCCCCAGCGACCGGGCGGAGCTGCGGTTGATCACCTGCACCGGGGTGTTCGACCGGCGGGCGGGCAGCTACCGGGACAACCTCGTCGCCTACGCCGCCCTTGTCGGCGGTGGCTCATGAGCGGTCTGCGGCGTCGGCTGTCCGTCGTGTCCCGGGGTCTCACCCGCCTGCCCGTGGTGCTGCTGCTGGCCGGCGTCGTGCTGTTGATCGGCACCCCGATCGTCACGAATCAGCTGCCGGGTCAGCGCCGTAACCCGACCGTGGCCCCGCCCGAACGGACCGGACCGCAGGCGGGTGCGGCCGCCCTGGAATCCGCCATCGCCAGGGCCCAGCGGCGGCTCGTTGATGTGCCGAAGGACTGGTCGACGTGGGCCGAACTTGGCTCTGCCTATGTGCAACAGGGTCGGATCACCGGTGACCCGTCGTACTACTCGAAGGCCGACGGCGCGTTGCGGCGCTCGCTGGAGTTGCAGAGCACCACGAACTGGAAGGCGATGGTCGGCACGGCGGCGTTGGCAAACGCTCGCCACGACTTCACCGCCGGCCGGGACTGGGGACGCCGCGCAGAGGCCCTCAACCCCCACTCCGGCAGCGTCCACGGCGTGCTGGTCGACGCGCTCACCGAACTCGGCGACTACGACGGCGCGCGCATCCAGTTGCAGCGCATGCTGGACGTCGAACCAGGGGTCGCGGCGTTCACCCGCGCCTCGTACGACTTCGAACAGCGCGGGCTGGTCGCGGCCGCCCGCGATGCGCTGAACCGTGCCCTGGCTCAGGCGAGCAGCCCCGCTGACCGGGCCTTCTGCCGCTACTATCTCGGCGAGTTGGCGTTCCACAACGGCGACCCACAGTTAGCCCTGCGGGAATACGACGCCGGCCTTACCGCCGATCCGACCTACCAGCACCTCTACGCGGGGCGCGGTAAGGCGCGCGCCGCGCTCGGCCAGAGCGCCGAAGCCCTTGCCGACTACGCCCGTGCCGTGCAGGCGCTCCCGTTGCCCGAACTGTTGATCGAGTACGGTGACCTCCTCACCGCCGCCGGCAAACCCGCCCAGGCACGCCAGCAGTACGACCTGGTCGCCGCGGCCCGGCAACTGTCCGCCGTCAACGGCATCTCCGATCACCTCACCCAGGCGACCTACCTCGCCGACCACGGCCAACCCGCCGAAGCGCTGACCGAGGCACAAGCGGAATGGTCCACCCGCCGCACCGTCCTGACCGCTGACGCCCTGGCGTGGGCGCTGCACCGCAACGGACGTGACGCCGAGGCGTTGGACTACTCCCTGCAGGCCACCCGCCTCGGCTGGCGAAACGCCACCTTCTACTACCACCGCGCGGTGATCCGGCACGCCCTCGGCGACCGGGAGCAGGCTCGCGACGACCTCAGCCTCGCGATGAGGATCAACCCGCACTTCGACGTCGTGCAAGCGCCGATCGCGCGTCGCCTGCTCGTCAGTCTCGGTGGCGGCGGATGAGGCGCCGAAAGGCCAGCGGCGCGGCGATTGTGACCTTCATCGTGGTCGCGTTTGCCCTGGCACCGGCGATTCCGGCCGCCGCCCACCCGCTGGGAAACTTTTCCGTCAATCACTATCACGGTCTGCAGTTGCATCCCGACCGGATCGAGGACCTGGCCGTCCTCGACGAGGCGGAGATACCCACCGCGCAGCAAAAACCCGCGGTCGACCAGGACGCTAACGGCAGCATCGAAGCGGCCGAGGCGGCAGCCCACGCTGCCACCACCTGCGCGGCGATGGCAGGCGCCCTACACACCGAGGCAGCCGGGCGGGCCCTGACGTGGACAGTTCGAGCCAGCAACCTCACCTACCGCCCCGGGGCGGCGAACCTGGTTACCGGGCGCACCGAATGTCACCTTACCGCCGCAGCCGACCTGCGGCGGGCTACCACGATCAGCTTCGATGACACCTTCCGAACCGACCGCGTCGGCTGGCACGAGGCCACCGCCGTCGGCCACGGCATCGGACTGCGCGACTCACCGCTGCCGAGAACGAGCGTCACCGACGAGCTACGCACCTACCCCAACGACCCGCTGTCGTCACCGCTCAGCCACCGCTCGGCGCGGATCCAGACTCTGGGCGCGGGCACGGCATCCAGCGGAGAGCGCCAGGTCGTGATTCCCGGCGCCGGCCCGATCACCCGGTCGATGACCGCCCTGGGCGACCGACTCAACAGGATCAGCGGGAGGGACCGGCTCACGCCGCTGGCCGGCGTACTGGCGACCCTCCTGGCGCTGCTGCTCGGCGGCGCCCACGCGATGTTGCCCGGGCACGGCAAGACGGTCATGGCCGCCTACATCGCTGGCCGGCGCGGCACCTACCGCGACGCCTTCACCGTCGGCGCCACTGTCACCGCCACCCACACCGCCGGCGTCCTGACCGCAGGTCTACTGCTCACCACCGCGTCGACCCTGGCCGGTGAATCCCTCCTCGGCTGGCTGGGCGTCCTCAGCGGCCTACTCATTACCGGCATCGGCGTGAGCCTGCTCCGCTCAGCGATCCCCGCGCGGAGGAAGCACCAGCTCGCACAGCGGCAAACACTCGTCCTCGCGGGGCCTGCACCCGATGCCCTGGTCACCGCCAAGTCCGACGTCGCGGCGTCCCATCACTATCACGGTGTCAGCCACGGTCACGACCACCACCATGGACCCGAACATCACCATGGACTCCACCACCATCACCGTGCCGGTGGCAGGGCGGGCCTACTCGGCGTGGGCATTGCCGGCGGCATCGTGCCCAGCCCCTCCGCGCTCATCGTCCTGCTCGGCGCGGTCGCACTGGGCCGAACCTGGTTCGGTGTCGTCCTGGTCCTCGCCTACGGCCTGGGTATGGCCGCTACCCTGACCCTCGCCGGGCTCCTACTAGTCGGACTACACCAACGACTGCATCGCAACATCTCCCCGCGGATCGGAAGCTGGACCGGCCGACTCGCCACCCTCACACCCATCGTCACCGCCACCCTCGTCCTTGTCGTCGGCACCGTCCTCACTCTGCGAGCCGTCTGGCCCCTCCTGACACCGACGACATAGTGAATTACCGCCGACGCCGGAACCGCCCCGGGTCTGTCAAACGAACGGTGTAACCCGGCTTGTTGAGGGTTACTTTCGACCTGCGGACAGGCGTCCTTCGAAGGCCATCTCGAAGGCGTTCAGGGCGGGTTTCCAGCGCATGGTCCACCGCCGGCGGCCCTGCCCGGTCGGGTCCAGGCTCATCACGGCGAGGTAGACGCACTTGAGGGCGGCGGCCTCGTTGGGGAAGTGTCCGCGGGCCCGCACGGCTCGGCGGATCCGGGCGTTGACGGACTCGATGGCGTTGGTGGAGCACACGACGGTGCGGATCTCGGCGTCGAAGAGCCTGTCGCAGAATGGCGATGGCTGGGCGGAGCAGGCTGGCTTGATCGCGCCGTCGGCTGGGCTGGCCCCCGGGGCTGGCGCGTCAGGCTGCTGCGGTGTGGATTTTGCGGATGTTGTAAGCGGCGGCTGCGAGGTTCAGTTCGCTTCGGGCGG
>NZ_JBEXHU010000057.1:0-7971 GCF_040608175.1 Micromonospora sp. NPDC005206
GGTCACCAACATCGCCGCCGCCAACCGCCACCACGCCCGCGACAGCAACCGACCACTGGCCCTACTCGGCATCACCTGACGACTTTGCCGGGGCCCTGGCGTTCTGACCGGCACGAGAAGCCGTGGTGTTCCCGGTGAGGCGACACACGGAGCGTCGTCGGCGGCCATGTCGTTCGATCTGACGCCGAGGGCGACGAGGAGGCTGTCGAGCCCTGCGGCAGTGCAGCCCTGAAGCTCCACCGTGCCCTGGTCGAACCAGACCTCGATGCCGTTATCGCGCTGGATCGCGGTTGTGTCGAAGGTGCGGCCACCGGTCCGCTGACGTGCGCGATGTTCCCTGGTCCGGCGACGGTGCAACAGGACCTCCTGGGCGGCGATGGTGCCGTGCCCGCAGTTGGTGAGCTCACCATGTGCGGTGAAGAACCGCACGGTGGGCGTGGTTCCCGCCTCGGCGTCAACGAACGCCGCGTGCGAGGTGCCGGCGCGCCGGACGATCGCGCGCCGAGTGCTGTCGCTGATCGCGATGTCATCGATCAGCACGGCCGTAGGGCTGCCACCTTCCCCGCGGGCGAGTGCAGGGGTCGACGATCGTCGCGTCGCGTCCGTACCTCCCGGTCATGTCGGGGTTTCCGCCTCGGTAGCCAGGCCGCCGTCGGCGAGAGCGCGGGCCCAGTCGTCCGACCACCGGACAAGGGGGCGCAAGGCTCGGTAGGCGCCCTGCCCAAGCTGGGTGAGGGCATAGGCGGCGCCCGGTTCCTGCTTGACGATGCATGCCTCGATCAGCTCGGTCAGCCGCTGCCGCGGGACGCTGGACGACATGTTGTCGCAGTGTTGCAGCAGCGCGCGGAAACCGAGCGAGCCGCGCTGCTACTCCCAGACGATGTGCAGGCTCCGTCGACGTCCGAAAAGGTCGAGTGCCGCCATCAAGGGGCGCCCGGTGCTCGACCCGCGAACCGGCCTTCCCGGCCTCGGCGTCGCCATAGAAATCTCGCCCCGCTTCTCCGGGCGCTTCTCTTTCCGATACAGTACCTCCCGGCCGATGATTCGGTTTCCGAAGCGCAGGAAGGGTCAAGCATATATGACGTCCAAGTTGCGTACCGCATTGTGCGAGCGGCTGGGCATCGACGTACCGGTGGTGCAGGCGCCGATAGGATCCGCGGCGGCGCCCGAACTGGCTGCGGCGGTGGCCGAAGCCGGTGGGCTCGGCATGCTGGCGTCGACCTGGCAGAGCCCCGAACGCGCGCGCCTCGGCATCCGCCACGTTCGGCAGCGGACTACGCGGCCGTTCGGGGTGAATCTGGTGTTGGACTTTCCCGTGATCGACACGCTGGCGGTGTGCCTGGACGAGGCCGTACCGATCATCTCCACCTTCTGGGGTGACCCAGAACCCGTCAGTCAGCGGATCCGTGACGCCGGTGCGCTGCACATGCACACCGTCGGCAGCGTGCGGGAGGCTGTGCGCGCCGCCGAATGCGGCGTCGATGTCATCGTGGCGCAGGGCTGGGAGGCCGGCGGCCACGTTCGCGGCACGACCACCACCATGGTTCTGGTGCCGGCCGTTGTCGACACGGTGGGCCCCATTCCGGTCATGGGCGCCGGCGGCATCAGCGACGGCCGCGGCCTCGCCGCCGTCCTGGCCTTGGGCGCGCAGGGCGCATGGCTGGGCACCCGTTTCCTCGCGACCACCGAGGCTTCCACTCACCAGCTGTATCGGCAACGGCTCGTCGCCGCCACCGCCGAGGACACCGTCCATACCCGCTGCTTCGACGGAGGATGGCCCGACGCCGCGCACCGCGCATTGCGGAATCCAACCCTGCAACGGTGGGAACTAGCCGGTTCACTCTCAGCGCCAGGGCGCCCGGACGAAGGCGACGTCGTAGCCTTCGACAGCGCAGGCCAGGCCCATTACCGGTACGAGGATCTGATCCCCCTACCCGGCATGACCGGCGACCTGGCGGACATGGCCCTCTACGCCGGCCAATCGGTTGAGCTCGTCCGGGAAGTCCGACCAGCAGCCCGGCTCATCCACGAACTCACGGCGCAGACTGTGAACGTCATCGAGCAGATGCGCCGCACGACTCAAACGGCAGACGGGGCTGCGTAACCATGACTTCCCTCGCTCGCATCAGCGGAGACCCCGACCGCGGCACTGCCGTACTGTTCGACGTCGACGGCGTACTGGTGGGACTGCCCCGGGTCTGGTTGACTCGCGGGGTTGAGTGGTTCAGGCCGCGTGTGCGGGCCTGGTGATTGTCTCAAACTCGATCGGTGTGAGCTTGCCGAGGCGTCGTTGCCGTCGGCGGCGGTGGTAGGTTCGTTCGATCCAGGTCACCATCGCCAAGCGCAGCTAGTGGCGGGTCTGCCAGCGTTGCCGGTCTAGGACGTTGCGTTGCAGCAGGGCGAAGAACGATTCCATCGCGGCGTTGTCGCCGCAGGCGCCGCCGCGGCCCATCGAGCCGGTCAAGCCGTTGCGCCGCAACGCTTTGACGAACTTTTTCGACCGGAACTGCCCGGGTTCAAGGGGTCGTCGCAACACCGCTTGTTTGGATTGATAGTAGGTGATCGTTGAGGGCTTCTGCGGGAGTTCGCCATCCGAGTGTCTTGCGAGGGCGGCTGTTGAGCGCGTGAGCGACGGCCGTCAGGTCGTCGACGCTGTGTCTACTAAGGTCAGTTCCCTTCGGGAAGTATTGGCGCAGCAGGCCGTTGGACGCTCCTATGTTTGTCAAGCGCCGTGCGCGAGGTTGATGGAGGGTGTCGGCTGGCGGGTCGCGGCTTGGATGCGGCGGTAGAGCCGGCGGGCAAGAATGCGTTTGAGGCTGCGACGGACGTCGCGGTGGGTTTTGCCCTGCACGGTGCGGTTGGCTTCGTAGTCGCGTGACTCTTGGTGGCAGCGTAGGCGGGTGATCGCGATCGTATGGAGGGCGCGGTTGAGGTCACGGTCCCCGCCGCGGCTGAGCCGGTGGCGGGTGCGTTGCCCGCTGCTGGCCTCCAGAGGGGCAGCGCCGGCGAGGGTGGCGAACGCGGCCTCGCTGCGGACCCGGCCGCGGTGCGACCAGCTCACCAGCAGCTGGGCGGCGACGACCGGACCGACGCCGGGCTCGGCGAGCAGGACCGGGCCCGCGGGGTGGCTCTTGACGAGGGCGAGCAACTCGGGGTCGAGCTCGGCGGTCTGGGCGAGTAGGAACCGGATCCGGGCGGTGATCGACTGCAGGGTCAGAATCGTGATCCGGTGCTCGACGCTCGCGCCAGCGGGGGCTGCGGAGCTGTTCGACGCGGTCCAGTTGCTTGATCAATCGAAGCCCTCGCAACTGTGCGCGTAGATGCTCGGGCGCGACCACGATCAGACTCTTGAGTTCGTTGATCGCTTTGGTTCGGCTGACCAGGACCGCCTGCCGGGTAACGAGAATCTGACGCAGCGCCTCACGCAGGCCCCGTTCACGGGGCGCGGCTTGGTCTTCCTGGGCCAATGCGGTTCGAGCGGCCTGGACTGCGTCGATACGGTCGTTCTTCGCGCCGCGGGATCGCTTTCCACCGGTGATCTCCACGATGTCTTCGCCTGCCTCGGCCAAGACCATGACCAGTCCGGCGGCGAAGCTGCCAGTGCCCTCCAGCGCCCAGACCCGACGGCCGGGCGCGTGTTCGCGGGCCCAGGCCAAGAGCCGCAGATAGCCGAGTCCATCCGCTCGGTCGGCGAGGTGGCCACGGACCCCGCCGGTGACCGTGTCGAGGATGGCCAGGTCGATCGTGTCGCGGTCGAGGTCACCACCGATGACGAAGTCGTAGTGCTCTGCCAGCATTACCATCCGGTTGTCCTTCCCGAGGGCGAGCGCGGTCGACGCCGACCTGGGAGAGGTCACCTGTCGCGGCAGCACTGTGAGGAGTCACGCCTGCGGGCGGACAAGCTCCTGATCAAGCCAAGACGAGTGGGTCAGGCCGGTGTCGGCTGCTCGAGGGACGGGTCCAACGCAAGGCACACCTGCCGGTGGCCAGTGTTCTCGAGAGTCACCTCATGCAGCCGGCACCAGCCTGCCGGTCTGACCCTCCCGGGCCACCAACAGACTCACAGTGTTCTCGTTGGTTCCGCGCTGCCACGGGCTGTGGGGATCGCAGAAGAAGACCGGAATGCCCGTGTCGACGCGTAGCTGGGCGTGCTGGGCCATCTCCGCGCCTTGGTCCCAGGTCAGCGACCGGCGCAACTGCTTGGGCAGCGTGGTGATCGTGGTGGCGATCGCGTCGCGGACTGCTTCGGCGCCATGCCCGGCAAGCGGCGGGCCGTTCTTGACCGGTGGGCCCTGGCCGTGGCCGTCCATCCGGGGCAGATGCAGCAGCATCGTGAACCGGGTGGTGCGCTCGACCAGCGTCCCGATCGCGGAGCTGTCCAAGCCGATGATGAGATCGCCTTCCCAGTGTCCGGGCACGGCCCGGTCCTCGGCCTCGGCAGGCCGCGCGCTGATCATCACTTCTTCGGTGACGAACTTCTTCCCGCGTCCGCGGGTCCTGGCCCGGGGCACCCGCAGCGCACGACCGGTGCGCAGACAGGCCGTCAACTCGCGGCGCAGCGCGCCGCGGCCCTGGATGTACAGGGCCTGGTAGATGGCCTCGTGCGAGATCCGCATCGTCTCGTCCTCGGGGAAGTCGACCGGGAGCCGGTTGGCGATCTGCTCCGGACTCCATGACGTCGCCCAGCGCCGGTCCTGACGACGCCCGTGACGACGCCCGATCCAGCGGACCTGCGGTCCTTCAACCCCGCTGCCGTCCGGAGCGCAGACCGTGCCAGCCAGCCGCTCCTGCACATATTGCCGCAGCCGGTCATTCGCGGCGAGCTTGCCCACCTTGGGCCGGCTCGCTTGGCGGTCGGCGTGCCACTGCGCGACCGAGGCCCGGTAGTCCAACCGGCCGCCACGGGTGGCCGCGTTGCGCCGCAGCTCCCGCGAAATCGTCGCCGGGGACCGCCCCAGATGGCGGGCGATCTCCCGCACTCCGCGCTCCTGGGCACGCAGCACGGCGATCTCCTCCCGCTCGGCGAACGACAGGTAGCGGCCAGACGACGGGTCCAGGCTGATCGACGGCATACCGCCACCCTCGCGGAACCACCGCGGCCCCAACGGCATTGACACACCGCACGCGACGGCGGCGTCCTCGCTCGACAGCCCCTCGGCGATCAGCCGCCAGAACCGTTGCCGTTCCTCACGCCGATTGACCGGAGGCCGGCCAGGTGACCGAAGCGGCGGCCGACCAGCCAGAATCGCCGCACGCGCCCTTCCTTGCGCCACAACATCCTCCTGCACGATCGAGGTGTTGCGACGACCAGTTGAATCCGCCCTGGCTACCTCTGTCGGAGTGCACCACGGTGCCGGCCGGGTCCCGTAGTCGGATTGCGTTGTGCAGCGCCGAGACGGCCAGGGAGGCCTTCATGCGGGTGCCGATGGAGTAGCCGACGATCCGGCCGGAGTACATGTCCTTGATCGCGCAGAGGTAGAGCTTGCCCTCAGCGGTGGGGTGTTCGGTGATGTCGGTCAGCCACAGCCGGTTCGGGGCGTCGGCGGTGAAGCGACGTCGGACCAGGTCGTCGTGCACCGGCGGCCCAGCCCGCCGGGTGAGGCCCTTGCGCTTGGCGAACACTGACCAGATGCGCTGCTGTGAGCACAGCCGGGCCACCCTGTTCGGGCCGGCGGTGATGCCGTGGGCGGGTAGTTCGTCGGCGATGAACCGGTACCCGAACGCCGGATCATCGGCGTGGATGTCCAGGGCGGTGTTGATCAGGTGCGCGTCGTCCCAGTCCCGCTGCGAGACCGGATTAGCGCGCCACGCGTAGTAGGCCTGCTTGCTGAACCCCAACACCCGGCAGGTCACCGCGACGGGGATCCCGTCCGCGGCCAGGTCACCGACCAGCGGGTACATCATTTGGGGAGATCTCCTTGGCGAAGTACGCCGCGGCCCGACGCAGGATCTCGTTCTCCTGCTCCAGGACCTTGTTACGCCTTCGCAACTCGCGCAGCTCCGCTGACTCGGAACTGGTGGTCCCGGGCCGCACGCCGTCCTCGACGTCGGCGAGCTTGAGCCAGCGGTGCAGACACGCCTCGGAGATCCCGAAGTCCTTCGCGATCTGAGCGATCGGGGCCTCGCCCTTGCGGGCTACCGCGACGACATCACGGCGGAACTCCAGGGGAAACGCTTTCGGCATGACAGACATCCTTCCAGCGAGGAACACGTCCTCACAGGTCAGGAGTCAACCGAACCGGGGGCAGTCCCCTTCCTCGGTACTGGTCCTGTCCGGTTTCTTCTCGGCGACGCGGACCAAAGCGCCACCGCCCAGGCGCTTGAGTCGGTGACGGCCGCGCTACGCCCGTACGAGAAAGCCGATGGCGTGCAACTGCGGGGCTCTTTCTGGCTGGTCAGCGCCGCCCGACCATAGAGGCTCAGGCGAGCCGGCCCGCCTGCTCGGCATCGCATGAAGCTCACCACGTGACCGCGCTGAATGTTGACAGCGCCCTCTGGTCGAGCAAACCTAGATCTGCCTCGGTAGCGGGACGTACCAGATGCGCTGTACGGTGGCGCAGGCCGAGCGTCGAGAGGCGCTGCGACGGACTCAGTCCGCCACGCTCGACCTCGGTCATGGGGAAAAGGGTGCCTCTGATCCAGGAGGTGGCCGGTGGCTGCACACCATCAGATGTCACAGCGTGACCGCGCCGAGGGCGGCGGGCAGGTGGGCCGGGTCGCCGCGCTGTGGCGCTACCCGGTCAAGTCGATGGGCGCTGAGGCCCTGCACGAGGTCGACGTGTCCTGGAAAGGCCTGGCCGGCGATCGCCGCTGGGCCTTCATTCGCGACGGCATGGTCCGCAGCGGCTTTCCCTGGCTCACAATCCGGGAACGCCCGGATATGAGCGCCTACCACCCATCGTTCGTCGAGCCGGACCGGCCCGATGCGTCCGGCGTGCTGGTGCGTACACCGTCCGGCGATGAGTTCGACGTCGTGGATCCGGTGCTGGCCGGGCAGCTGGGCGAGGGGGTACGCGTCATCAAGCAGGATCGCGGGGTCTTCGACGCCATGCCGCTGTCTGTCATATCGACCCAGGCCTGCGCCAGCATCGGGGCGTTGGTTGGCGCTGAACTGGATGTCCTGCGTTTTCGACCCAACCTGCTGATCGACACACTCGGCGAGGAGGCCTTTCCCGAGGAAGCGTGGGTCGGCCATATGCTGCGCGTCGGCGGCATGCGAATGCGGGTCGATCAGCGCGACAAGCGATGCGTCATGGTGAACATCGAGCCTGGGACAACGCGGCGTAATCGGGCGATCCTGCGGGCGATCGCCCGCGAGCGCCAGGTCTGCCTCGGGGTTTACGGCTCGACGGTCGAGCCGGGCCGTGTTGCCGTCGGCGACCCGGTGTGGCTTGACGACCGATATGGTCCATAAAGAACTGCCGGGCGATAAGCCCTCCACACTGGACTGATCGGCAGGTTTCATCCTGGTAGTCAGATCGCGACGCCCTGGCGTTCTAGTCGATGCGTGGGGCTTTCCGATCTGGTCCGACTCCGCTGCCCCAGCGCGCGATTACCAATGCAGCCGGACACCACCCGCAAGCCCAACCGTCATCCCGGGAGCTGGCGGCCGCCGTTGCGCGCGAACGGACTGGACCGTGAAGGGTGCAACCTCATGGATCGGGTGTTTGGGTGAGGTAATTGTCATCGGGCGTTCAGCGTAGCTGGGTGCGGTTGTGGCTGGGCACGGCGTCCGAAACGCCGGGCCCGGTCAGATCGGCCGGGCCTGTCTGTTCGACGTTGGTAGAGCTGGCTTTCGCCGGACTGGGTAGCAAGCGTCGAGGCACGTCGTTGGGAAATGCCGGGCCAGGGCGGGGAGGATGAGCGGCTTGGGCAAGGCCCCGGCAAAGTCGTCAGGTGATGCCGAGTAGGGCCAGTGGTCGGTTGCTGTCGCGGGCGTGGTGGCGGTTGGCGGCGGCGATGTTGGTGACC
>NZ_JBEXHU010000058.1:0-7758 GCF_040608175.1 Micromonospora sp. NPDC005206
TGGGAGCAGCAGGCCACCGACCTGGTCGCCCAGCACTGGAACAGCTGACCCACCGCACCACCGCACGACATCGACCGCTGGCCGGCACCCCACCCGGGTGCCGGCCAGCGGCATACCCACGACCGGCCGCTGGTGGCGTACCCCTCGGGTTGTCAGTCCCTGGTGTGGTTGCGCGTGCGCAGGATGTCGATCAGCGCGGCAATCAGCGCGAGCGCGATGATCCCGGTGGCCAGTGTGAGCGAGTATTCGAAGGCCTTGGTCCAGTTGCCGTGGTTGTCGGCCAGCGACGAGAAGAACATCGAGCCGACGGCGGCGATGCCGGCGGCGGCGCCGATCCGCTGACCGGTCTGGAGCATGCCGGCGCCGCTGCCCGCCTGGGGTACCGGTACCTGGGCGAGCGTCAGGGTCTGGTTGGGTGCGATCACCAGGCCGCTGCCGACGCCGGCGACGAGCAGCGGAGCGGCGGTGACCCAGGGCGCCGGGGCGTCCGGAGCGAGGCGCAGCGCGACCACCGTCGCGGCCAGCCCGATCACCACGCCGAGCAGGCCGATGGCGACGAGCGGTCGGCCGAAGCGGTTGACGATGCGTCCGCCCAGCGCGGACGCCGCGGCCGAACCGAGGGCGAACGGCGTGATGGCGAGGCCGGCGACGAGCGCGCTGTAGCCCAGGCCGTTCTGCAGGAAGAGGGTGAAGATGAAGAAGATCGCGGTGAAGCCACCGAAGTAGACCAGAGCGATGAGCGACCCCAGGGTGTACGACTGGAAGCTGAACAACCGCAGGTCGAACAACGGTTCGCGGTGCCGCGCGTACCACCGCTCCCAGAGCCCGAAGGCAACCAGCACCACCAGGCCGGCCGGGATGAGCGCCCACTTCCACGGGGTCCGCCACTGCTGCTCCTGCACCAGCGGCAGCAGGATCAGCACCACGCCCACGCCGAGCAGCAGGACGCCCACCGGGTCGAGTCGGCGCCGGTCCGGCTGGCCCTCGGGCCGGCCGGGCAGCAGGCGCCAGCCGAGGATCGCCGCGACGATGCCGACCGGCACGTTGACGAAGAAGACCCACCGCCACCCGTGTTCCTCGCCGCCGATCGCGATGAGCAGACCGCCGAGCAGCGGCCCGACCGCGGTGGAGATACCGATGGTGGCGCCGAGCACCCCGAACGGGCGGGCCCGTTCGGGCCCCCGGAACAGTTGCTGGATCAGCCCGATCACCTGGGGGTTCACCACGCCTGCGGCGGCACCCTGAAGCAGACGGGCGATGACCAGCCATGCCGGGGAGGTGGCCAGACCGGCCAGGGCGCTGGTCACGGTGAACAGCACGATGCCGAAGACGAACGCGTTGCGCCGGCCACGGGCATCACCGAAGCGGCCGGCGGGCACCAGCACCAGGCCGAAGGTGAGCGCGTACCCGGAGAGGACCCACTGCAGGTCGCTCGGGGACGCGTGCAGCGCACGGTCGATGGACGGCACGGCAACGTTGACGATGCTCACGTCGAGCAGCGTCATGAACGCGGCGACCAGCCCGACGCCGACGGCCTGCCAGCGTCGTCGGTTCTCCGCCGGGTCGACCGGCTGCGGCGAGCGCGCCGCTGTCATCGTGCCCCCCGTTGACCGTCGATCATCACTTCTGACCGCTACCCCGGTCACCGGGGGGCGAATCGTCGAGGGCCGTACCGCGGGTCACGCCATCTGGCGCGCGCAGAACCGGGGCCCGAAGTCGAGGCCCGCCATCGGTGAGTCCTCGCGGTGCAGCAGGCCCTTCTCGGTGAGCAGGTGCAGCGGTGCGTCCAACTGCTCCTGGGCCAGCCCGGACTCTTCGGCGATCAGGTCCGGGTATGGTACCTGGCCGCGCGCTTCGAGCGTGGTGACCGCCTGGTACACCCGTTGCTCGACCTCAGACAGTTGCACCTGCTGCATGACATCCTCCTTGGCTCGTCCGCCCCTGCGCAGACGGTTGCGCTGCGCCGGTTACCCCCTGCGTGACCGAAGATGCCCACCCGATCGGGCGGTCGGCGCCGCCCGCGGGATGCGCCGCGGCCGGGCCGGATGGCGGACGTGCCCTAGGCTGCACCCGTGATCGTCTGGGATCTCGTCGTCATCGGCGCCGGCCCCGCCGGCCTCTCCGCAGCCCATGCCGCCGCCCGCGCCGGCGTCCGCACCCTGGTTGTCGAGCGGGCCGAGCACCCGCGTTACAAGACCTGCGGCGGTGGCCTGATCGGCACCTCACTGGCCGCCGTGCGGGACCGGATCGAGGTGCCCGCGCACGACCGGGTGACCCGGGTGACGTTCACCCGCGACGGCCGCCGTGAGTTCACCCGCCGGCACGGCAGTCCGGTGGTGACCATGGTGCGCCGCGAGGAGTTCGACGACCGGCTGCGCGCGGCCGCGGTCGCCGCCGGCGCGCAGATGCGGGAGCGGGTGGCGGTTCGCGCGATCGAACAGGACCCCGAGGTGGTACGCCTGCGACTGGCCGACGGCACGTCGATCACGGCCCACGCGGTGATCGGCGCGGACGGCTCCTCCGGGGTGACCGCCCGGCACGTGGGGGTCCGCTACCGGCAGGTGGACCTGGGGCTGGAGCTGGAGGTGCCGGTGCCGCCAGCGGAGCAGGAGCGGTGGCGGGGGCGGCTGCTGCTGGACTGGGGCGCGATGCCGGGCTCGTACGCGTGGGTCTTTCCCAAGGGCGATCGACTGACCGTCGGTGTGATCGCGGGCCGGGGCGCGGGGGAGGGGACGCGGGACTACCTGCGGCGGTTCGTCGACCGGTTGGGGCTGAGCGGGCTGCCGGCGGAGCACGACTCAGGTCACCTGACTCGCTGCCGTACCGAGGATTCGCCGTTGCGGCACCGCCGGGTGCTGGTCGTGGGGGACGCGGCCGGGCTGCTGGAGCCGTGGAGCCGGGAGGGCATCAGCTTCGCGCTGCGCTCGGGCGAGCTGGCCGGGGCGGCGGTCGCCGACGGCGACCTGGCGGGGTACGAGCGGGCGGTGGCCGAGCGTCTGGTGCCGTCGATGCGGGCGGGGTACCGCCTGCTGGAGCTGTTCACCCGCCGCCCGGAGGCGTTCCACGCTCTGTTGGCGACCCCGCCGGGGTGGCGGATGTTCGTTCAGTTCTGTCAGGGCCGGGCGAGCTTCGATGAGATGCTGGCGCGCCGGTCGGTCCGGGCGGCGCTCGCGGTGCTGGATCGACTACCCGTCGCTCGCCGGCAACGCCCCGGTCACCCAGTATCCTAGGACGCCCTACGGGTGGTGACGGCCCGCACCCGAACGGCAGGGAAATCGCACCGACCGGACTGCTGGTGCGGGTCGCTCCGACCGCCACACAATGACGGGGGAGCAGGGGGTGCGCCGATGACCGAGCAGCCGTTCACCGATGATGAGTACGCGTTCCTGCGCCACGTCCGGTTCGGGGAGCTGCCGCCCGCCGTCCGCCCCGAGGAGCGGGTTGAGCTGACCGAGACCGATCCGGGACGTGACCGCCCGGAGAAGGCCGAGGACCCCATCCGCTGGAACGTGCAGGGCTGAGAACGCGGAACGGGCCGCAGGTGTCGCCACCCACGGCCCGTTCGCGGTACGTACCGGTTCGCCGACCGGCCCGCCTGGGTCAGAAGACCGGCACGCCCTCGCGCACCAGCCGCCAGTTGGGCTGGAAGAAGTCGGCCGGGTCGATCGTCCCCCTGGCCTGCGCCCAGTCGATGAGCAGCTGACGGATCTCCTGCTGCGCGTTGTAGACCTGGGTCTTGACGATGCCGGGGAAGTTGCCGCCGCCGCTGCGCCGGTAGTTGTTCACCGCCACCACGAACTGCGCGTTGTCCGCCACCGGAGTGTCGGTGCCGGGCAGCACCAGCCGCGTGATCCGCTGCCCGACCGGCTTGGAGATGTCGATGTCGTAGTCCACGCCGGAGAAGACGTCGTAGTTGTAGTCCGGCACCGCCGGATCGCTGATCTGCTCCGTGTCGACCGGGGCGCCCGGCGCGAGGGTGCGGAAGTACCGCGCCGAGTACTCCAGGTAGGCACGCACCTCGGCGCCGCTGAGCACGACCGCCTCGAGGGTGTTGTCGTACACGTACAGCCCGGCAACGTCGCGAATCTTGACGTCGCCGGCGGGGAAGACCGCGGTCCGGCTGAAGGGCGCCGCGATCGACAGCACCGGCAGGTCCGCGTACGCGGTGCCGGTCAGCGCCGCGCCGACCACCTCGGTCTGCACGTGGTTGATGAAGTCCAGGATCGGGGTGTCCTTGTACCGCGACTCCGCGGCGGACAGCTCCACCGTGGACTGCGCGACGACCTGGTTGACGTACGCCACGGTCTTCTGGTGCTGCGCCCGTACGACGGCTAGCACCTTCGGGTCCTCCACCACCGTGTTGGTGTTCAGCATGGTGGCGGACTTCCCGGTGATGGTCCACCGGCCGCGCTCGCGAGCGAGGGTGAAGTCCATCCGGGTGAGCCGCTGGCCCCACTTCGACGGCTCGGAGAGCAGCACCTGGGCGCCGGTCCGCTCGTTGGTGACGAACCGCTCGACCACCTCGTTGTGGGCGTGGCCGAAGAGGATCGCGTCGATCCCCGGCACCTGCTGGGCGATCAGCGCGACCGGGTTCTCGTTCGGCAGCTCCGGGCCGTAGCTGGAGGTGCCGCTGTCACCGCCGTGCGCGGAGATCAGCACGAGGTCGGCGCCGCGGGCCCGCATGATCGGCACCCATTTCGCCGCGGTCGCGACCATGTCGTCGAAGCGCAGCTTGCCCTCGACGTTGCCCTTGTCCCAGATCGCCACACCGGGGTTGGTCAGGCCGAGGATGCCGACCCGCAGGGTCGGCGCGGCGAAACCGAGAGAGACCTTCTTGATGACGTACGGCAGGAAGGCCGGCTTGCCGGTCTTCGCGTTGACCGCGTTCGCGGCGAGCGCCGGGAAACCGAGCTGGCGGATCCACAGGTCCAGCAGCGGCAGCCCGTAGTTGAACTCGTGGTTGCCCAGCGTCACCGCGTCGTAGTCGATGACGTTCATCGCGCGGGCCATCGGGTGCTTCTCCCCGGTGGCGGTGATCGGCTCCTGCTTGGCGTAGTACGTGGCCAGAGGCGTGCCCTGGATGGTGTCGCCGGCGTCGAGCACCAGCGTCGCCTTGCCGCGCCGCTCGGCGCGGATCTGGTTGATCAGGGTAGCCAGCTTCGCGACGCCGATGTCGTTGTGCTTGCTGTCGTCGTACTCGGCGTCCCGGTAGTAGTCCCAGTTGTAGACGTTGCCGTGGGTGTCCGACGTGCCCAGGAGGGTGAGGTCCCAGGTGCGTGACCGGGCCGCGCCGGCCGCCTGCGCGGGGGCGGCGGCGATCAGCGGTGCGGTCGCCGCCGCGGCCGCGGCGGCGAGCACCTGGCGACGCGACGGGCCGGAGGGAGAGGTCATGAGGTGCCTTTCCATGGGGTGGACGCGCCTCGTGGGCGCCTCGCGCACCATAACCAGCAAGGGTCACTTTTGCCACGCCAGCCCCATCGTTCCCGCCGATTCCCCCGCAACGGTCGGTCGGCGCGGTCAGCGAACAGGGTCAGCGTGGCCAGGTTGCCAGGCGCTGCCGGACCCGGGCCACGTCCGCGGGGCCCAGGCCGTAGCGGCCGAAGCGCTGGTCGGGCAGCCGGTCCAGGTACCGTCCGGCGGCCCGCACGTCCGCCGGATCCAGTGCGGGGTCGACCTGCCGGGCCAGCTCCAGCAGTTCGGTCACGTCGTAGTGCTCCAGCGCCGCCGCCACGTCGATGAAGTCACGAACCTCCCGCCGGTTGACCAACGCCGCGACCTTGTTCGCGACCAGGTCGCGGACGTCCATCACCGGGCCGAGGTCCATCACCACCGGGCTCTGCTGCCGGTCGAGCCGGGCCAGGCTGAGCCGGATCTGCCGCCCGTCGCGGCTCACCACGAAGTCCTTCATGTCCCGCCCGTACCCGTCGAACAGGTCGGCGAGGTCGCTGTCCGGGTCGGCGTCGCTGACCGTGAACCCGGCCAATTCCAGCGCCACGCGTACCCCGGCGGAGGCCGCCGCCGCGGCGCCCTCCACGTCGGCGAAGAGGTCCACGTCCTCGGTGGGGCGGGCGACCAGCCCGTGCGCGGCCCAGGCCACCCCGCCGCCCAACACGAAGCGGTGCGGGCCGGCTGCGGCGAGCGCCACCCGCGCCACCTCGCGGTAGAACTCGTGCAGGTGTGGTGCGATCACGCCGCGCGCAGGCCCCTGTGCCGGCTCTCCCACGCCTGGCGTACGCCCCGGGGCAGGTTCAACAGCCGCCACACCCGGCGCAACGTCCGCCCGTTGATCAGGACGCGCAGATCTTCGGCGCGGGTGGTCTCCCGAAGCACGTTCTCGTACATCCAGAGCAACTGGTCGGGGTCGCCGAGGTCAAAGGTGCGCTCGGCGTTCCACATCAGCCGTACCGGTAGCTCCACCACGCCCCGGGTGGGACCGCCCAGCTCGACGAGCGTCCGCGCCACCACGGCGGGGCGACCCGGGCGGGCCAGGAAGGCCACGCCGGTCGTGGTGGGGGAGACGGCCTGCATGGTGTCAGGGTAACGCTCGCCGGTGCTGGTGTCGCTCACGGCGTTCTCTCCGCTGCTGTCGGCGTGGCTGTTTCGGGTGCGTTGGGTGTCCGGGCGGTTGGGTGTCCGGGCGGCTGGGTGTCCGGGCGGCTGGGTGTCCGGGCGTTGGCAATATCAGGCTTGGCGCGCGGCGGTTGCGCCGGTCGTGGCGGGGTCGCGCTGGTGTGCCGGGTTTGTGCGCGGTCGTGGCTGAGGTCTTGGTGCTGTGCCGGGTTGGTGCGGGGTGGGGCCCGCCGTGCCCGGCTCCGGGCGGTCAGGCTTGATCCCTGCGCCGGGCACGGCGGGCCCCACCCCGTCGGTGGTCGCCGTCCGTTCGGACCCGTGCGCGGCTTCGGGCAAGCCCCGTCCGGCGGGATTTCGGTCTTGCCGTGGACGCGGCCCCGCCGCTCTCGCGGGGGTGGTCGTTGTTGTGGGCGGTATACCTGTGAGGCATAAATATGCCTCTGAGGTATATCGCTCGTTGACCACCTCGCCCCCGGGGTTCGCTTGATCCTCGTTCGCGGTGGTCGACTCGATGTCAGCGTGTCAGCGATGTCAGCGTTGTCGGCGATTTCGAGGACGTCGGCGATTTCGGGGATGCCGCGGTGTCCCGGGCGGCCGGATGGCCCGATATCGGTGATACCGAGTCGATCAACCCCAGCCGGGTCGAGTTGAGCCCGCGACAGCCGGCAATCTCCGCGTCGAATGTCCGGTATCGGGTGACTCCGGCCTGTGACCGGCTGCACTCGTGGGGTGGAATCGTGGCGGGCCGGGGGTCGTTACACACCCTGACGGTCACAGCACCACGGCCCGGCACCCCGCCCCCGCAGGGTTGGGATGGCGGCCGGGCCCGGGTTGGAATGCCCGCAGGTGGCCGGTCGTTGCAGACCCCTGACCGACCGCACCAGCACCCCCTCACCCGGGGGCCGCTGGAACGGAGCCCCCGCTCACCGGGTGCCGATGGATGGGCCACCCCCCGGAATGCCCCCGGCCCGGCGGTCGTTACACACAGACCCGGCGCCACGAGCCCCCGCCCGTAGGCCGCCGACGTTGAAGACTTTCCCCCCTTGCAGTTGAAGCGCCGGACGAGGTGCTCGCACCCTGCGCGCCGCCGTTCCCCCGGAGCGGGCGTGTGGGTGTCTACCCCCCTGAAGGAGCTGACCTCTCATGAACACGATCATTCGTAAGAGCATGCTGTCTGTTGCTGGTCTC
>NZ_JBEXHU010000059.1:0-7551 GCF_040608175.1 Micromonospora sp. NPDC005206
CGTGTCGTTGCGGTTGCCGGGCTGTGGGTCGCCGACGGCGATGACCAGGCGGGTGGAGGCGTCGATGGCGACCTGCAGATTCGTCGAGTACCGGTAGTTTTTGCACCGGGCGGCCAGGCGGTGGTCGCGGGTGGGAATCAGGGTGCCGTCGACGATGGCGATCTGCTCGACCGGCCGCCGGCGCACCGGCGCCAGTGCCAGCAGCGGGCCGAGGGCGTCGATGACCCGGTGCGCTGCCGAGTGCGACACCCCGAACAGCGGGCCGATCTGGCGCATCGTCAGGTTCGTGCGCCAATAGGTCGCCACCAGCAGCACCCGGTCGGCGAGGTCCAGGGCCCACTGCCGGCCGGGCCGGCCATCAGCGATCGTGGCACCGCCCCGCTCGGTGACCAGACGGACCAGCTTGCGGAACTGGGCGGGCTGCAGCCCCGTGAACGGGAAGATCCACTCAGGGTGCGCCGCGGTGATCACCTGCACCCCAGGCATCCTTGATGATCGTCCTCAGCGGACAGACACCGGGGTTACGAGACGTCCCTTAGGGTCTCATCCGTCCATCACGGAAGGCACTTTCAAGGTGCAGCGTACCGGCATGCGTCCCAAGCTTGCGGTCTCTGGTGGGGGTCGGGGCGTGGTCGGTCACGCTGGTGCCCGCCTGCTGGCCGACATCGCCGAGGTGACTGGGGTGGCCAGCGGTTTTGCTGATGCGCTGGCCGGGTTGCGGCAGCGACGCCCGGTCCATGAGCCGGGCCGGGTCGCCGTCGATCTGGCGGTGATGCTCGCCGACGGCGGCGAAGCGATCGCCGATCTGAGCGTGCTACGCCATCAGCCCGCATTGTTTGGGCAGGTCGCATCGGACGCGACCGGGTGGCTGGTCCTGGACAGCCTGGAGTCATCGCCGGCCTGGTCGGCGGACTGCTCGGCGGCCTCATCCCCGCCATCCGCGCCGCCCGCATCCCGATCGCCACCGTCATGCGCGCCCAGGTGTGAGAAACCGGCGGCGACGCACGCGCAACGCGGCAGATCCGGATACGCGGTTACCCGCCAACCGAGGCCTACGAGCTCAACTGCGTCTGCGAAAGGAATATCAGCCGACCGTTCGTGAGCACAACGAGCTGCTTACGCGTCGATGCCAGCACCATCGCCAACAGCGACCCGCCACCCTCAAGGATCATTGCCTGGCTGAGGAGCGCCCCGAGTCGACCGGGCGAGAACTTGCCGACCATGGCCCACGTCGTCACGATTGGTTGCTCGCCGCACTGCAGGATCCCGCGAAGTTCGGCGGCGGCCCGGCGCCCCCGTTGCGCACCATCGCCGACGAGGTCGCCACCTGGCCCGAGTACGCCACCGCCGTGGCGGTACGCCTCGACGCGCACGACCAGATCGTGGTCTGCGCACCGCACGGCCTCGACGACCTGCTCGACGGGGTGTGGCGGCGCAACCTAACCAGGGTCAGCCCGGAGATCTCCCGGCAACGACTCGCCCGCTACCGCCCCGCCGAACGCTGGCCCGGTGTCCGCGTCGTGACCTGAGCCAGCGCTCGAAGCCCGCGGAGGGTTGCCGCCAAGGCGCGCTCCTGCTGGCGGGCGGCTCCCGGACCGGTGGAGCGGGCCGCACACATGATCTTGCGTGATGGGCGCGGTTTGTGCCTCCAGCGGATGTCAATCCGGGTCAACCGATGCCAGCGCGGGTCATCGTGGCCGACCGTCGGTCGC
Source organism: Micromonospora sp. NPDC005206 (assembly GCF_040608175.1). Taxonomy (NCBI): domain Bacteria; kingdom Bacillati; phylum Actinomycetota; class Actinomycetes; order Micromonosporales; family Micromonosporaceae; genus Micromonospora; species Micromonospora sp. NPDC005206. Next base: position 1,713 of record NZ_JBEXHU010000059.1, read on the forward strand.
AAACCGGGGTTCGTGTGCTCCGGGTGCGGTCCTGGGCTGGGAGAACAGGGGTTCACTCACCCGAGCACCTACCCAAAGCGTGGTCAAGCGGCTGCACCGGGAAGCCGCCGACGCCGTGGCCAACAAAATCGCCACCAAACGGCGACGCGGCGCGTGAAGGAAGGTCCACGCATGTTCGGCGACGCCGCCGGCGAAGAGTCGGGGCTTTCGCGGGTGCGGGTCGGCAAGACGACCGGCTCCTGCGGCAGCGGCGTCAGTGCTGCGGTGAGCTCATGCATCTCAAGACCGTGTTCGGTGCCGTGGTGGTTGGTTCGGTCGACGAGCTCCTGTATGGCGGCCCGGTAGTGGGGGTCGGTGTGGTAGGGCCAGTGGCGTTCGACCGGCGGTGGGACGGTGTCCGCTGGGTCGATGGTGAGGGCGCGGGGGTCGCGGAGTCGGACATCGACCGAGCTGGCGGCCGGGTTGTCGCATGGCCGCTGGGCGCCGCGGTGGTGGTCGAAGATGGGTCCGCCGATCGGGTCGGTGTCTCGCCAGAGGTTGTGCCATCGCCAGTCGAGGCGTTCGCCGATGTCGCGCAGAACGTGCTCGCCGAGGTAGGCAGGGTAGAGGCGGGCGTAGATGCGGCGCAGTGGGCTGCCGTGGGTCAGCAGCGCCACTCTGCGCAGGGCGGCAGGTGGCAGTTGCAGGACGGTGGCTGCGGCGAGGACGGAGCCGTGGCTGTGCGCGGAGATGACGACTGGGCCTTGTGCGGCGAGGGCGGTGACCCGTTTGGTCAGTTCGGGCACGGCTCGGGCGGCGTAGCAGGGGGGTGCGAACGGGTGGACGGTGCGCGGCCAGAAGGTGCCCACATCCCATAGGACCGCCACGAGGCGTCGGGTCTCGGTGGATCGGTATGAGCGGTATCCGAGGATCACGAGGCCGATCACGAGCAGGCTGATGACCCAGACCCCGGCGTCCGTGACGTACGCGGCGAGCAGCGCAGTTCCGCCGCGTGTCCCGCTGAGTTGGGCGGCGAGCTGGGTGGGCCCGATCCCGATCAGGTCGAGGGCGATGGTGGCCAGGCCGAGCGAGGAGATCAGGAAGAACGCGACGAGCATCGGGCCGAGTTCCTCGGTTAGGTGGGACTTGGCGACGGTCTCGCGTACGGCGTGGAGCCGACGCGCCGCATGTGGGGGACCTGGGGAAAATCGTGTGCGATGCGGCGCCCGGTGCATGTCGAGGAAGCGGTACGGGTGTTCGTTCCGCCGGCGAATCCGAGCGGAACCGCGTACGTCAGCGACCTGCCCTTCCTGAGTAAGAGCAACGGATGGGGGCCGGTCGAACGGGACCGGTGCCGTCGGGGTGGGGTGGCAACGACGGGCGGGGCCATCGACGCGCACAGACCTCTTGACCGTGTCCAAGTGATCGCTAACATGGGGAGCACGCACGGCAGTAGCGCTCTCACCACCGGCAAGACTCCGTCCCGCCTGAGCTAATTCCCCGCCATCGTCTGCCAAGCCGTCACCCAATGCGCCGCGATGTTAGCGCGAACATTTCCTTTCTGGCGGCGGGGTGGCCGGTATGTCCCGTCCCGGCCAGCGAGCTGGTCACAGCCCAGAACAAGGAGAGTGACGTGAGCAAGCAATTCTCCCGGCGGAACCTGTTGCGCATTGGCGCATTGGCGGCCGCCGCCCCGGCCGCGATGACCCTCGCGCCAACCGCGCCCGCAATCGGTTCGCGCGGTACCCCCGGCGACCGAGGCGGCGCCGGAAGCAAACACCCACGGCCGGGCTGGGAGGCCGCCAACTGGCGGGTCAAGCCCTTCGCGCTGAACCAGGTCGCTCTGCGCGACGGCATCTTCCGGCAGAAGCGCGACCGGATGCTCAACTACGCCCGGAACTACCCCGGCACCGGCGGTGTTTTCGACGGGCCGGACCGCATGCTGCACCTGTTCCGGGTCAACGCCGGCCTGTCCGCTCCCGGGACCTGGCCGGGCGGTTGGGACACCCCAAACCACCTGCTGCGCGGCCACTTCACCGGCCACTACCTGACGATGCTGTCGCAATGTTGGGCCGACACCGGCGAGGAGGTCTTCCTCGACAAGCTGGACTACCTGGTCGAGGAACTGGGCAAGTGTCAACGGGCGCTGGACGCCCGGCCGGTGGGTCGGGTGCCGGGCCGTTCGGGCAAGGCGGTACGGCTCAGCGACCCGCACCCCAACCAGTACGTCCTGCTGCCCGCGGGCATCCTGGCGGACGTCGCGGACGTCACCATCACGGCCTGGGTGAACCTCGTGGCGGCGCAGAACAACGCCAAGATCTTCAGCTTCGGCACGGGTGCCAACGTCCACCTCTCGCTGACCGCGCGGGTCTCGGCGACCAACCCCGGTCCGCGTTTCGCGATCACCAACAGCGGCACCAGCGCCGAGCAGCGGATCACCGGCGACAACGTTCCCGTCCCAGTCGGTCAGTGGGCGCACGTCGCGGTCACCCTCTCCGCCGCGGACGGCACCGGTCGGCTCTACGTCGACGGGGTCGAGGCCGGCACGGCCGCCATCACGCTCACCCCGGCGAGCCTCGGTGCGACCGGCAACAACTGGATCGGGCGCGGGCAGAGCAACAACGATCCGCTGCTGAACACGTCGGTCGACGACTTCCGGATCTATCGTCGGGCGCTGAGCGGGACCGAGGTGCAGGCGCTCGCCGCTGAACAGGCGTCGGCCCCGGCCGCGTCCCCGGCGGACCTGGTCGCCTGGTACCGCTTCGACACCGACGGCGAGACCGCAAGCGACCACTCGGGCAACCGGCGGGACGCGAGGATCATCGGCACCAGCTACCGCGGTTTCCTGGCCGCGTTCCCGGAGGGCCAGTTCAGCCGCCTCGAGCCGCCGACACTGCAGCCCAACAGCGGGCCGAACGCGGTCTGGGCGGTCTGGTACACCTGCCACAAGATCATGCGAGGGCTGCTCAACGCGTACCACCTGACCGGCAACGAGGAGGCCCTCGACATCGCCTTCCGGATGGGCGACTGGGCCCACCAGCGGCTCAGCCGGTACAGCCAGGATGAGCTAGATCGAATGTGGAACATCTACAGCGCGGGCGAGGCCGGGTCGATGAACGAGGTGATGGCGGAACTCTCGGCGCTGGCCCACGGCTCCAAGAAGCGGGCGCAGTACCTGGCGACGGCGAAGGCTTTCACCTTCACCACCCTCTTCGACGCCTCCCTTGCTGAGCGGGACGAGCTCAACGGGCGCCACGCCAACCAGTACATGGCGCCGAACATCGGCTACCTGCGGATCTTCGAGCGGACCGGGGACCGGGACTTCCACGTCGCGGCCAAGCACTTCTGGTCGATGGTGGTGCCGCACCGCACCTTCAGCAACGGCGGCGCCGGCCGGAGCGAACACTTCGGCCCGCGCGGCGTCATCACCGCCGGATTCACCTCATCGTCGGACCCGAGACACGCCGAGACCTGCTGCGCCTACAACATGCTGCGGCTGACCCGGAACCTTTTCTTCCACGACCCGGATCCGGCCTACATGGACTTCTACGAGAAGGCCCTGCACAACCAGATCCTCAGCTCGCGGCGGGACGTGGACAGCGTGACCAGCACGGAGGTGACGTACCACCAGAACATGTGGCCGGGCCGCTCCCGCCGGATCGGCAACACCGTCGAATACAGCCGGTACGGCAGCAACGGCAGTTGCTGCAACGGCACCGGCCTGGAGAGCCACACCAAGTACCAGGAGACCATCTATTTCCATTCGGCCGACGAGTCGACGCTCTATGTCAACCTCTTCATCGCCTCGACCCTCACCTGGCGCGACCGGGGCTTTGTCATCACCCAGGAGACGCGGTACCCGACCGAGGGGTCGAGCCGGCTCCGCTTCGAGCAGGGCGGCGGGCGGTTGAAGGTCCGGCTGCGGGTGCCGGCGTGGGCGACGCAGGGCTACACGGTACGGGTCAACGGGCGCGGCCAGCGGCTGGAGGCCGAGCCCGGCAGCTACGTCACCCTCGACCGGCGCTGGAACCGCGGCGACACGATCGACATCGACATGCCGATGAGCTTCCGGGTGGAGAAGGCCCTCGACGACAAGTCGGTCCAGTCGATCATGTATGGCCCGACCCTGATGGTGGTCCGCGACGCGACGCCGAGCTACCGCGAGTTCAGCTTCTATCGCGACCTCAAGCTCAACGGCGATCTGGCCAGTTCGATCCAATCGACCGACGTGCCGATGCGCTTCACCACGCACGGCTACACGCTGGCGCCGTATTACATCTCCGACCCGGTGCCCGGCGAGTTCAACGCCTACCACCCGTACGTCAAGCGGATCGAGCCCGATGTGGTCTTCGGCACGGTCGGGTCCGGAGTGCCCAACGACGGCGTACGCGACGAGAACGGCGAGACCTTCCTCGACCGGGTCTGGGCCGAGGCACCGTTCGCCAGCCACGGGCACTTCCTCCACCGTGTGCGGCAGGTTTCGGCCGAGTGGGTCACCGCCGGCCGGCACACCGAGGAACAGCGGCAGGCGATCCTCGACGCCGCCACCCAGGCGCGGCGCGACCTGGACGGTTGAGCGTCGTCGCGCGGGGCCGGTCCGGGCGGTGTCACCGTCCGGACCGGCCCCGCGCTGCGGCCAACCCCACCCCAAAGCCGCAGCGACGGCCGTGATCAGGAACGCGATCCGGAAGTTGTGATGCCGTGGCGACAGCCGATGATCGCGCAATGTCGCACCTGAGCGTGGGCAGCGGGGCGGGGGTGGTAGCGGGGCGCGCCGCTCATCGCAACGGCGACACCCACACCCGCCTGCAGCACGTCGCTGCCGCTGAGCCCACCGGGAAACAGTGGACTCAGCGGCAGCAAGGGGCCGTGACACCAGGGCACGCCAGGAGATCAGGACGGCAGGGTGGCCGAAGGTTCCGGCCACCCTGCCGTTTCCGCTACCTGGCGGTGCTTTCGATCCAGTCGATCAGCCGCGTGAACGCGGCCTCAATCTCGACGTAGTCGAGATCCTCCTCCTCCAGCTCACCCCAGACCGCCCGGTACAGCAGGTCCAGGGTGCCGAAGCGAGCTAATCGATAGCCGAGGGAGTCCTCGCCGTACTGCCGGCCGAGATCCAGAGCGGCTCCGAGGCAATCGGCCGCCATTCCGGAATTCGGCGCGTACAGCACCTCTCGCTCCCGAATCGCGCGCAGGGTGGCGGCAAAATCGTACAATCCGCTCTCGTCGCCTCCTGTTGCATCAGGTGCGTAGGCTCGCTTCGCCTTCCGGCGGAACGTCAGGAGTTGCTCATCGTCCTGGAACGAATGCTGTCCTGAGTCCGGGAGTTCCTCAATCAGTTCCTCGACGGTCGGAGTGAGGACGAGCCTGCCGCCCACCGTTAGGAACCGGTCCGGGTCACTGCCACCCGACAGTGTGTAACCCGAGATGAGATCAAGGTTGACACCGACGATCCACAAAGTGGTTGCTCCACTGAGCTCCTGGAGCGGTTCACCCATCGGGAACCTCGAAACCATCGAACCCGTCCGCCTCATCGTCCCGACCGTTCAACACCCTTTTTGATCTTAAAGCGTGTTTGAGATGGGGTTGATCAGGTCCAGGTGCAGGTGCGGCGGGCTTGACGGCGTGCCGGTTTGCCGCGGGTGATACGGCGGGTCATGCCGGCGAATCGCCACGCTTGCGCACCTGAAAGACGCGGTGCACCACCTACGCCCGCCTATCAAGGCTGCTGGGAATCCCGATACGGCTGTCCACCGACGTGAACGTCTGTCCCGCACCGGGTTTGATGGAGACATCGAAACCTGGGAGGAACACCAGCGATGCCCGCACCGAAGAAGTACAACGATGAGCTGCGTGAGCG
>NZ_JBEXHU010000060.1:0-6681 GCF_040608175.1 Micromonospora sp. NPDC005206
GGTGCCTGGAGACAGGCACGCCGGGTTCGGAGAGCGGCCTGGGGAAACGGACCGGGAGTAATCCCGGCACCGCGCCCCAGGCCGACTCACCAGTGCACGTTGTTCTCGATGGTCCAGTCCTCGCGGGCCCAAGCGGCGATTTCTTCGGGTCGGGCATGGTGGGTGGGTAGGTCGGTGATCGCGTAGACGACCTCGGTGGTCCACTTCTTCGTGCCCAGCCGGCGGCGTCTGCGGCGGATCCGCACGACTTGACGGGCGTGGGGAAACAGCAGGTCGTCGACGGTGACGGCCTGAACCTGGCGGATCTCGTCGCGGCCGTGACCGCGGTTGGTCTGGCGGTGCAGGACCGGCACCTGTTTCCAGGGCAGTGCCCGCAGCTGTGCGGCGAGGGTGGGCTGGTTGTCCTTGACGGTGAACAGGTAGTGGGCGTGGCGCTGTTGCACGAGGTAGATCGCGTGGGCGCGTTGAGCGTGCAGGGCATCCGCGGTGATCACGGTGTCGGTGAGGTCGGTGTCGGCGATCTGGTCCAGCAGCGGCGCGAACTCGCCGATCTCATTGGTCTTCGCGGCGATCTGCCGGGCGGCGAGGGCGACCGCGTCGGCGTGACGCACGGCGGACAGGATGAACACGCGGCTGCCGTCGGGGCGTTTCGCGCCGCGCAGACACTTGCCGTCCGCCGCGATGGCGGCGCGGCGCGGCAGGTCAGTGCCGGCGGCGCGGTGAGCCCGACGCTGTTCCCGCTCGGGCACACCATCCGCAGTCACCGCGGCGGTCGCGGACCGGGCCAGCGTGGCCAGGTGCCCATACCCGACGGCGGTCAGTATGCCCGGGTCGACCCGGGCGTAGGCATCACGCAGGGTCCGCTCGTCAGGAACGCGGTACCGGCCAGTCAACGGGTTGAACGGGCAGCCCAGACGGGCCAACTCCCGCGGACCACAGCGCCGAACCCACTCCGCGATCGCGGTCAGCGAGTTGTGACCGACGGCGCTCATCGCGCACACCCCGATCGCCAGCAAGGTCGCCAACCCGTAACGCACCCCACGAGGATCACGAGGATCGGCGACCTGCGCCAACCGGTCGAGCAAGCCCGCAGGCGGTGCATCAGCACCGATGGAGACAGCCGCGGCCCGAGCCGCCACGGACATGAGCGATGATGACACAGCGAGCACGACACCCTTTGTGAATCTTGAAGCGTAGACACCTTCATGATCCACAGGTGTCGTGCTCGCTTCTCATCTGGGCACGCCACCCAGGACAACATCAGACCAAAGAGGACATTCGTGCACTACTCCGGGGCCCTGCTCCCAAGTGAGACCGAGGACTTCACCCTTGCGTAAACCGAGCACGAGAACCAGGACGTAGCCGGCGTACAGGTAATCGTCGTCGTCGCGGGAGGCTTCCAGTAAAGCCCGAGCTTCCTCACTGAAGTGATCTCAACGAGAATGCAGTAGGTATCGGTATTCAAATTGGGTGAGTACGAGGGCGGCGCGGACGATGTCGCCGACGCTTCGGGGGCTGGCGGTGGTGCGGCCCAAGGCGTACCAGCGGCCGGTGAGCAGGGCGAAGCCACGTTCGCCGAGGCCGCGTAGGGATCGCGGGAGCCGGTTGTAGGTGCGGTTGTCGATGGCGAGGCGGTTACCGTCGGTGGGTTGTTTGACCGGGGTGTGGATGCCCTGGCCCGCGCCCTCGTAGCCGCAGTCGGCGAGGTGGGCAGGTCCAGTTGGGAGGCGGCCCAGTACAGCGCGCCGGTGATGTCGTGCAGCTGGGCGCAAGTGAAATCGTGCAGGTGGCCTGGGGCTGCGTCGGAGGTCCAGACTGGTAGCCCGTCCGGGCGCATGATCGCCTGGATGTTCGCGCCGAAGTCGCGGTGTTTGCCGGAGTACCAGGCGTCGACCGTTTCGCCTTTGACGCTGGTGGTCGTCTCCGCGAGGCGGTCGGTGTCGAACAGTTTCCCGTCGAGGATCACATGGGACCAGCCCTCGTCGGCGACCCGGCGCAGGGCGGTGGGCAGGTCCGGGGCCCGAGCGGCGAGCACGATGATGGCTTCGGCGACGTAGCGGTAGGCGGTAGCCCGCGACACGCCGAACCCGGCGCCAAGGAGGGTCTTGTCCTCGCCCTTGCGGAACCAGACCAGCACCATCAGCGCCTGGCGAAAGCAGGTCAACACCCGAGTGCCCTTACGGGTGCCACGGACACGACGCTCGGCGGCCAACTGCTGGGCAAGGTAGTGCACGAGTTCCCTGGGAACGTCAACCATGGCACGATAGGCGATCACGCAGAGTCCTGACTGGTGAAGTAGAGCTTGGCAGACCTCCTTCTACCGGGGACTCCAGGCCCATATCCAGCACCGTCCACTATGGATGTGGGTCCGCGTCGACCTATTTTGGACGCCAGCTACGACAGTGACACTTCGCGTCAGAGCCGGCCTGACCGCGCGCCATGAGGCGACACGCGATCCTGCATGTGAAGGCTGGCCTGATCAGCGTGGGAACGAGCCCAGGGGTGACTTATCGCCCACGGACCAGTTGTGACCGAACGGGTCCGTGAAGCCACCTTGACGATGCGTCCCCCACGGCACGCGGTGATCCTCAATTCGCGCTCCAGCGATAGCGCCAGCGGCGACGGCGCGTTCGATGTAGTTGTCGGGGTCGTTGGCAAACACCTCGATGCGGGTGCTCGTGACCCCCGCCTGGCCGGGACTGGTCTCTGCAGGGTTCTCGGGATTGACCTCGTGAAGGAAGAACGGGGCGCCGCTGATCTCAAGGCCGGCCACGCCACCAAGGTTCCACAGCTCCGTCGCGCCCAGTGCAGTCTTGTACCAGGCAACCGCAGCGTCTGTATCTGGAACGATCAGCATCACAGAGATCACTGATGGTGAAGCGGGCACCGTGTCGCCGGACGGAACGGAACGATCTTTCGGTTCCTCGGTCATGCCTACAGCATGCCGGATGTCACCAGCAGCGCCTCCCCGGTCCGGCCGACAGCCCGACTCCACCAGCACCCGCGGCCAGCAGATCGCGAAGTTGTCAGGCTCTTCACGATCGAGGGTGTAATTGCGGCCTGAAGCCGCCGGTCTCGAGCAGCGATCTGGCGATGTAGTTCCTGAGGTTGCGGAACCCGAGTGCGGAACCGCGCAGGTGCTCGAGCCGGCCGTTGATCGCCTCGGTGGGGCCGTTGCTGGTGCCGGGACGGTCGAAGTAGGCCAGCACGTCGGCTGCGCGTTTCTTCAACGTGCGGCCGAGCGTGGTGACCTCGACCAGTGCGTTCGGGACACCGGTGCTGATCGTGTCGATCAGCTTGACCATCAACTCGCGGCCACGGCGCCGGTCCTCGTGTCGGTAGGCGGCGATCATTCGCTGGTAGATGCCCCAGGTCGCTTCGACTTCGACATGCGCGTCGTCGGCGAACAGCGCGGTGAGCCGAGCGGCCTGCTTGTCGGTGAGCAGCCCGGCACCTGTGTGCAGAGTCCTGCGCGCGGAGTAGAGGGGGTCGTTCTTCATGCCGCGGTGGCCGTGGATCGCCAACTGGACCCGGCGGCGACACCGATCCAGCGCATCGCCGGCCAGGCGCACGACGTGGAAGGAATCCATGACCGCTGTCGCGTCGGGGAGCTCTTCGGCGGTGGCGGTCTTGAAGCCGGTGAAGCCGTCCATCGCGACCACGTCCACGGCGTCGCGCCAGGCCTCGTCGCGGTCGGCGAGCCAGGACTTGAACGCCTGCTTGGAGCGGCCCTCAACCATGTCGAGCAGCCGGGCGGGACCTGTGCCATCACGGACGGCGGTGAGATCGACGATCACGGTGACGAACTTGTCGCCGCGGCGGGTGTGGCGCCACACGTGCTCGTCTACCCCGATCGCGTTGACACCGTCGAAGCGGTTCTCGTCGTTGATCAGCACCCGCTTGCCTTCGGCCAGGACAGCGTCGTTGGCAGTGTTCCACGCGACCCCGAGTCCCTCGGCGACCCGGGCCACGGTCAGGTGCTGGCACACGATCGCCTCGAGTGCCCACCGCAGCCCGCGACGCGACAGCTTCGCTCGCGGCTCAGCCGCGAGGCTGGTGTCCTGGCGCCACACGTGACCGCAAGCGGTACACCCGTAGCGGCGCACGGTCACCACGAGCGTCGTTGGCCGCCAGCCCAGCGGCTCGTGGGCCAGCTCCCGGGTCACGGTGTCGCGCGGTACGCCTTCGCAACCACAGCGACGGCACCACTGGTCCGGCTCGACGACCCGGCATGCCAGCACCGCACGGTCGGGCCTGAGTCGTTGGCCGGTGACAGCCAAGCCGAGCTCATCGAGCCGGCAGAACTTGGTTAGGTCAGGGCAGGCAAAGGTAGCGTCAGACAAGTCGAGGTGTGCCAATCTGGAAGACCACGACTTCCGTCCCGGGGCAGCGATGCACAGACGCAGCCGGACGCCCGATCTCGTGTCACCGTCGCAGCGGTCTTCTTCGCGTACCCACTCAGATCGGTCAACGGCGCACCCGATAGCGCAGGTGAAGCACCCGGTTGCCCTGGACGACTACGTCTGGGCCTTCCAGCAGGTGCTGGGCGTCGACGGAGCCGAAGTAACGCTTACCGGACCCGAGCACGACGGGTGCGACGTCCATGCGTACCTCGTCGACCCAACCTGCGGCGAGCGCCTGGCCGCCGACGTCGCCAGCAGCAAACTCGACAGTGCGGTCACCCGCAAGCTCCCGTGCCTTGGCCACGGCCGCCTCGATGCCGTCGACAAAGTGGAACGGCGCCTGGAGGTCCCAGCCCTCGGGCGCACCACGGTGACTCACCACGACCACATGGTCGATCCCACTCGGAGGCGTCCCATCCCAGCCGTCGGTGATGTCGAAGGCGTGACGGCCGGCAATGGTCACCCCGACCTCGTCCCAGTACGGCCGGACGTAGTCGAACGAAGCCTGCGACACCTTCAGAACGCCACTGTCGTCCAACGGCACGTCACCGCTGACCAGCCACTCGAAGATCGGACCGGGATCGTCGTTCTCAGCCGCGATGTAACCATCCACCGAAACCGACGCGTTCATGACCACTTTCCCCATGGATTCCTCCTCTGTTTGGAGTCCCAAGTCTTGTGCGGCGTGAGCTGTCGCTCTTGTACGAAATCAATCGGCCGGGAGCGGCCAGCCGTCCAGGACGTGGTCGGGATGATCGCGCAGGAATCGCCGCCGGACTTCGGCGTACCGGGTCGGCGTGAGCCCGGTGAACTCCCGGAACTCGCGCACGAAGTGGGCCTGGTCGAAGTAGCCCGCGCCAGCGGCAACGTCTCCCCAGTCGATCGGTGCAGCGACGTCGAGCGCCAACACGGCGGAGCTGAAGCGGTAGCTGCGAGCCAGCCGTTTTGGCGTGACACCGACTACGGCCTTGAACCGCTTCGCCAAATACGTGCTGCTGGCACGGGCCGCCACACCGATGTCGCTGATCGGCACTGTCCCGCCTGTCGCCGCGACGGCGCTGCTCATTTGGCGGACCAGGTCAAGACCATCGATCACCCGCAGCCGTCGCACCAGTTCCTCCTCGAGCAACATCAGCATTTCGTGCGGTGCGTCCGCCAAGGTCAGTCGGTGTCGCAATTCAGCGACAGCGGGCTGGCCCCAGATCTGCTCCACCGTCGCAGGTCGGTCGCACAACTCGGCCGCGGGCATCGGAAGGAACGGTGCCAGTCCCCACGGCCTGAAGTGGACGCCCACGGACAGGGTCGGGGTTGGGTAGCTGAACTCCCACGCACGCGTGGGCGTGGTGACCGCGCAGCCGTCGGCGTACTCCACGGCGTCTACGTCGGTGCCTGCGCGGATGAGAAACGGCGCCCCGAGGTTGACTATGAGCAATGGCGCGGGCGCCGCCGGCAGCATCAACCTGGAGTACGGCGGGGCGCCCTCCAGGTAGTAGAGGTCGTCGATCAGCCCGTCCAGCGGCGGACCGGGCACCCTGGATGCATACTCCACGCCGACATCATTGCCGACGGCCCATCCGGCATCACGCGCCGCCGCCAGCATCGAGCCGGCGCCGATCCCTGACGGGCGCCCCGGCGCCCAACTACACCCCACGTTGTGAAGGGCCAGTTGTCACCGCCGTCCAACCCTTGCTGAGATCACTTCACTGCTCCACGATTTGCCCTTGCGGTTACGGATCGGTGGGCGCTTCACAAGGGCTGCGACGTTCTTTACGACCAGCTCCTCCACCACCAGCTCCTCCACCACAACCTGGGAAAGCGCCGAGCGGAGGACGGCGCGGATTCCCTTGACGGTGCGAGCCGCGGAAGGTCCCGGCAGCACTTGCCAACCTCGCAGCGCTTGCGGTTCTTCGGTGGCCGGCATTCGTCTTTCCCCTGCGCGCAGCACTGGCAGGTCTTTGCGACCTTGTTGAGCCAGGTCTGAACGTCTCGTTTAGACAACCGCCCGTCGAGTCGCTTGGTAACGAGGCCGGGAACGACGTACAGGTGGCTCAGCGTCTCGTACGTGGCGTAGGTCAGCGGGGCTAACGACCTCGTGCGTGGTTGGCCGGGGCACCTACCTGCGGCGAAGGAAGTCCTTTCATCGACTGTGAGGTGTGGCTCGTACGGCTTTGAGTGGCCTGGTTGTGTTCTCGGTGCGGTCGGTGTGCTGATGGTCGGAGAGCAGGCCGGCGATGGCGCGGATGGTGGCGTCGAGGTGTTCGCGTCGACCGTGGTAGCG
>NZ_JBEXHU010000061.1:0-5735 GCF_040608175.1 Micromonospora sp. NPDC005206
ACCATCTACCGGAGACCTCACTGCGTATCGATCACCGACACGCCACAACCCTGATCAAGGTCGACCGCCAGCCCCCGCTATGAAACACGGCCTAGTGCCGTCCGCCTGCACCTTGGTGGAGACCTCGACCAGGCCGGCGCGGGTGTCCAGATACAGAACTCCCGGACCGTGCCGCTCGGCGTAGGCAACTGCCGACGCGATGGTCGCGTGGCCGCAGAACGGGACCTCTGCCTTCGGGCTGAAATAGCGCACCTTGAAATGCCCATTCCCGCCAGGCACGAGGAACGCCGTTTCGGAGTACCCGACATCGGCCGCCACCCGCTGCATCTCCGCGTCGCCGAGCCCGGTGGCATCCAGCACAACACCAGCCGGGTTGCCGCCGGCTGGATCGGCACTGAACGCGGCGTACCGCAGGATCTCCATGATCACGATCATAGGGTGGCGCCTCACCAAATTCGAGTGCCAATCCACCCGTCACGCCGCAAGAGCAGCCCGTCACCCGGCATCCGCACATGCCGCTGACAGCGCGTCGGAGACGACCGGATCTGCCGAGAACCGGGCTGACGCGCCGCTACCGTCGCGTCCAACGATCATTGGCGCCATCGCCCCGATCGATGACGGCGTGCGTGACGACAGAGACGTGATCATCCACCAGCTGCCGTAGCTCGACGACGGGGAGCAATGATCAGAACCTGTGGATGGTCCTCGCCGCTGACAAGGGTCACGATCGTCGTCTCACAAGACCCGCTTGATTCCTCTCGGCATGACGCATGCTGTTATGGGTATATGATGGTTGCCATGGCACGAGCAGCGACGACGTCGGACGTCTTCAACGCGATCGCTGAGCCGCAGCGCCGAGAGATCCTGGTACTGCTGCGGGCGGGTGAGCGGTCGGTGACCGAGTTGGCGCAGGAGCTGGGGATGACCCAGCCGGGGGCGTCCAAACACCTGCGGGTGCTCCGGGAGGTCGGGCTGGTGCGGGACCGCAAGGCAGGCAAGCAGCGCCTGTACGGCCTTGACGCCCGCGGGCTGCGACCGGTTCACGAGTGGATCGGCGGGTTCGAGCGGTTCTGGAACGAGAGCTTCGACCGGCTGGACGCGTACGTGCAGGACCTCAAGCAGGCAAGGCAGGAGGAGTAGCTGATGAGCGCGACGGGACGAGTAGCGCCGGCGCAGTCCGCGACGGCCGACCGCGAGATCGTGATCTCGCGGGTCATCAATGCCCCACGGGAGCTGGTGTTCGAGGCGTTCACCGAGGTGCGGCACCTGTCGCGGTGGTGGGGACCGGAGGGGTTCACCACCACCACGCGGGCGTTCGAGTTCCGCGTCGGCGGGGAGTGGGACTTCGTGATGCACGGACCGGACGGGACGGACTACCAGGAGTGGATCTCCTGGAACGAGATCGCCCCGCCGGAGCGGATCGCGCTACTGCACGGTGAGTCCCGCGGCGACCCGAACGCCTTCGAGTCGGTCTTGACGTTCGCGCCCGACGGTGTGGCGACCCGGATCGAGATGCGCACGGTTTTCCCCACCAAGGAGCTGCGCGACGAGGCGGTCGAGAAGTACCACGCGATCGAGGGCGGCCAGCAGACCCTGAGCAACCTGGCGGCCTACGTCACCGAGATCGTTCGGAAGGGAGTTGAGGGCTGATGGCCGGGAAGGTGTTCTTCAGCGTGTCGATGTCGCTGGACGGGTTCATCGCGCCCGAGTCCCTCGAGGACTTGATGGGGCAGCAGTGGATGGAACTGCAGCAGTGGATCTTCCCGCAGCGGTTCATCCGGGAGAACCTGAAGCTCGGCGAGGGCGGCGCGGAGGGGCGCGACAACGACATCGTGCGGGAGACGTTCGAGCGCGCCGGCGCGAGCGTGATGGGCAAGCGCATGTTCGACGCCGGCGAGCAGGCGTGGCCGGAGGAGGCACCGTTCCACACGCCGGTCTTCGTCGTGACGCACGAGAAGCGTGACCCCTGGGAGCGGCCGGGCGGGACCACCTTCCACTTCGTCAACGACGGCATCGAGCCCGCGCTCGACCAGGCCCGCGAGGCCGCCGGCGACCGGGACGTCCGCATCGCGGGCGGCGGCGCAACGATCCTGGAGTACGTGAACGCCGGCCTGATCGACGAGTTCTCGATCGCGCTCTCACCCGTGCTGTTCGGCTCCGGAATCCGCCTGTTCGAGGGCGTGGACGCGGGCCGCGTGGCCCTGGAGCCAGTCCGCGCAGAGCCGACGCAACGGGTGACCCACCTGACCTACGCAGTCCGGGAGCGGTAACTGTCTCGACCTCAGCGCTCCCCGCCGAGGTCAGCAGCGCGGTGAGATCCCCGACGCTCTGAGCGTCAGGAAGGGCGAGCGTTCGGGCCGCGATCTCGGCCGCGCGCTCCTCCGGAAGGGACCTCACGGCGTTGTTGTGGAACTTCCTCGCCAGCTCCTCGTCGGACACGGGTTGCCGAGGCCGCCGCGGTTGACCTCGACGCGGGCCTCGAGTTCCTCGGCCGTGCGGGTGGTCACGCGCAGGACGGCGGGGAAGGCGTGCGAGAACGACGCGCTGCAGCGCTCGTCCTCGACGCAGCGCACCAGGGCGGCCACGGCGAGGCGGCGGGGGTCACGGGCGGCGGCGGCGCGGCGACCGTGTAGGGGCCGCTGAACGCCGCGTGGTACCCCGAGGCCGGCCGTGCCTTGGCCTCGGGTGGCTCGGCGATCGTGCGCAGGACGGGCTTGCGCCGCGACCATAACACCGAGAAAGAAGGCGCCAGCTCAGCCGTCAGGGTAGTGCGCAGGTCGCAGAAGCGTCCGCCTCAGCACGACGGCGCATTTCGCCACTCGGCGGACGCCAACGCATCCGGATTTGCCGCCGTCCGTACATGCTGACTGATCAAGAGCGGCCACGGTCGGTAGGTGGCCTGAGTCGAGCGGGCATCCTGAACTGCCGATGAGCGGTCGCCGCGACATGCGCATCCTGCGTGCGTCGGTCGGGCGCACGTGCTGTGCGGGTAGGACCGGGTGGAGGATTAGTGGGCAATCGCACCCGGCGACCTGAGGGACCTCTGAAGAGGTTGCTCGACCTCCGATGAGTTCCAGCACGGTCCCGGGTCTTAGGCACATCCACCCTCCGCGCGTGAATCTGGAGGCACCTTGAAGCTCCTGCTTACGTCAGGCGGCGTCACGAACCCAAGCATCCACTCGGCGCTCGTGCAGCTCCTCGGCAAGCCGATCGCCGAGTGCCACGCCCTCTGCGTCCCGACAGCACAATGGGGTCACCCGATGTGCGGTCCGAAATCGGTGCGGGGCTTCGTAGCCGCCGAGCCCGTGTTTCAGTACCTGTCCGGCCTGGGTTGGGCATCGCTCGGCGTCCTCGAGCTCACCGCACTGCCCACCATCGGCGCGGAGCGATGGGTCCCCTGGGTCCGGGAGGCCAACGTTCTCCTGGTCGACGGCGGCGACGCGACGTACCTGTGCCACTGGATGCGGGAGTCCGGGCTGGCCGATCTGCTGCCATCGCTGCCCGACACGGTCTGGGTGGGAGTGAGTGCCGGAAGCATGGTGATGACGCCCCGGATCGGAACGTACTTCGTCGAGTGGCCGTCCGCACCGGACGACCGCACCCTGGGAGTCGTCGACTTCTCGATCTTCCCGCACCTGGACGCTTTCCCAACAAACACCCTGGCCGACGCAGAGCGGTGGGCCGCCGAAATCGGTGTCCCGGCCTACGCCATCGACGAACAGACGGCCATCAAGGTCGTCGACGGCTCGGTCGAGGTGGTCTCCGAAGGGCAATGGAAGAAGTTCGGGTCATAGCCGCCCGGCATCCGTGACGTCGCGTCGTTGGACGTGACCCATCGACTTGCAGCATTTCCGAGAGCGCCTGCCCATGTCGCAGGTCGCGTGCGCTCTCGGATCTGCCGCCGACTGTGCGCGGATCTGCCGAGAAGAGTGCATCCCACCTCGAGGCGTTGCCACCGTTCCGGTACCCCTGGGGGTCACTCTTCAGCGTTCAGGGACGGACGGGCCGACTGTGCCGAGCGGTATGCGCGTGCGACCGTGGACGAAGTGGCGGCCAGCTGCGGACGGGACGGCAACCAGACGGTCTGAATGCCGAGTTGCTCGTTCATCGCAGCGAGCTGGTACTCATGGCGAAGGTCCGCAGCCGTACGTAGGCCGCGGACGATGACCGTGGCGCCGCGGCGCAGGCAGTAGGCGGTGGTCAGGCCGGTCCAGGTGTCCACCTCGACATTGCCCCAGGCTGCCGGCATGGCGTCGCGCACGCGTACGGCCCTGGTCGTGGCCTCGGCGGTTGGTCGCTTGTCGGCGTTCACCGCCAGCAACACGATGATCTGGTCGAACATCACCCGGGCACGGGCCACCAGGTCGCGGTGCCCCGCGGTGAATGGATCGAACGTACCGGGATAGACCGCCAACGAACCGCGTACCGGCACCACTCCACGATCCGACGTAGCCGTCACCGCGACTCCAACCACATGGCCACGATCATCCCAGCCGTACATCCGCGCCGACCACGCTCAGCGCCACCTCCGTGCTGCTCTTTCTGCGAACCGCCGCGCGCCCTGCCTCAAAGGCGCCCGCAACCATCTATTGGGTCGAGCTCGACGACCGCGTTTGGACCATCCGAACAGCGGCCGGTCAGGTGCATGTCGAGCCCGGCGAACCCAGCAGGGCAGACGCATGCCTCCGCGCTGACCCGGCCGCGCTCGACGCTGCCGTGTCCGACGGGAGCGTCGTCGCCGCAGGCGACCTGTCGGCTCTTCGCCGGCTCTTGCAGGCAGCCACCATCCCGTCTCCCGCCGCCGGGTAGCCACATCAACGACCACCGCACCGCACCCTCATGCCGCGATCCGCGCGCTACCCAGCGTTACGGTGAACCGGCGCGGTCGACGCTCGGACATGCCGATGAGCGGTCATTCGGTTGATCGCCTCGTGCCGCGATGACCTATCGTCGGCCGCCGTCGTCGTCGGCCTGCGAAAGCTCAATGGTGAGGTCGCCGGCGAACGAGCCGACGAGCATCCGCCGGTTGCCGACTGTAAAACGGACCTCGACGAGCTCACCGACCTGGTTGTGGCTGGGTACCACATCTGAGACTGGGCCGGTCATCTGATCGATCACCGATCGCGTCATCGCTTCGGGGGGCCAAAGGTAGTCGGGCATTTCGACTTGGGACCGGAGTTCGGCTACCAGTCGCCAATCGGTCCAGACCGTCAGCGTAAGCGACAGACCGTCGGTGAAGACCAGTTGGATCGCCTGGAGGTACCCGTCGGGCTCACATATCTGAGCGATCTCGATGACAGCGCGTGCTCGAACGTTGAGCGCATCCAGACCCTCGGCGAGTATGGCCATCGCTTTCCTTCCGCCAGACGCTGGTCCCAGGATTCCACGATCGCATGACAGCTCAGCGGTCAGACAGCCGCAGGGCAATGCGCTGATCTGCCGCGAGTCGCGCGGTTGTCGCCTCGCGATCATGTCAAGCGTCGTCCGAGGCCACGACGTCAAGCATCACCCGGCGCAGGACAGCCGGCTGCTGGCGTGTGATCCGACAACTGACTTGCGACACAACTCCGCCAACAGATGTGCGACAGGTTCCAGCGATCTAGGGGGCGGCAGGTTGGCCGCCGACGAAACGTCCTGTCATGCCGATGAGCGCGCAGTTGGTCAACGATCGGGCCGTCCGGGTCCGAGTTGGGCGGACGACCTCATACCTCGGAACTCCCCGGACCTCCTACTCT
>NZ_JBEXHU010000062.1:0-5214 GCF_040608175.1 Micromonospora sp. NPDC005206
TTTTTGTTGGAGAGTTTGATCCTGGCTCAGGACGAACGCTGGCGGCGTGCTTAACACATGCAAGTCGAGCGGAAAGGCCCTTCGGGGTACTCGAGCGGCGAACGGGTGAGTAACACGTGAGCAACCTGCCCCAAGCTTTGGGATAACCCCGGGAAACCGGGGCTAATACCGAATATTACTGGGTCTCGCATGAGGTTTGGTGGAAAGTTTTTCGGCTTGGGATGGGCTCGCGGCCTATCAGCTTGTTGGTGGGGTGATGGCCTACCAAGGCGATGACGGGTAGCCGGCCTGAGAGGGCGACCGGCCACACTGGGACTGAGACACGGCCCAGACTCCTACGGGAGGCAGCAGTGGGGAATATTGCACAATGGGCGGAAGCCTGATGCAGCGACGCCGCGTGAGGGATGACGGCCTTCGGGTTGTAAACCTCTTTCAGCAGGGACGAAGCGAGAGTGACGGTACCTGCAGAAGAAGCACCGGCCAACTACGTGCCAGCAGCCGCGGTAAGACGTAGGGTGCGAGCGTTGTCCGGATTTATTGGGCGTAAAGAGCTCGTAGGCGGCTTGTCGCGTCGACTGTGAAAACCCGCAGCTCAACTGCGGGCCTGCAGTCGATACGGGCAGGCTAGAGTTCGGTAGGGGAGACTGGAATTCCTGGTGTAGCGGTGAAATGCGCAGATATCAGGAGGAACACCGATGGCGAAGGCAGGTCTCTGGGCCGATACTGACGCTGAGGAGCGAAAGCGTGGGGAGCGAACAGGATTAGATACCCTGGTAGTCCACGCTGTAAACGTTGGGCGCTAGGTGTGGGGGGCCTCTCCGGTTTCCTGTGCCGCAGCTAACGCATTAAGCGCCCCGCCTGGGGAGTACGGCCGCAAGGCTAAAACTCAAAGGAATTGACGGGGGCCCGCACAAGCGGCGGAGCATGCGGATTAATTCGATGCAACGCGAAGAACCTTACCTGGGTTTGACATGGCCGCAAAACTGTCAGAGATGGCAGGTCCTTCGGGGGCGGTCACAGGTGGTGCATGGCTGTCGTCAGCTCGTGTCGTGAGATGTTGGGTTAAGTCCCGCAACGAGCGCAACCCTCGTTCGATGTTGCCAGCGCGTTATGGCGGGGACTCATCGAAGACTGCCGGGGTCAACTCGGAGGAAGGTGGGGATGACGTCAAGTCATCATGCCCCTTATGTCCAGGGCTTCACGCATGCTACAATGGCCGGTACAATGGGCTGCGATACCGTGAGGTGGAGCGAATCCCAAAAAGCCGGTCTCAGTTCGGATCGGGGTCTGCAACTCGACCCCGTGAAGTCGGAGTCGCTAGTAATCGCAGATCAGCAACGCTGCGGTGAATACGTTCCCGGGCCTTGTACACACCGCCCGTCACGTCACGAAAGTCGGCAACACCCGAAGCCGGTGGCCCAACCCCTTGTGGGAGGGAGCCGTCGAAGGTGGGGCTGGCGATTGGGACGAAGTCGTAACAAGGTAGCCGTACCGGAAGGTGCGGCTGGATCACCTCCTTTCTAAGGAGCACCTTCACCTGAAAGGGTGCAAGGAGCCCGCGACCTGCGAATGTTGGGTCGGGGTGCTCAAATGGCGGAGACACTGGTGAGTTTTCTGCCGGCAACGGCCGAGACGCCTAGTACAGCTGCTCTTCGGGGTGGTGGGAACGGATGGTCTTTGGTGCGGCTGGGAGATGGCGTAGAGCACCCTGTTGGGTCCTGAAAGAACAACCCGTGGGTTGTTTCTTTCGGAGACTGGTCCGGGCCCTGTGGGGGCCCGGGAGTCTGCCAGGCATGGCCTGGTTCCACATACCGCCGGGCGTTGGTCCGGGTTTGGTGTGGGGCTGATGGGTTGTGGGTTGGTCGTTTGTTGAGAATTGCACAGTGGACGCGAGCATCTTTGTGGTCAAGTTGTCAAGGGCGAACGGTGAATGCCTTGGCACCAGGAGCCGATGAAGGACGTGGGAGGCCGCGATAGGCCTGGGGGAGCTGTCAACCAAGCTGTGATCCCAGGGTGTCCGAATGGGGAAACCTGGCTGGAGTCATGTCCAGTCACCCACACCTGAACACATAGGGTGTGTGGAGGGAACGCGGGGAAGTGAAACATCTCAGTACCCGTAGGAAGAGAAAACAATTTAGTGATTCCGCGAGTAGTGGCGAGCGAAAGCGGATTGAGGCTAAACCGGCTGCGTGTGATACCTGTCAGGGGTTGCGTGGTCGGGGTTGTGGGACCCTACTGAACAAGCTGACACTTGTTCGAGAAGTTATAAAGTCAGTGGCTAGTCGAACAGTCTGGAATGGCTGACCGTAGACGGTGAAAGTCCGGTAGGTGAAAGTTGCTGACCTTCTGTGGGTGTTCCCGAGTAGCGGCGGACCCCTGAAATCTGCCGTGAATCTGCCAGGACCACCTGGTAAGCCTAAATACTTCCTGGTGACCGATAGCGGACGAGTACCGTGAGGGAATGGTGAAAAGTACCCCGGGAGGGGAGTGAAATAGTACCTGAAACCGTTCGCCTACAATCCGTCGGAGCCTTGCGGGGTGACGGCGTGCCTTTTGAAGAATGAGCCTGCGAGTTAGTGGCATGTGGCGAGGTTAACCCGTGTGGGGGAGCCGTAGCGAAAGCGAGTCTGAATAGGGCGATTCAGTCGCGTGTCCTAGACCCGAAGCGGAGTGATCTAGCCATGGGCAGGCTGAAGCGCGGGTAAGACCGCGTGGAGGGCCGAACCCACCAATGTTGAAAAATTGGGGGATGACCTGTGGTTAGGGGTGAAAGGCCAATCAAACTCCGTGATAGCTGGTTCTCCCCGAAATGCATTTAGGTGCAGCGTCGCGTGTTTCTTGCCGGAGGTAGAGCACTGGATGGTCTAGGGGGCCCACAAGCTTACCGAAACCAGCCAAACTCCGAATGCCGGTAAGTGAGAGCGCGGCAGTGAGACTGCGGGGGATAAGCTTCGTAGTCGAGAGGGAAACAGCCCAGATCACCAGCTAAGGCCCCTAAGCGTGTGCTAAGTGGAAAAGGATGTGGGGTCGCATAGACAACCAGGAGGTTGGCTTAGAAGCAGCCACCCTTTAAAGAGTGCGTAATAGCTCACTGGTCAAGTGGTTCCGCGCCGACAATGTAGCGGGGCTCAAGCACACCGCCGAAGCTGTGGCATTCACATTTTAACCTCGCTTGGACTTGATTCCTTGTGCAGGTGTGTGGATGGGTAGGGGAGCGTCGTGCCGCGAGTGAAGCAGCGGGGTGACCCAGTTGTGGACGCGGCACGAGTGAGAATGCAGGCATGAGTAGCGAAAGAAGGGTGAGAAACCCTTCCGCCGGATGACCAAGGGTTCCAGGGCCAGGCTAATCCGCCCTGGGTGAGTCGGGACCTAAGGCGAGGCCGAGAGGCGTAGTCGATGGACAACGGGTTGATATTCCCGTACCCGCGAAAGAGCGTCCCTGACGAACCTCGTTGTGCTAACCACCCAAACCATCCAAGACCTTCGGGTTGAGGGTGGGGAGCGTGGGAACCTGATGGGTAGTAGTCAAGCGATGGGGTGACGCAGGAAGGTAGCTGAGCCCGGCCGGTGGTTGTGCCGGGGTAAGCGTGTAGGCCGTGTTGTAGGCAAATCCGCAACACATGAAGGCTGAGACGTGATGCCGAGCCGATTCAGGTGAAGTCAGTGATCCTATGCTGCCGAGAAAAGCCTCTAGCGAGTTCTTAGCGGCCCGTACCCCAAACCGACACAGGTGGTCAGGTAGAGAATACCGAGGCGATCGGGCGAACTGTGGTTAAGGAACTCGGCAAATTGCCCCCGTAACTTAGGGAGAAGGGGGGCCGGAGACGTGAAGCCCCGCGCGGGTGGAGCGTTGTATGGCCGCAGAGAGCAGGGGGAAGCGACTGTTTACTAAAAACACAGGTCCATGCGAAGAAGTAATTCGATGTATATGGACTGACGCCTGCCCGGTGCTGGAACGTTAAGGGGACCTGTTAGCTCTTCGGGGCGAAGCGGAGAACTTAAGCGCCAGTAAACGGCGGTGGTAACTATAACCATCCTAAGGTAGCGAAATTCCTTGTCGGGTAAGTTCCGACCTGCACGAATGGCGTAACGACTTCCCCACTGTCTCAACCACAGGCCCGGCGAAATTGCAGTACGAGTAAAGATGCTCGTTACGCGCGGCAGGACGGAAAGACCCCGGGACCTTTACTATAGCTTGACATTGGTACTCGAATTAGCTTGTGTAGGATAGGTGGGAGCCGGTGAAGTCCATACGCCAGTATGGGTGGAGGCAATCTTGAAATACCACTCTGGTTGATTTGGGTATCTAACTTCGGACCGTTATCCGGTTCAGGGACAGTGTCTGGTGGGTAGTTTAACTGGGGCGGTTGCCTCCTAAAAGGTAACGGAGGCGCCCAAAGGTTCCCTCAGCCTGGTTGGCAATCAGGTGTTGAGTGCAAGTACACAAGGGAGCTTGACTGTGAGACTGACAGGTCGAGCAGGGACGAAAGTCGGGACTAGTGATCCGGCACTTGCGAGTGGAAGCGGTGTCGCTCAACGGATAAAAGGTACCCCGGGGATAACAGGCTGATCTTCCCCAAGAGTCCATATCGACGGGATGGTTTGGCACCTCGATGTCGGCTCGTCGCATCCTGGGGCTGTAGCAGGTCCCAAGGGTTGGGCTGTTCGCCCATTAAAGCGGTACGCGAGCTGGGTTTAGAACGTCGTGAGACAGTTCGGTCCCTATCCGCCGTGCGCGTAGGATACTTGAGAAGGGCTGTCCCTAGTACGAGAGGACCGGGACGGACGAACCTCTGGTGTGCCAGTTGTCCCGCCAGGGGCACGGCTGGTTAGCTACGTTCGGAAGGGATAACCGCTGAAAGCATCTAAGCGGGAAGCCTGCTTCAAGATGAGGTATCCCACCCACTTTGTGGGGTAAGGCCCCCAGCTAGACGACTGGGTTGATAGGCCGGAAATGTAAGCCCGGTAACGGGTTCAGTTGACCGGTACTAATAGGCCGAGGACTTGACTACTAAGCTGCTACGCGTCCACTGTGCAACTCTCGATAAACGAACAACAGACCACTGTGTGGTGTTGTTTGACATGTCGATAGAGTTACGGCGGTCATGGCGGAGGGGAAACGCCCGGTCACATTCCGAACCCGGAAGCTAAGCCCTCCAGCGCCGATGGTACTGCACTCGTGAGGGTGTGGGAGAGTAGGACGCCGCCGGACAA
>NZ_JBEXHU010000063.1:0-5095 GCF_040608175.1 Micromonospora sp. NPDC005206
GTTCGGAGAGCGGCCTGGGGAAACGGACCGGGAGTAATCCCGGCACCGCGCCCCAGGCCGACTCACCAGTGGACCTTGTTCTCGATCGACCAGTGACCACGGATCCACGCGGCGAGTTGCGCCGGTTTGGCTTGGTGGACGAGCAGGTCGGTGATCGCGTAGACGGTCGCGGTGGTGAACCGTTTCGGCTGGTCGAGCCGGCGTCGGCGGCGTCGGATCTGGATGGCTTGGGTGGCATTCGGGAAGTCGATCCCGGTGGAGACGGACAGGATTTTCAGGGTGCGGATTTCCCGGCGGCCGTGGCCGCGGTAGGTGCCGCGGTCTGCGTCGGCGACGGCCCGCCAGGGTAGGGCGGCCAGTTGGGCGCGCAGGCGGGGCTGGTTGCCCTTCACGGTGAGGATCCAGTGGGCGCCGCGTTCGGCGAGGTAGGCGACGTGGTCGCGTTGACAGTGCAGCGCGTCGGCGGTCACCACGACCTCGCCGAGGTCGCCGAGCTGGTCGAGCAGGGGCGAAGCGGGTGATCTGGCTCGAAAATGTTCAGTGAGCGGGCACGCTGAGATGGACCCGGGGTGGTCTTGAGTCGCCGGGTTGGTAGCGGGTATCTCGATGTCAGCCGGTGGTGATGAAGGTGCTGGTGTCGACGCCCAGTTCGGTGAGCTCGTTGAGCAGCCTGCGTTTGCGTCGTTCGACTTGATCGGGGCGGCGGTGGAAGTAGTCGAGTCCGAGGTCGTGGTAGGGCACGTCGTGGCTGAGCATGTGCCACACCGCGGTGAGGATCTTGTGCATGACGGCGACGAGGGCCCGTCGAGGCCCGCGCCGCTTGACCATCCTTTTGTAGTAGCTGTTGAGGTATGCGTTCTTCGTGCGGGCGGCGGCTGCGGCAGCGTCGCCGAGCGCGCCGAGCAACCAGCGGTTGCCGTGGGTGGTCCTGCCCGACAGGTTCTTGCCGGCGGACACGTTGTTTCCGGGGGCGACGCCGGCCCAGCTGGCCAGTGCGGCAGCAGTACGGAACTGGGTCATGTCGCCGCCGGTCTCGGCGAGGATGACCTCGGCGATGCGGTCGGAGACGCCCGGGATGCTGATCAGCAGTTCGCGCTGGCGTGTCTGCGGCTGGGTCAGGTGTTCGATCTGGTGGGTGAAGGCCGCGATGCGGGCGTCCAGGTAATCGATGTGGTTCAGTGCTTGCCCGGCGAGGAACGCGTGGTTGTCGTCGAACCCGCCGACCAACGCCTCGCGTAGTTGAACGATCTTCGGCCGGGCCTTGCCCAGGGCGAGGTCGGCTAAGGCGTATGGGTCGCGTTCTCCGGCGACGAGCGCCTCGATCATGAGTCGCCCGGACATGGTAAGCGTCCGGCTCATCACCGTGGACATCTTGATCCCAGCGTCCTCGAGCACGCTCTCCAGCCGGTGCAGGGCACGCACGCGTTCCCGGACGAGGTTGACCCGTTGCCGGGTGAGATCTCGTAGCCTGCGTATGGCCGGCGGAGGCACGAACGAGGGCGAGACCAGCCCGTGCTGCGCCAGCTGGGCGAGCCATTCGGCGTCTTTGACGTCGGTCTTGCGTCCGGGGACTTTCTTGACGTCACGGGCGTTGACCAGCCACACGGTGAAACGCTCTTCGAGCTGATAGAACACCGGCTTCCAGTAGTCGCCGGTCGCTTCCATCACGACCAGTTCGACGTGAGACTCAGCCAGCCAGTCCGCCAAGGCCATCAGCTGACGCGTCATTGTGGCGAACGTACGAACCTCGTGCCCGTAACGCCGGCCCGGCCCTTGTCGAGGAAGCCGAACGCAGGCCTTCACGTCAGCCTTGCTGACGTCCAGGCCGGCGACCCGTTCCACGATCACATCCATGAACCCACCACCCATCACCATCCGTCGATCAGCAGGGCGGCTGGCCCGGTGAGGGCACAGCTCAACAAAGAATCTGGCTCACGTGCTCACCGGCAACAATCCAGGGCGCCTGCCCCAAGCCCTCGCGCCAAGCTCATTCACGGGCTCTCCCGCACCAAGATCACACGGCGTCGACCGGGCCAACCGACCCACATTTTCCAACCAACCAGAACGTCGCGCGAGACCTGAACAGCTCGTTGGTCTTGCCGTCGACGTCGGTGCTGGCCAGCACGACACCGGTGGCCTGGTCGGCGGCGGCGAGGACGTGCCGGGCAACACTGTCGCTGGTCCGGGAGCCGCGTAGCGTCTTGCCATCCACGGCGATCGCCCGGCGTGTTCCCGCCGCCGGCGCGGGGAGCTGCGCGGCGAGCCAGGCGCCGATCACCATGGCCAGCCGGTCAGGGTCCAGGGCCTGCAGCAGCCTGCGGATCATGGCCTCAGACGGCCGCCGGTCCGTGTCGATACCGAGCACGGCCGCGGTATCAGCAGGTAGGTCTGCGACCCACTCACCGATCGCCGCGTATGAGCGGTAACCGGCGACGACCGCGCACACCGCCGCTGCGACGACGGTTACGAGAGCGTGCCGGACTCCGCGTCGGGCACGGGGATCGGGCAGGGAACCCAACGCGGCGAGCAGGCCGGCAGCCGACTCCACGGCAGATGACCCGGGCGGTGCGGTCGACAACGATGAGATCAGCGATGATGGCAACGCGGGCATGGCTCACTTCAGATAGATCAACAGGCCTCGAGAACCTTGATGATCTTCTGGAACGGCCATGCCCGCCCCGCTACCCACACCCAGGGCGCGTCTACACCAACCGCCTCAAGCCGGACACCCCTCACGACTTTGCCGGGGCCCTGGTCAGAACGCTGCCGACCCTGCTCTCGATGCGGCCCGACCTACGTCGACTCGCAGCCGAATGCCGTCGTCTCGGCTATCTCGGCTGCTTCGTCTACACGCTCTCCCCGACCCGCGACGCAGCGGCCGCGCGCATGCTCGCACCAGCGATCGGAGTCGGCGAGGATGTCGTCAACGCCAACTGAGCTGCCATGGGTTTTCCGGACAGGCCAACCAAGTAGAATTGGTTGATCTGGAGAGGAAAACAGGTGCCACGCGCGAAGAGGAATTTCTCCCCGCAGTTCCGGGAAGAAGCAGTGAAGATGGTGATCGAGGGGTCGCGGCCGATCTCCGCGGTCGCTCGTGAACTCGGTATCGGAGACGGCACGCTCGGCAACTGGGTGGCCGCGTACCGGTGTGAACACGCGGGCGATGAGCCCGCCCTGAACGTCAGCGATCCTCGACAACCGCATCGGTGACCTTGCTAATCAACTCCCGGGACACGTCGGCGCCGTAGACCTCGGCCAGATGCGACTGGATTTCTCCGGTGGTCAAACCCTTGACATACAACGACAGGATCATCTCGTTGAACCCGGCGACCCGCCGCGAATGCTTCCGGATGACCTGCGGCTCGAACTCACCCTGACGGTCACGCGGGATCTTCAACCCGACCGGCCCCAGATCCGTGTGGACCGTCTTTACTGAATGGCCATTGCGGGCGTTACGGGCACCGCGACCCGCCGGGTCGCCCTTGTCGTAGCCCAGATGCTCCGACATCTCCGCTTCCAGCGCCGTCTCCAGGATCCGACGAGTCACACCGGCCAGCAACCCGCCCGGCCCAACCAGCCTCACCCCGTCGACCCGCGCCTGCTCCAGCAACTGCTCAGCGATCCGCTGCTCCGCCACCGAGTCCACAGACGAACCCCGCTCGCCTTCCGGCTGCTCAGCACCATGATTCGTAGACATGACGTGATCCCCTCTGGCCGGGCTTCCTACCCGACCTAACGGACCACACCAAGATCAACCACAAAGTTTCTGACAGGCCCTGCACCCTCGAGTGAGCGGCTTGCTTGGGTTGGCTGCGTTGCGATTTGGTGGTGGGTCGACAATGGCCCCATGTGGAAATCGCTGGTAGCGCGGGCGGGCCTCTCGGAGGACGCCTCTGTTGCGGAAGTCGTGGAAGCGGTGCGCTCGATGCCATACGGGCGTCCGGTGGAGCGGAGCGCTCAAGGGGCGCTCGCCGAGTGGCGGGGCACCTGCTCGACGAAGCACGCGCTGTTGGTGGCCGTCCTGGCCGAACACTGGCCGCATACGGAACCGCAGCTGGTCCATCGCGTCTATCGATGCACGCCCGAAGACGCTGCCCGCAGATTCGGCCCGATCGCGGCCGCCGCGGTGCCCCCGGAAGGCTTGTGGGACGTGCACCGGTACCTGACCATCGAGCTGAACGGGGACCGCGTCGTCATCGACGTCACGTTTCCGTCCGGCCCAGGCTGGGACGGAGCCGGCTCGATGCCGGTGGCGTGTGGGCGAGGAACCGACTATGCGGCTGGTTTCGATCCCGACGCGGACAAACGTGCTTTGGAGGAGGCCCACTGCGACCCGAGCGTTCGCGAGCCCTTCATCGCCGCCCTTGCCATGCCGGGAACGACGGCCGGCGACTCGGCGGGCGAATGGCCGGGCGGTGGCGATGGATGATCATGGTTATGTCATCGGGGTCGGCTCGTGGGGTGTTGTCGCACCGGATCTGTACTGGCCTGCCGCGTCGCCGGTTGGGCAGGCTCATTGAGGAGCTGGCTGGTGCCTGGCCGGCGCAGCAGGAGAGCCGGCTGCGTGAGCGCTGTGGTCGTGACCGGCTGCGGGCGCCCGGTGCGGGGCCAGACCACGAGCTGGTGTTTACCGATCGGGTGATTGCCACCCTGGTCATCCTGCGTTTCCAGCTCCCACACGCGGCCGTGGCCCTGTTCTACAAGGTGGACCGCTCCACGATCACCCGGGCCGTCCATGAGATTCGACCTCTGATCGCCGCGCGGAGGTTCGCTGTTCCCGGTCGTCCCGAGCTGCGGCTGCGCACCCTGGCGGATGTCTTCGCTTATGCCGAGGCAGAGGGCGTCAAGCTCCGCTTCGACGGTACCGAGGTCCAGGTCCGCCGCCCCAACGCAGGCCGGCCAGGTCGTCGGGCATTCGTCTCAGGCAAGAAGAAACAGAACACCAAAAAGACCACCGTCATCAGCGATGGCCAGGACCGACTGCTGTGGACCGGGGCCATCTGTCCCGCACCGGGTTTGATGGAGACATCGAAACCTGGGAGGAACACCAGCGATGCCCGCACCGAAGAAGTACAACGATGAGCTGCGTGAGCGT
>NZ_JBEXHU010000064.1:0-4427 GCF_040608175.1 Micromonospora sp. NPDC005206
CCAGCCCACGGCAGGTCGGCGACATCGTCCGCGCCGCTCTCCACCTCACCCATTTCGAATACCGATACCTACCGGATTCTTGTTGAGATCACGTCTGTGGAGACCTCAGCTGTTGGCTCCAACCACCTCGCGGGGCCGGGGTTGAGCGTAGAACATCGATTCGTATTCGGTGGGTGGGACGTGTCCGATGGCGGAGTGCAGGCGCTGGTTGTTGTACCAGTCGACCCACTCGGCGGTGGCCAGTTCGACCTGGGCGAGGCTGCGCCACGGGCCTCGGGGTTTGATCAGTTCGGTCTTGTAGAGGCCGATGGTGGATTCCATCAGCGCGTTGTCCAGGGCGTCGCCGACGCTGCCGGTCGAGGCGTCGATACCGGCGTCGAGCAGGTGGGTGGTGAACCGGAACGACGTGTACTGCCCGGGTTCAAGGGGTCGTCGCAACACCGCTTGTTTGGATTGATAGTAGGTGATCGTTGAGGGCTTCTGCGGGAGTTCGCCATCCGAGTGTCTTGCGAGGGCGGCTGTTGAGCGCGTGAGCGACGGCCGTCAGGTCGTCGACGCTGTGTCTACTAAGGTCAGTTTCCTTCGGGAAGTATTGGCGCAGCAGGGCCGTTGGACGCTCCTATGTTTGTCAAGCGCCGTGCGCGAGGTTGATGGAGGGTGTCAGCTGGCGGGTCGCCCGAGGGCGAGCGCGGTCGACGCCGACCTGGGAGAGGTCACCTGTCGCGGCAGCACTGTGAGGAGTCACGCCTGCGGGCGGACAAGCTCCTGATCAAGCCAAGACGAGTGGGTCAGGCCGGTGTCGGCTGCTCGAGGGACGGGTCCAACGCAAGGCACACTTGCCGGTGGCCAGTGTTCTCGAGATCGCGCTGGGCGTCGCGGCGCTCGGCCGCCGCTGCAGCCAGAACGCGGCTGCGGCGACCGGCGTCATGCTCTCCGGTGGCTTCGCGCTCGGCGCCGGACTCGTCGCCACCCAGAACGGCTTCAGCCGGGACCTGACATCGTTCCTCGTCGGATCGATCCTCACGGTCAGCCCGCAGGACCTGGTGACCACTGCGGTGGCGCTCGTCGTCGTCGCGGCCATCCTGCTGGCCTGCGCCCGTCCCCTGCAGCACACCGGCTTCGACCGCACCGGGGCGCAGGCGGCCGGGTTCGCCACCGGTGTCTGGGACGTCGTGCTGCTGCTCACCATCCAGCTGGTGGTCGTGACGATCGTCCCGGCCGTCGGCACGATCCTCGCCCTCGCCCTCATCGTGGCGCCGGCCGCGGCGGCGCGCCAGTGGTCCCACCGGCTGAGCGTCATCACTGCCCTGGCCGTCACGTTCGGCGCTCTCAGCGGTCTCGGCGGCTTGTACGCGTCGAGCCGGTGGAACGTCGCCGCCGGCGCGGGCATCACCCTGACCGCCACCGCGGTCCTGGCGCTGTCCACGGTCCTGTCCCGGCTGATCAAAGCCGGGATCCTGGCGGTCACCGGCTCCGTGCGGTCCAGGCCTGAGCACCGCACACCTTGAGGACCTGGGGGCCACGCTGGATCGGGCGATCGTCGTGCTGCGTGGCATGGCGTACGAGCGCCGGTTGCACATCCTCGTGTTGCTGCAGAGCGGCGAGCACACGCCGGCCTCGTTGGCGGAGGCCATGTCCACGGATTCGACGGCCATTGCCCACCATCTGCGGTTCCTCAAGGACGCCCGGCTGATCCGGCGGCAGCGCCGCGGCCGGCATGTCGTTTACATGCTGCACGGGGAGGCCACCAGGCGACTCATCGGGGAAGTGCTGCGCTACGCCGAGAACTCCGCCTGTCGCACGGCGACCAGCTCCGCCACCTAGTCGAAGACGGCCGTCGACTATCCGTGGCACCTGACGTCCGTGGCCGGCCTGCTCGCCGAACTGCAGGAGGCCGGCCTGCACGGTGAGGCCGGCCCATTCGACGTGGTACGGGCCACCGTGGCCGGCTGAGCTCAAGCCGGGGTCGATGGCCGAGGGCTGCGGCCTTGCCGGTCTCAGGCAGCGATCGCGCAGCGCCAGCACCCGGTCGGCGCGGCGATGCTATGGAGATGTCAGCAGGCGCGGTCGTCAACATCCTTGAGTTGGTTGGTCTCTACGTATTCGCCACGTCCGGAGCTTTGATGGCCATCCACAAACGCTTCGACGTCGTGGGAATTGTGGTTCTGGCGATGCTGACCGCGCTCGGTGGCGGTCTCCTACGCGACCTGATCATAGGGGACTCTCCGCCGGCCGCCTTCACGAACGTGAATTATCTGGTGATCCCGCTGATCGCTGTGGGCGTGACCTTCTTCGTCCACCCCCTGGCGCAGCGGCTGAACTTCACCGTGCTCGTCTTCGACGCCGCAGGACTGGGGCTGTTCTGCGTCACCGGCACCCTGAAGGCCCTCGAATTCCACCTCGGTTCGATCCAGGCGGTGTTGCTCGGGATCACCACCGCGGTCGGCGGTGGAGTGCTGCGTGACATCACCGCTCGAGAGACGCCGGCGCTGGTCCAGGTTGACACGGATCTTTACTCGATCCCGGCAGCGGCCGGTGCGGTGATCGTTGCTGGTGCACACCAGCTCGACCTGCCGATGCCCGTCATCGCCACCTGCGCGGCGGTGCTCGTGTTCCTGTTCCGCATCGTCGCCATGCTCCGTCACTGGACCGCACCACGAGCCTGGGAACGCTAGGGCTCAGCCAGGGGCTGGGTTGTGCGGCAATGCCCCATCCTGCTGCCCCCGGCGTGATACGAAGTCTGGGCAGGATTGTCCGGAGGATCGGGGGCGGTGGAGCAGGCGCGGTCGGGGTGGATTCTGCGCGGTCAGGACACTCCCCGCCGGATCTCCTACCTGGAACTCCTCTTCGACCTGGGCCTCATCGTCGCGCTCATGCGGCTGTCCGAGCGGCTGTCCGGCGACCTCGGCTGGAATCACGCGCTGGAAACAGTGGTGCTGCTCGCCGCGATCTGGTGGGTCTGGACGGTCACCGCTTACACCACCGACTGGTACGACCCCAGCCTGCCGTTGGTCCAGTTGATCGTCCTCGGCGTGCTGTTCGGCGGACTGCTGATGTCGCTGGCGATCAGCAGCGCGTTCGAGGGGGTCAACGGGATCGTCTTCGCTGGGGCGTACGTGGGTCTGCACCTGTATCGCGGGTTCATCCTCATCACCGCCCTGCGGGGTCACGCGCTTCGAAAGCGGTCCATGCGGGTACTCGTCTGGTTCTGTCTGACCGGCGTGCTGTGGCTGGTCGGCGCGTTCCTGCCCAGCCCGATCCGGCTGGTGCTCTGGGCGGTGGCGATCACGACGGACTACGCGGTCGGCCTCTTCGGGTATCCACTGCCCCGGCTCGGCCGTTCAGGCCCGGAGGAACTCCGGGTGGGCGGTGAGCACCTGGCGGAACGCTACCGGCAGATGTTCATCGTCACCCTGGGTGAGATCATCCTCGTCGGAGTGCGGCTGTACGGCGACCCCCCGTTCGTGTCGCTGCGGACGGCGGGAGTGGTCCTGCTCTTCGTCATGACGGTGACGATGTGGCGGATCTACATCGTCTACGTCGCCGGCTATCTCGCTACCGGGATCGACATGGCCAACAGTCCCGGCCGGATCGCGCTGGTCGCGGCGTACGCGCATCTGGTCATGGTCGCCGGTGTGGTGTTGGTCGCCGCCGGTGGTGACATAGTCGCCAGAGACCCCGTCGGGGAGACCAGCCCCACGGAGCTGGCCATCGTGGTCGCCGGTCCGCTGGTGTTCCTCACCGGCCGCACCGTGTACGCGCTGGTGGTGTTCCGGGCGATGCTGTGGCGGCTGCCGCTCGGCGTGGTAGTCCTGTCGCTGGCGGCGCCGATGGCGGGGGGGCTGCCACCGATCCTGGTCGCCGCTGTCATGACCGTTGGAATGATGGCGGTCGCCTTCATCCCACACTGGGGGCAACCGGTGTACCGCACCCGCTGGCACATCCGTACCCGCTGGTGATCCGGCGGTTCGCGGCCGCCGCCGTGCGCATGAGGCATGAGGGACGGGCTTTCCCTCCGCACTGCGCTCAGCACAGTGTGCGGCGCCCGAGCGGATTCGTTTGTTGTGACCCAGGTCGCTCCCGGTGAACTTTCACCTGCCGGTCACGTCCGGAGCACCCGGATACCTCTCGCGTTCATCTAACGACCCCGTGCACGGTTGCAGTCGCTTGGGCATCGATGATCGTGCCATGGTTGGTGCTGCGATCATGACGGATCGTCGGATGACAGGGCTGTCCCGACAGGTGATTGAGGGCTTGGTCGCGGAGCTGGCGCCGCGGTGGCAAGCCCAGCATCGTGACCGGCTCGCTGCGCGAGCGCGTCGTCGCCGCATCGGCGCCGGCGCGAGGTACCGGTTCGGGTTCCCGGATCGGCTGGTGGCCACGCTGGTGCATCTGCGGCACGGGTTGACCCACGATGTGGTGGCGGC
>NZ_JBEXHU010000065.1:0-4407 GCF_040608175.1 Micromonospora sp. NPDC005206
CAGCCCCGGCAGAATGGGCGCGACCGTCCGCGCCGCACTTCATCTCACGCACTTCGAGTACCGCTACCTACCCGAATCTTGTTGAGATCACTTCACTGGAGCGTTAACTCACCCATTGCATGCACGGTGCCGCGACGGCACCGGGTCCGGCAAGCGCAGCCGCGGCGTGCCGGTTACAGCTGTTCGACGACCTGCCGCAGTTCCGGGTTGAGTGTCCAGCCATGCGTGTCGAGCAGCCCGCGCAGCTCGGCCAGCGCGGAGCGCGCCGGTATGCCGGTGGTCAAGGTCGTGTAGCGGGCGGCGACCGCCGGCGTGCGACTCTGACCGGCGGCGCAGTGCAGCAGCACCACATGCCCCTCCTTACGCAACTCGAGCACCATCCGGGCGGCCTGATCGACCACGAAGTGCGGCTGCGCATTGGCGCCGGGCTGGTCGACAAGCCACACCGACACCCAGTTGCCGTCAGCCACGTCGTCGAAGTCGTCGCAGCCGACGCGGCACAGGGAGACCACCGCGCTGGCGCCCGCCGAGGCCGCATCGGTGTGAAGGTTGCCAAGGATCACCCCGGGATCGTGCGGATGCGCCAGCATCAACGGTGCAACCGCAGGTCGCGGCGCGTGAGCGCAGCCCGGCCAACCGCCCTGGCCGGCCTGGCCGCCGTGGGCCGTCAACAAGGCCAGGCGGATCAGGTCCGCCGCACGCTTGTTCGGCCAGCCGTGAACGACGCGCTGCCAGGCCTGGGGCACCGCGGAAGAGCCCCACCGTGCGCCCAGCAGCGCCCCGGCGATCGCCGCGACCGTGTCGGTGTCGTCGCCGACACGCACCGCCGCCGCCAGAGCGCGTTCGAGATGCTGGCAGGGAAAACTCCCGTGGCCCGGATTGTGCTCCGGCACGTCGGTGTGGGTGATCGCCGACCAGGCGGCCTGCAACGCCGCGACCACGAACCCGTTGGGACGGAACTGCTCCGGCGGCTTGGACTCCGCCTCAGCCAACCAGCCCGACCACTGGTCACGCCGCCCTGCGGGCAGCAGGTCCAGACCCTCGCGTACGCCGTCGAACGTCCCGTCGAGAACCGCCCGGCGAATCCCCGCGCACCACAGCACACACGCGTCCGCGGCCAGGGGATCGTGATGGGTCAGCTCACTGACCGCCCGGGCGGCCTCGGCGAGCGCCTCCGGCTCGCCGAGATAGGCCAGCGCAACCGGCGCGGTTGCGCATCAGGGACCCGTTACCCGCGCTGCGGCCGGTTCTCCGGTGCAGCTCTGCGGCTGCGTCTCGCATCGCAGCGGCGATGCCCGCTCCGCTCAGGTGGGAGACCGCGTCGAGGACCTGCCGGGTCTGCACCCCGATGTCGCTGGCGCCCTCCCGTCTCCATCGCAGAAAGTTGCCGGCGATCCGGTCGAGGGAGTCGCTGGTGCGCAGGTCCGCCCCGGTGGCGGATACCTCTGCGATACACACTGCCATCTGGGTGTCATCGCTGTACTCACCAGGCGCGTACGGGCCGAGCCCCCCACCGCGCATCACCGGCTGCTCGCCGACCGCGAGCGGCAGCTGGAACTCGTACGGCATGCCGCCCCGAGGAGAACCCCGGCAGCCCGGTCGCTCTGGATCGCGTCCAGCGGCACAGTCGCTGCCATCAACTCCCCCACCCTCGCCAACTCCTCACACCCTCATCGGCCCGGGCCAGCCCGGCGACCATACTGCGACAGCGCGGCTGGAAACATCCTCACCCCGGCCGGGTTTGCCGCCCGCCGGATCGGCACTGCGCGGTTATCACGCTCACGCCGCCGATCGTTCGCCTGGCGAAGCGGAGGCTAGCAGCGGCCGCCGGAATGTCGCACCGCGATGATTCACTACCGTCCCGCAAGGCAAGCCCTGCTCGGTACCCCTGCCGTGCCACCAAGGAGGCAACATGCAATCTCCGCACATCTGGATGTCGACCTGCTGGCACTCGAGACCGACGACCAACTGTCCGTGCTCGTCGAACTGACCGCACCCACGGCGTCGGCCCGCGCCGCCGCCCGCCCGGCATCCACGCTGCAGGTGGTGCTCGACCGCAGCGGCTCGATGGCCCGTGGCCGCCTCGACGGCGCGAAGACCGCACTGCTCGGCCTGATCGACAAACTCGATCCCGGCGACAACTTCGGGCTGGTCGCCTTCGACGACCGAGTCGAGGTAGCGGTCGCAGCCGGCCCCTCTCGGACAAGCAGGCGGTGAAACGCGCGATCGCCAAGCTCGACGCTTGCGGCAGCACCGACCTGTCCGCCGGCTACCTGCGCGGACTGCAGGAAGCCGCCCGCATCGCCGGGCCGGCCGGAGCGAACGTGCTGCTCATCTCCGACGGCCACGCCAACGCCGGCGTCACCGACGCTGACACTCTGGGCGCCATCGCCGCCAAGGCCCACGCTGACAACATCACCACCTCGACGCTGGGCTACGGACTCGGCTACGACGAACGGCTCATGTCGGCGATCGCCCGCGGCGGGGCCGGCAACGAACTCTTCGCCGAGGAAGCCGACACCGCCGGCGCGCTCATCGCCGGCGAGGTCGAGGGCTTGCTCTCCCAGACCGTCCAAGCAGCGTCGCTGCTGATCCAGCCCTCACCGCACGTACGCGCGGTCCACATCGTCAATGACATGCCCGCGACCACCACCGGTGACGGGCTACTCGCCGAACTCGGCAACTTCTACGCCGACGAGACCCGCAAACTGCTGCTGACCTTCGACATCCCCGCCATCGCCACCCTCGGCCTGGCCCAGGTCGCCACCTGCCAGTTCACCTGGGTCGAGTTACCCACGCTGGCCCAGCACACCATCACCGTGCCCCTGCACGTCAACGTCGTCCCCGGTGACCAGGCCGCGGGACGGGTACCTGACCCGACCGTACGCACCGAACTGATCTACCTGCAGGTACAGCAGGCCAAACGACGCGCCTCCGGCCACCTCAGCGCCGGTGCCCCCGACGCAGCGCTCGCCGAGATCCGTCACGCGCAGGACGCCCTCTCCGACGCCCTGCCCGCAGCGCCGGCCCACCTGCACGACGACCTGACCGAAGAGGCAACCGCCCTGGCCTACCTCTCCGACCAGACCGAACATGGAATGATCGCCCGAGCAGCGAAGTACTCCTCGATGGACGCTGCGTACAAGTCGGGCAAGCGCGGCCGAACCCGCCCGCCGTCAAGCGAGCCGAACTGACCGCAGACCAGCTGCGCACGTCGGCGTTGAGCTCACGACCGAAGGCAACCTGTGTCGATGCCAGAGACAGTGAGTCCATTCGTTCGAGGGCGGGTGGATCAGGGTGAGCAGGCCACGCACTGCGGGCATCAACCGACGGCCGTGATGGCCACAATGCCGTCGCTGCCCCAGTCGCGCGCCCTCTGTGGACTGCGGCGTGGCGGGCTGCGCCGGTAAGGTGCCGGCGGCGGGCAGCATCTCCTGCTACTCGCCAACCGCGGCAGACCCCTTCCAGACCAGGCCGCCAGCCTGCTACCGGGCCTCCTGGCACCTACCCGGACCGGACTTGCGCCAGCAGGCGACGAGGTTACAACCTGGGATGAACGACACCCTCACCTCCAGGTCCACCGGACTGCACGAAAGGCCGACCTTAGACTGCCGCCGCTCATGATCCATCGTCCGCCGGACGCGTTAGAACCTGTTGGCGGGCACGGCACCCTCACAAGTGGCGGTGGACCCAGGTTCAGAACAGCTGCGAACCGGCCGAGAGCCGGGCGCGACGCTAAGTGCTCCAGTTCGTAAGTCCTTCGGGGGTTGACGGTCCCTGCTCGGATGCGGTTACCCAGTGATGGGACTGACAAGGACGTCGCAGACGAAGTCGAGGGCTTCTTCGGTGGTGCCGCTGAACCAGATCTGGCTTTCGTAGGTGTTGTTGCTGGCCTTGTAGATGGCGGTGCCCATCGGTGGGCGGATCCGCCGTAGCGCAGCCGCATCAGCGGCAGCTGGTCGCCGTCGGTCAACTCGCCAGTGATGTAGGCGAACTGACCGTGGTAGCGCACGTGCACCGCGGCCAACTGCGGCCAGTTCGCCTTGGCGTGCGCCCGCAGCCGCTGCGCCAGGGAGGTCTTGGTGGAAGCAGGAATGACCGGCATAGGTCACATCCTGCCGCTGCGGCGTGTCCTATCGGCTCCCGGCGCGCTTCACCGGCACCCTCGGCCAGCCCTCAATCAAGGTCATCCTCGATGGAAGCTGGCCGGTGCCTGCCCCTCATGCACGCCCCATCACGCTGACCGCCGGCGAACGACGGCGGCTTACCGCCCTGGCCTACTCCCATACCGCCGGCTATCAGCAAGTCATCCGCGCGCGGATCGTGCACGACGCAGCTCGTGGGCACTCCAACGCCGCGATCGCCCGCTGTCACGGCGTCACCATCGACACCGTGCGCCGCTGGCGG
>NZ_JBEXHU010000066.1:0-4229 GCF_040608175.1 Micromonospora sp. NPDC005206
TGCCTCAAGACCCGCTCAATCTACGACGAACACAAGGCCTGGGCTCACCACAGCACAGCAGCCGCTTGACATTTTGAATCCTGGGATGTCTGCCGAGAGAATGGCATCACCCACCGGCTGACCAAGCCCCGCTCACCCACCACCACTGGCAAGGTCGAGCGATTCCACCAGACCCTGCAACGGGAACTCCTCGACGATGTCGAGGTCTGGGCCAACCCGCAAGCAGCCCAGGCCGCCATCGACGCCTTCCGGCACGAATACAACACCGAACGGCCCCACCAGTCCCTCGCGATGGCGTTCCCGGCGGACCGGTTCGCCGCCCAGCCGACCGAGGAGCAGCTGCCGCTGCGACTACCTCCGTTGCTGTCCAGCACCATTCCCGCACCCCGCCGACCGCTGCCGACCCCAGCACCGACGCCTCCGCCATCCGTGGGGCACACCGTCGCTCCAGCAGTGCCAGTGGCTGTCGGCGACAGCGTCCGCCTAGCCGTGGAGGTCGCCCGCGTGATTCCCGCCTCGGGCAACCTCGCCGTCTGCGGGCAGCAGTTCTGGCTCGGCCCCGCCCATGCCGGGCGCACCATCACGCTCTGGGCCGACACCACCGTCATCCACCTGCTGCTGAACGGCGCCCGCCTCAAGTCCGTCCCGTCCCGGCTCACCCTCGACCACCTGCGGCAGCTACTCGCCGAGGACGGCCAGCCTGCCGGGCCCTCACCCATCGCCGCCGGCCCGGCCGAGTCTGGCGGCCCGATCGAGGTTGACCGGATCGTTACCGCCAACGGGCTCATCGCCCTTGCCGGCAGGCAACACCCGATCGGCTACCACCTCGCCGGGCGGCGGATCACCGCCCGCCTCGATTACGGCGTCCTGCAGATTCTCGACACCGGCCGGACCCTGCTGCGCAGCCTGCCCAACCCACTCACCAAGGCCGACCTGGCCCGCCTCCGCGATGCCCGTCCCGCCGGACCACCACCAGCCCCGGCCCGCGACGCTCAACGCGTCGAGCGGCGGGTCAGCAGCCGCGGCAGCCTCGTCATCGCCGGTCAACGCATTCACCCCGGCATCGCCCACGCCGGTCGCATCGTCACTGTCGAAGCCACCGACGCCACCTTCCGCGTCTACGACGGCGACCAGCTCCTCATCGAGGTCGCCTGCACCACCACCAAGCCCATCGCCCGGTTCAAAGCCCGTAAGCCGGAACCACCACGGCAGACGACGATCGGCAAGCGAGGCGGACAATGACCCTCTACCGTCTCGGCGACCGATGCCATACTCCTCGAATGCCAGACGGAGCCACAGCGACTCGACTGGTCACAGCGGTGGCACGCCAGCATCTGCAGCCGCTTGGACTGCATCGGCGAGGCGCATCACGCGTCTGGATCGATGACCGAGGCTGGTGGCTGATCGTCGTTGAGTTCCAGCCTTCCCGCTCGGAAGGCACCTATCTCAACGTTGGCGCGATGTGGCTGTGGCACGAGCGCGACCACTGGTCATTCGACGACGGCAGCCGCATCTACTGGCGCAACGACGCCGCCTTCGTCACACAGCCGCCGGTCGGCGAGGTCGGCTGGACGAGCTTTCTGAACTTCGTCAACGCCGAACAGTTCACCCGCGACATCACCACGGTCGCCGGTGTCGCCGCACAACGGGTCGACCAGCTGCGCAGCCAGTTCCCCGACCCCGCAGCCGCCGCTCGCCAGCTGGCCTCCCGCACGACCAGGCACGGCGAGTCGCCCTGGTGGCACGCCTACCACACCGGGGGCGCAGCAGCGCTAGCTGGCGACCCCGACACCGCACGACAAGCGTTCCACCGCATCACCGTCGGCAACCTAGACCCGGACTGGGCCCACGACCTCGCCCAGCGCGCAAAACAGCTAGCCGACCTCGCCGACGACCCACCTGCTTTGCAGCAGCGCGTCATCGAAGTCATCCACGCAACCCGCCAGCGACTCAAACTACCGCCGGCCACGCCCCATCCCATGCCCACACCGCCGGCGGCCTAGCCATCGAAGCGAGAACATCAGCGGTGGAGCAAGCTCGCGGACTACCCTGACCACGAAGATCGTCTAGCCGGACGTGTCACCCGTCATTCGACACCGATCCGTAACGCATCAAGTGGAGCCCGACATCGCCGACAGCCGGTTGTCGTGTCTCAGGACCTGGGTGACAGATCGGTATCAGGACCTGGGTAACACTCCGCCACTTGTGGCATTGGCCCGACGCCTGGCCAAGGTCGACGAGCTGATCAGAACTGGCGGCGACGGCTTGTAGGAACTGACGGCCTCTACCGTCGCCCCCACGGGCGAGGCCGTTCGACCCCTGGCCGCAGCAGCACATCCACATCCCCCAGCGCTGTCGGGTGGTACGACTGGTCAGAGCTGACAGAAGCGGCAGAAACGGGGCGAACCGATGACGAGTGGCGCAGCCCGGCTGATGCGGAGACCGGAGGAGCAGCGGACGACGTTCCTGGACCTGTTCCTCGACCTGGTGTTTGTCTTCGCGCTCTTCCGACTCTCGCTAGGGCTGCGACTGCATCTGGACTGGATCGACGCCTTCCAGACGCTGCTGCTGCTGCTCGCCATGTGGTGGGTGTGGGCCGCGACGGCGGGGGTGGTCTACAGGTTCGAGCCGCGACGGCCGGCGATACAGGTGCTGGTCATCGGGTGCATGTTCGGCAGCTTGGTGCTGTCGGCCGCAGTGCCTGAGGCGTTCGGCGGGCATGGCTTGGTCTTCGCCGGCGCGTACGTCGCCGTCCAGGTCGGTCGCAGCCTGTTTCTCGTGATCGTTACCCGTGGCGACAAGCGGCAGCGTCCCGAGATGCGGGTGCTGCTCTGGTTCGGCGTGTCGGCGGTGCCGTGGATCGCGGGCGCAATTGTGCAGGGTTGGCCGCGTGGGGTGCTGTGGGCGCTAGCGGTGGCCGTGGACTACACGGCGGCCAGTCTCGGCTGGCCCGCGCCGAGGCTGGGCCGCGGCAATGCGGCGGAGTTTGGGATCACGGGCGAGTTCCTGGCCGAGCGCTATCGGCAGTTCTTCATCATCGCGCTCGGCGAGTTGATTCTGGTGACGGGGCTGGGGCTCAGCGAGCACACCTTCGAGGCTGACCGCAGCGCGGCGGTCGTGGTGGCGTTCACGACCACGGTGCTGCTGTGGCGGATCTACATCCACCTCGCTGGGGAGGTGTTGGGCGGGGCCGTCGCCGCGGCCAATGATCCGCTCCGCGTTACCGTGTTGGCGACAAACGCTCACCTGGTCATGGTCGCCGGCATCGTCCCGATCTCTGTCGGCGTCGAGCTCATCATCGAGCACCCATCCGGGCACACACAGCCGGCGTGGATCGCCGTGATCCTCGGCGGACCCGCACTGTTCCTCGCCGGACGGGCCATCTTCGAGTACGCGGTGTTCGGCCGGGTGTCCCGAAACCGCGTGGCCGGGGTCCTCATGCTCGCCGCCATCTCGCCGGCAACGATCTTCCTGCCGCCGGTGCTCGTCGCCGGCGCCGCTGCTCTCGTCCTGGCCGGCATCGCCGTATCCGACACAGCCCGTGCCCGAGGACGTCCACCCGAGCCGCCCTCACCACCCGGCTAGCCAGAAGTGTCACCCACGTCCCGAGACTGTTCTGTCACGGACGTCCTGAGACTCGACATCGCCGGCAGCCGGTCCGGCGGGCTCCCCCTCACCTGCGGTGCGTTGAACGTCTCACGCACGGTGGAGAATGGTGGTGTGACGACGGATGCGGGAAGGGACGCCGAGTGGTGGACGACCTCGGATGTCGCCGCCTACCTCGGAGTCCAGGTCTCGACGGTCACGAACTACCGAAAGCGTGGGCACGTGCCCGAACCTGACATGACTGTTGGCCGTACACACATGTGGCGGCCGGCCCGGATCAGATCATGGCAGCAGGGTCGTCCTCGGCCTGGCGTCGGTGGTCGACGGGCAGACCAGTCCGAGTCCAAGTCCGACTAGCTGCAAGTCCCTACGCCGCGAGGGTTCGAACTCCTTCCAGGTACGACGAGACTTCCGGCTGATCCGGATAGCGCTGGGCCAGGAGGCTAGTCAGCTCACGAGAGCACATCAGCAGGGACGGCAGCGACTTCCGGTCACCTTGCAGGGCTTGGCGGCCGTGCGCGATCGCTGACTGAAGTGATCTCAACAAGATTCGGGTAGGTAGCGGTACTCGAAGTGCGTGAGATGAAGTGCGGCGCGGACGGTCGCGCCCATTCTGCCGGGGC
>NZ_JBEXHU010000067.1:0-4067 GCF_040608175.1 Micromonospora sp. NPDC005206
CGACCTGGAGATGGCCACCGTCGAGTACATCGACTGGTACAACAACCGCCGCCTGCACGGCGAGCTCGGGCACATCCCGCCCGCCGAACACGAGGCCCTACACGCGATGACCCAGCCGGTCACCGCAGCCCTGAAAACCAGCTAACCAACTCTCCATCAAACCCGGGGCTTGACAGCCTTCTACACCAAAGCTGGCGGGCACGCCACAGCGGCCCGCATGGTGCGCTTCCCCGCAGGGTTCGAGTTGCCCGAGATTGAATACACCTGGGATGCAGACGCCATCAGCGGTCAGTGCGACATAACCGGGTGGGACGCGATCCGGTCGCCTAACTAGATGCTGCACGGAGGCTTGCTCTGCTGCCCGTCCCGGGCCAACATCCTCATCTGCCGCCGACCGGGTGTCACCTTGGGTAAGCGACCGCGGCGCCGAGGCCGTCGGGTCGTGCCGAAGAGCGGATGCTGAACTCGCCGACTGTACCGACGGGGACCGGGCGGCTATCCGAAGCGGTCAGCCAGCTTCGTCAGCTTGGTGACGTACGCCGGCCAGTCATAGTCGTGAGGGATGTTGGTGTTCTCCCGCCGCCGGCCGATCGCCGTGTCGTGCTGCTCGCGCATGATGTCGGCGTGACCGGCGTGACGAGCGAGGTCGCAGGTCACGTGGACGATGATCCTTTGCAGTGTCACGGCCTGTCCGCCTGGCCGCCACCACGACACCCGCCCCGGCGCGTTGAGCGGTAGCTGTTCGATCGTCTGATCCGCGAACACCCCGACACGTCGATACAGGTCGATCAGCCCATCCTTCGTCTCCTCCTCCCGCGCGTACCAGTCTGCCTGCGGGTCCTCCTCGAACGCCTGCATGGGGACCAGTTCCTCAGGCGTCGGGAATTCGCGCCCAAAGGTAGGCCCGAAGTAGCCGGCTTCGACATTGAGGCAATGCTTAAGGACTCCCAGCAGGTTGTTGCCGGTCGCGGTGCGCGGCAGTCTGGCTTCGCGTTCGCTCAGCCCGTCGAGCTTCCAAATCAGGTCTTCGCGAGTCGCCTGGAGGTAGTGGTGCAGCGCAGCCTTCGCATCGCCGAAGTCAGCCATGCCCGCCAGTCTTCCTTATGCGCCGAGCCATCGTGCGAGGTGTCGTCGGCAAGATCAGCGCCCGGCTGAAGCGGTTGGCATCCTCATCTGCCGATGAGAGTGCGTCGGCTAATACGGCAGTCCGAGATCGTGATGTGTGCGAGGGTTCCTGTCGTAACGCTGGACAGCCCACCGTGCCGCTGTACTGGCAGGCAGCGTCGCCCCACTGCCGGGGGCTTCTCATCGGCGGGTGCAGCAGCGACTGCCGCGTCTTGATCCTGTTTCACACGCGTGATGATCGCGGCGGCCGTGTCCCTACGTGGCTGCTCAGAAGTGCCGGGGACCCGCCAACTGGCGTCATGGTCTGCTCAGGGCCGCAGTGCCAGCTTGCCCACGGTGGCCCGGGCTTCCAGTTCCGCGAGTGCCTTCGGCCCCTCGGTCAGCTCATAGATGGTGGGCTGGCCGGGGCCGAGCACCCCGGCCGCGAGGAGCCCGAACAACTGGCCCATGACCTCGCCGAAGATCTGCGGTGCGGCCTGGATCAGGATGCCGATGTTCAGGCCGATGACGTGGATCTGGTGCTTGTAGACGAGTTCCCAGTTGGTGATCGCGGCTTCCCCGCCGGCCAGGCCGTAGACGACGACCCGGCCGGTGACCCGCTTGGTCGCGGCCAGGCTGGCGTCGAGGGTGGCGCCGCCGACCGAGTCCAGCACCAGGTCGGCGCCCGCGCCGCCGGTCAGCCGCAGGACGTCGGCGGCGAGGTTGGTGCCGCGGGAGTCGATGACGTGGTCGGCGCCCAGCGCCCGTACCACCTCGTGCTTGCCTGGCGAGGCCGTGGCGATCACCGTCGCGCCGTAGTGCTTGGCCATCTTCACCGCGGCCTGGCCGGTCCCGCCGGCAGCGGCGTGGATCAGCACGGTCTGCCCTGCGGCGACGCCGCCCAGCGGCTTGAGCGCCGCCAGCGCGGTCGGCCAGCTCACGACCAGGCCCAGCGCCTGCTCGTCGGCCCAGCCTGCCGGCACCGGGACCGCGGCGGCCGCGGGCAGCACCATGTACTCGGCGAAGGCGCCGCCTCCGATGCCGACGCCGATGACGTGGGCGCCGGTCTCCAGGTCGGTCACCCCCTCACCGACGGCGGTGACTTCACCGGCGCCTTCGATGCCCGCCAGATACGGCGGCTGCGGGCCGCCTGCGAACGTGCCGCGGGCCTGCGAGATGTCGACGAAGTTGACGCCGGCGGTGGTGACCCGGATCAGGACCTCGCCCGGGCCTGGGCTCGGTACCGGTGCGTCGGTGATCAGGCGCAGGTCCTGCGGGCCGTTCAGGGATGTCTGCTGCAGGGCGCGCATGGTTGCGGGAAGGCTCATGGCATCGGCTTCCTTTTTCTTTATCGAACGACCAACAGATCGTGGCACGGCCGTGCGGTGCAGGTCAAGGTAAACTTGATCGAACGACAAACAAGTACGGAGAGGCATCCCGATGGCTACTCGCGGTAGGCCGCGCACATTCGACCCGGACACCGCCCTGCGCCAGGCGCTGGACCTGTTCTGGGAACGGGGCTACGAGGGGACCTCGCTCAACGACCTGGCCGAGGCCATGGGTATCGCCTCGGCCAGC
Organism: Micromonospora sp. NPDC005206; assembly: GCF_040608175.1. Lineage (NCBI taxonomy): Bacteria > Bacillati > Actinomycetota > Actinomycetes > Micromonosporales > Micromonosporaceae > Micromonospora > Micromonospora sp. NPDC005206. The sequence continues at coordinate 2,683 of NZ_JBEXHU010000067.1, forward strand.
ATCTACGCATGCTTCGGCAGCAAGGAGGACCTGTTCCGCAAGGTCATGGCGCTCTATGGCACGACCTCTGGCGAGCCGCCCAGGCGCGCGCTGCGCGAACAACCGACCGCGCGCGCCGCGATCCACGCCATGCTGCGCGCCACCGCCGATGAGATCACCCGCCCGGACACCCCGCACTACTGCATGCTCGTACTGGCCGCGCCCACCGGCGCCGTGGAAAACCACACGGTCCGGGAGTTCCTGGCCGACCGCCGGCGCGACCAGCACACCACCATCAAAGACCGGCTCGCCCGCGGCGTCACCGACGGCGACCTCACGGCGCCGCCCGCCAGCCTCGACGCGATCGCCCGCTACTACACCACCGTGGTGCAGGGCCTATCCGTACAAGCCCGCGACGGCGCCACCCGCGCCGAGTTGGAAGCGGTCATCACCTGCGCGATGGCCGCCTGGGACACGCTCATGCCGCGATGACAGTGCGCTGCCGCTTCGCGATCGGTGCCTTCGAGGGTGCCCGAACAGACCGTGAGATCGGGACGAGCCTCTGACAGCGGAGCCATGAACGGGTGCACGGATCTGCCGCTGTCCGCGCTCATGCCCAGCGCTGGCCTTCATGGAGGGATTGTCGGACGTGGCCGCTAAGGTCCCCGGGCAGGCCTAGCCGCCGCCGACCGCGGAGGCCGTGATGGAAAGGCAGAACGTCGTGGGCGCATCTGCGTGGAGCTACTTTGTCCCCTACCAGCCGCACCTGGACCGCGCGCTTCAAGAGCTGCGGCAGAGGGTCTTCGCGGAGGGCGACTACTACTGGGGCCTCGGCGCAGACTGGGTGCCTCCGGAGGAGCGGCGCCCACAGCCGCAAACGATCACGGAGCTATTCGCCGACGAATACGTCCAGGAGTGCGGGACCCACTCGATACTCGACATGGACCACGTGTTGGGGCCCGGGGAAGGGCCGGACTACCGTACCGTCGAGCCCGTGTCGGCAGCGGAAGCCAAGGAACGGGCGGGAACCGATCGGCTAACACGAGCGCACATCGACGCCATCGACGACCTCGTCCGTAGCCGGTGGTTCGGGCGCTGCGCCGTCCTGCACGACGACGCGGGTAAGCCCGCAGAGATCTACTTCTGGGGCTACTCAGGCGACTGATTCCGACGGCCACTGGCGCCCGTTGAGTAACGGCCGACCAGTCGCGACGCCATCAGCACCCAAACCGCCTTACGGCATCCGGCCCATGGCTTGGTAGTGGCTGTTCCCGAGCCGTATTGAGGTGCGCCGGTCTTGGAATATCCGCACATGCCGCAATCCGTGCTGGCAGCTTTGGGCGTACAGCCAGGCTTGCCGGAGACGGCTATCGCCGGCCCGACCGTCTCGATCCGCCGTAGAGATT
>NZ_JBEXHU010000068.1:0-4045 GCF_040608175.1 Micromonospora sp. NPDC005206
AATCTCTACGGCGGATCGAGACGGTCGGGCCGGCGATAGCCGTCTCCGGCAAGCCTGGCTGTACGCCCAAAGCTGCCAGCACGGATTGCGGCATGACAGTGTGCCTGATCTTGGCAAGTCATACCGGCCACTCATGTAGTCGCGCAGGGACCAGCCGCTGGCGGCGGGCTGCTTCCCGCTCACGGAGCACCTCGCCGACGCCGACGGCCTCGTCCTCCTCGTAGTCTGAGACGATGCGGGGGCCGTGCCCCCGCGCCGTCCACTATCGCCAGTCGGTGTGCGCAGCCTGCTTGCGACCAACGGCCATCCGCATCACGATCACGGTGTACGCGCAGAGCACGGCGAGCCCGGCCCACCCGGGGAGCGGGAAGTACCCGGCCGACGGCGCATAATGCGCGGTCACCTGCGGATACTCCACCATCGTCTGCTTGACGGCGAAGCCTGCGGCCGGGGTGAGCCGCAGCACCCACTCGGAGAGCGTGTCGGGCAGTAGCGGGAACGCCGCGACGGCGTAGGGCAGGGCGGCCAGCGACAGTCCGATGAGGATCGCTGCCCAGCCACGGCGCAGCCACACGCCGAGCCCGTACGCGAGGACGGCGCAGAGGGCGAGCACCGCCGCGACGCCGACGATCACCCGAGCGCCGGTCAGCACCGGCACAGGCTGCACCGGGATGCCGTTGCCCTTCAGGATCGCCATGCTCGCCGGGAGGACGACGCCGACGGCGACCAGACCGGTGACGAAGGTGGCCGCCCCGACGACGGCCGCCCGGGCGGCGATCACCCGCCGGGAGGCCGTCTCGCGAGCCGTGCGGGCGCCGTAGCGGGCCGCGGCGATGAGCACGATGATCAGCGCGACCGTCAGGCCGAGCAAGGTGTTCTCGACGCTCCGCGCGCCCTCGTCGCTGAACGGCCCTATGTCGCCGGTGCCGCTGACCGTGATGACATCGTCCTTTTCCACGGCTCCGGAAGCGTTATGGTACTTCTCCCAGTCGGTGTGGTTCATCTGGCCGATCGAGTCGCTGGCCCACGCGCCGGTGGCACCGCCCTCGACGGCGACGTTGTCGAAGACGCCGACGGCCTGGGTGAACCGGACCTCCTCGATAGCGCCGCCGAGGCCGATTTCCCGGAGCGTGAGGTCGCCAGGGGACGTGGCGAAGAGGCCGACCTGCACGTTGTCCAGCAGCCCGTCGAGCTTCGCCGTTCCCACGGTGTGCCACTGCTCGCCGTCGGCCGACTCGGAACCGGTGATGGTGTCGCCCGAGCGGGTCAGGCGCAGCCAGCGCGGGGACTGCTCCGAGACGCCGCCTGCGCCTCCGGCGACGTCGTGCTTGTAGTCGTACTGGAAGCGCACGCCGTGGCTGCCGGTCATCATGAGCGCCGCGTAGTGCGAGCCCTGCCGCACGCCGTCCTTGACGATGATCCCGGCCTTCGCCCACGGCACCAGCCCGGACACGATCTGGTCGTGGTTCGGCGGGGGATAGGTGATCGTCCCGGTCATCAAGGTCATCCGTACCGTGATGCTCCCCTCGCGGCCCAGGTCCCGATGCAGGAACCAGAACCTGTCGCTGACGATGGAGCCGTCGCCGGCGACGGGAGCGGCCGGGCAGGGCCCGTCGCAGGACGCACGGGTGCCGGAGGTGAACAGCAGGCCCAGCGCGATGACGGTGAGGGCCGCGGCGGCCAGGGCGATCAGGCGGCCCGGGCGGCGGAACGCGGTCCATTCCCGCCGGAGGAGTTCAGTGGTCGACATGCCGTCCGTTTTACGGATCGGCGCGTAACACGGCCCGAACCGGCTCTGTCATGCTGTTGTTAGGTCTTCCAAGGCATGCTGGAGGCATGATCAGGCTGCGCAGCGGGACCGTGGGGGTACGGTTCACGATCTTGTACGCCGTTGTGTTCCTCCTGTCGGGTGTCGGGCTGCTCGGCCTGACCTTTCTGCTCTCTGACGGCAGCCTGAGCAGCGTCGCCCCCGCCGGGAATCCCCCCGCCCACGGCAGCTTCGCCGTGGCGCAGCAGCGCATCCGGGAGCTGGAGGACCAGCTGGCCGAGGTGCACGCGCAGCAGGCCAGTCAGCTGCTCGCCGGTTCGCTGGTGGCGCTGATCGTGATGGCCGTCGTGTCACTGCTGCTCGGCCGGGCGCTGGCTAGGCGCGTCCTGCGGCCGCTGCGGATCATCACCAGCGCCACGCGGCGCATCTCCGCCGACAGCCTGGACCGGCGGCTTGCCGTCACCGGCCCGGCCGACGAGGTGAAAGACCTCGCCGACACCATCGACGAACTGCTCGAACGGCTCGAAGTGTCGTTCGCCGCACAGCGCCGCTTCGTCGCCAACGCCTCCCATGAGCTGCGTACGCCGCTGACGACCATGCGGGCGTCGCTGGACGTCGCGGTCGCCAAGCCCGACCCGGCCGCCTCGACGGTGGCGCTCGCGGACCGCCTGCGTACGCAACTGGACCGGGTCGATCACCTGCTCGACGGGTTCCTCGTGCTGGCCCGGGCACAGCACGGCGCGCTGGCCGACGCCGCCCCGGTCGACCTCGGCGACCTCATCGGCGCGGCACTGTGCGACAGGTACGCCGACGTGGAGACGAAGCGGCTGAGCGTAACGGTGGACGTGCCGCCGGGAACGGCGACCCAGGGCAGCCCGGCGCTGCTGGCGCGGTTAGTGGAGAACGTCGTCGACAACGCCGTAACACACAACGAGAACGGCGGATGGATCGGAATCACCGGGTCCGCGAGCGAGGAGGAGACGGTGCTCGTCGTCGAAACCGGCGGGCGCGTCCTCGACCAGCGGGAGGTCGACCGGCTGACGCAGCCCTTCGAGCGGCTCGGCGACGAGCGTACCGGCTCCTCGGGACTAGGCCTGTCCATTGTGGCCGGCGTAGCCGCCGCCCACAGCGGCCGGCTCATCCTGCTCGCCCGGCCGGAGGGCGGCCTGCGCGTAACGATCACGTTTCCGGTCGCGAAGGTACCGGCGGCATGACGTGCAGAGCGCCGCATGCCGCGGTCCTCCTGGTTGGAATTTAGGTCGGCATGAGGATACTCATCGTCGAAGACGATCACGCACTCGCCGAGGTCGTCGCGGAAGGGCTGCGCGACCAGGGAATGGCCGTCGACCTCGCCCACGACGGGCTGACCGCCGCCGCCAAGCTCGACCTCACCGCGCACGACGTGGTGGTCCTGGACCGGGACCTGCCCGGCCTCCACGGCGACACGCTGTGCCAGATGATCACCGAGCGGGCAGACCGACCGATGGTGCTGATGCTGACCGCGGCGAGCGCGCCCGGCGACCGGGTCAGCGGGCTGACCCTGGGCGCGGACGACTATCTCGCCAAACCCTTCCACTTCCCGGAGCTGATCCTGCGCATCCACGCGCTGGCCCGCCGCAAGCCAGACGCCCGGCCCCGGACGCTGCACGCAGCCGGGATCGAGCTAGACCCGATACGCCGGACCGCCGTTCGCGACGGACGGCAACTCAACCTCTCGGTGAAGGAGTTCGCCGTGCTGGAGGCGCTGCTGCGGGCAAGCCCGGGCTTCCTGAGCACCGAGACCCTGCTCGAACAGGTCTGGGACGAGAACGCCGACCCGTTCACCAACACCGTTACAGTGACGGTCGGCCGGCTGCGGCGCAAACTCGGCGGTCCACCAGTCATCGCGACGACGCCAGGAATCGGCTACCGGATCGCCTAATCCACCGCCCCACAACGGCACCCAGGCGAATGATTCGAGCGTGACACCCTAACTGGACGAGCCGACACACTCATCTCGGCAGATCCGGTCGTCGCGCGGACGGAGGTCGACGCTCTGATCGCGGCAGATCCGGATGCCGGCGTCACTGGTATGAGAAGCCGGCCAAGTGGTCAGCCAGATTGAATCGAGTACTGCAGCTGGGACAGCTGAGCCGACCAAAGAGGCGCGTCAAGCGAGCGGCTACGGACGCCCGGCCTGCCTGCACTGCCTCGGCATGCAGGCGCCCAGCCAGTTCCGAGGACAGCCCCGGTTCGATCCCGGAGTCTTCGGACTGCAGGTCGAGAAGCAACTCCTCG
>NZ_JBEXHU010000069.1:0-3224 GCF_040608175.1 Micromonospora sp. NPDC005206
TTCGTCTGCGACGTCCTTGTCAGTCCCATCACTGGGTAACCGCATCCGAGCAGGGACCGTCAACCCCCGAAGGACTTACGAACTGGAGCACTAAGTGGTCCGTGCCGTAAGTCCTTCGGGGGTTGACGGTTCAGGGTCTGGCGTGCGGTTGGTGGTCAGGGGGTGGTGGGTCGTACGTGTAGGTCGCAGACCAGGTCGAAGGCTTCTTCGGTGGTGCGGCTGAACCAGATCTGGTCTTCGTAGCTGTTCGTGCTGGCCACGTAGATGGCGGTGCCCCAGCGGTGGGCGGATCCGCCGTAGCGCAGCCGCATCAGCGGTAGCCGTTCACCGCCGCCGAGTTCGCCTTCGACGTAGGCGAACTGGGCGCGGTAACGCACGTGCACCGCGGCCAGTTGCGGCCAGTTCTCGCGGGCGTGCGCGCGTAGCCGCTGCGCCAGGGACGTCATGGTGGACTCGGGGATAGCCGGCATGGCGTCCATCCTGCCCGCCATGGGGGCGTGTCGGGCGCCTTGTTGCGCCCGGCTTGTCGGCATGATCAACGATCCGTTATGAGGATCATCGATCGGAAGTGGGGCCTGTGCGCGGATGGCCTCGACCGGCCCGGTGCGGGTCTTCGGCGTGCCCATCGCGGTGCCAGCGAGGGTTGCCCGGGCGGCGGCGATAGCGTCGATCGGGTCGGACTTGCCCTGTGCGCGGCGGGCTCGGCGGTCCGGCCGGTCCACCTCCACGACGGCGATCTTTTTGCTGGTCAGGTAGCGGGCCAGCCCGGCGCCGTAGCTGCCGGTGCCCTCGACTCCCACGGCAGTTACCCGGCCGAAGGAGCGCATCCAGGCCAGCAGATCGGCGTAGCCGGCGGTGGTTGCCGGGAACTCGGTGTCGCCCAGGAGGCCGCCGGTGCTGTCGATGACGGCGGCGTGGTGGGTGTCGCGGTGGGTGTCGACACCACCGATGAGAGTTCGCTTCTTGGCTGCCATGCTGGTGAGGTCCGCCTTTCTCGTCTGCGTCGAGATTCGTGGACACGTCACCGGTTAGGCGATGCGGACAACACAGTGGTGGGCGCCTCTCGCACAGGCTCCTATCAGGTCACGACGCCTGGCCGGTGACATGCAGCTGTCGGGGCCACCGAGCTGGCCGACGAATCGGGATGAGGACAGCAACCGTCGGTCTGCCGGTGAGTCAGACCAGCCCGGCGACCCACCCCACCATCCTCACTGTCTGCCGTCGACCCGCCCTGCTTGGGAGCGGGCCGCCGCCCGACCCGCCACGTCAAGCGGACCTTGACACAGGTTCGGACGATGGCGGGTCGGGCGGTGGTCTGCTCGGCTTGCCCGGGTCGATGGCAGACGGGATGGCCTACCGCAACCGCCCTGGAACATCTGCCCGGCATCGCCGAACTACGCCAAGCCCAGCGAGCACGCCCGCCGCCGGGTGCGCGTCGAGCACGCCTGGCGCAGCCTGACCCGCCACCTCGGCCGCCGCGACAGCCTCGACACCACCATCCGCGCCGTCGCCGGCCTACTGTCCGACCACCAACACACCGACCGCGGCAAACCCATCGCCGCCATCACCGCCACCCGCCGCCATGTGTGTGACCCCGACCCCAGCCGGTCCTGTTGGTTGCCGGATCGATGAACGCGTTGTACCCCGGGTGGGGGCCGAGGTCAGATCGCCTGGGCGAGCTCAGCAAATGCCGTCGACACCCGCGTTGCCGGCGGGGCATCGACGGCGAGTTCGTAGTGGCCACGTCGTAGGTTCTGCATGAAGGCGTGTCCAGCGATGATCACCTGCGTTGTCCTGTCGGTTCGTAGTCCGCGCATCGGTCTCAACCGGTGTTTGAGCTGGCTGTGGTCGGCCTCGATTGGATTGTTCCGTACCGTTCGACGTGGTGCCACGCCTGCGGGATCAGCTCGTCGAGCACTCTGGGTAGAACGGCGCGGCGTCGGTGACGACCTCGCTCGGTGTCACCTTCAACGTCGACAGCGCCCGGCGGAAGAACCGGCGTGCCGCATCGGCGTCGCGGCGGGCCGAGATGAGCACGTCGTAGACCTGGCCGTACTGGTCAACCGTTCAGTACACGTAACGCCACACACCTAGAGCGGGATGCGGTCATCGCAGCCACCCCAGGAACCGGCGATGGAGTAGACCAGCGGGAGCCCAGCCCATGTCCTGGCTCGCAGCAACCATGCAGGAGCCCATATACAGGGCGAGGGAGATGGGAGCGCTTTCGAACTCGGCTCGCAGCTCGTGGCGTCGTGTGCGGCAGGGCCATGGGGCACCGCACCCGGCGCAGGTCCAGATCGGCAGAACCGGTCCGTGCGTGGTCATGACGCCTCACCGGGCCAGTGCCCTCGTCTGCTCGGTATGCGGTGTCTCGACCGGCAGGGCCGTCCACCGCCGCAGAGGCCGACTGACCTGACCTTCCTCCGTGACCACACCGATCGGTGTCTACGCTCCAGGGCCACGGTGTAGGAGACAATCTGCTCGGCCGACGTCGTCTCTGATTGCCGCCGGCGGGTCTCCTCGAAGAAGGTCACGTTGCGCTCCTCCTGCTGGTGATTTCATGCTTCCGGCTCCTGGCAGCGCTTTCGAGGCCGAACTTGGCTGGCCGTTTGCACGCGGGCGTCGACCGGACGCGGAATCGCCCGACGGGTTATGGACGTAGATTTCCCGGTTCGCGCATCGCGATCTGCTTGGCCGACTCTGTGCGTAGCGGCCGGGTGCATTCCGGGCAGCTTAGGGATGCACCGCAGGTGCGGCACCATTGCAGCGAGCGCTTGAATGCGAGCAGCCCGGCGAGGAATCCGAGCACAAGCGCAGCGCTGATGGCCGCGATCGAGATCAGGTTCATGGAGTGCCCTTCAGAACGCCGGTGTCGGCATCGTTGATTCGGTCGATGTCGGGCGGGCGCGGCTCTGCGAGCCGCAGACAGTGGGCGAGGTGGTGATGTGGTATCGACGGACGTCACGTGGCCCGCTTGGCCGGTTGCGGAGCCTCTGCTGGACAGAACCCGCTCGGTAGGGCGTAGGTGGACATCGGGTCACCGATGATGCGCAGCATCATGCGGTCGCCGGTGAAGCGGGTTCTGCCGTGGAGCCAGCGGTCGTTGAGCAGGATGTAGCCGTGGCCCTCACCTAGTACTCCAGCCGGGGTTGTTGACCTTGGCTGAGCTGTGGCTCGGTGCGGTGTGGGAACGAGGGCAGCCACCGTCGATCATGGACGGTTGT
>NZ_JBEXHU010000070.1:0-2992 GCF_040608175.1 Micromonospora sp. NPDC005206
GCTGCCGCACTCCACCTCACCCGTACCCGTTGGATTGTGATCACGACTCACCCTGACGCACCAGGTCGCCGGCACGCCAGCGGATATCCGGATCTGCCGCGATCCGGGCGTCACGGGGCGTGACCGTCGGTGTGCCGGTGAGCGCCCGATCATGCCGATGAGCGCACTGATGGCGATGCGACGCGGCTGAGTTCGGCGGCCAGCATGGCCTGATCACCGGGCAGGATCCCGCACTGCTGCCGTGCCCGCTGTGTGGGCACGGCGAGCGCGCTGCGGACATCGACCAGCGGCCGTCCGTCCAGGTCGCCTTCGATCAGAATCGTGCCGTCGAGGTGCGGGACGGCGCCCAACTATGCGAGGTCACCGGCGCTGTCCCCACCGCTGGCTACCCGGCCGGGACCTGGTTCATCGTCCGCCGGGAACGCCAGCACCCCGATTGCACGGGGGGCGAGCGGCCTGGGGAAACGGGCCGGGCGCATCCCGACACCACGCCCCAGGCCGACTCAACCGCTGTTGCGGGGGGCTGTTCGGGACGAGTTTTGTGTAGCGCCCCGAACAGCCCCGGATGGATTAGACGCCGAATGGTGCCGGGTAGATGATGGTGCCGCTCGGGACCGGGAGGGCGTTGTCGAATACGAGGGCCATCATGGCCTCATCGGGCACCTCGAAAGACGGGTGGATCCCGTAGGCGGAGGCCCGGCTGAACCCGAACCGTGGGTAGTACTCGGCGTGGCCGAGTACGAGGACGAGGTTTTCGCCCATGGTGCGGGCGACCTTCAGACCGGCCCGGATCGCGGCTGAGCCCGCGCCCTGCTTCTGGTAACGGGACAGGACGGCGCAGGGGCCGAGTGCCAGGGCCGGGGCGTCGCCGACGTGGCAGCGGGTGAATAGTGCGTATCCGCCGACGGTACCGTCGGCGCTTTCGGCCACGATGGACAGCTCGGGTAGCCACGCTGGGTCGGTGCGCAGCGCCTCAACGAGGTCGGCTTCCAGCGGTGTGGGGAAGGCGTCGAGGGTGACCTCGCGGATCGCGGTGATGTCCTGATCGGTTTCGGGTCGAGTGGTCCAGCTATGGAACATGTTGGATATTCCTTCGGCGTTCTTTGAGATGGAAACGTAGGCGGTGCGGTGAGGTTCGGGCCGAGAAACATCGTGTTCTGCGGCCGGCTGGCTCACGACCGTCCCTGCTGGTCGCGGAAGGTGTAGGTCTCGCGCAGAGATCGGGTAATGGCCTTCTTGTGATCCTCGCGTTGGGCGCATAGCCGTGCGTCGCTGCGAGAAGTTGCCCAGGCGTTCTCCCGCTGGAGCTTGCGGTAGCTGTCCAGACGACGCTCGCTCACCTCGCCGGCGGCGATCGCGGCTTGGACGGCGCAGCCGGGTTCGGAGTCGTGGCCGCAGTCGCTGAACCGACACTGCGAAGCGAGCCGCTCGATGTCGGCGAAGACCTGCTGCAGGCCATCGTCAGCGTCGAACAGGCCGATCCCGCGCAGGCCCGGGGTGTCGATGAGCACGCCGCCGTTTGGCAGCGGGACCATCTGACGGCGGACCGTCGTGTGGCGACCTTTGCCGTCTTGGGCTCGCACGGCGCCGGTCGCCAGTACCTCGGTTCCCAGCAGTGCGTTGCCCAACGTCGACTTGCCGGCTCCGGACGGGCCGAGCAGTACCACCGTGCCGGTGAGCGCGGCCGTAAGTAGTTCCAGCCCGTGACCAGTGGCGGCGCTGGTGGTGATGATCTCTACGCCGGGGGCCAGTTGGGTCAGCTCGGCCGTGGCCGTGCTGGGGTCGGCTGACTGGTCGGCCTTGGTCAGCACGATTACCGGGAGCGCGCCACTCTCCCAGGCAAGGGCCAGCAGCCGTTCGATGCGGCCCAGGTTCAACGGGACCTCGACAGAGACGACCAAGGCGGCCGTGTCGATGTTGGCGGCTAGGGCCTGACCATGCGAGGAGCGTGAGGCCGAGGAGCGGACGATGACACTGCGACGTGGCAGCAGAGCGGTCAGCTCGGGCTCATGGCCCGAGCGCAGGGCGGCCCAGTCGCCGGTACACGGAGCCGAGACAGGGTCCGATGCGCCCACCAATGAGGTGCCGGCCCGTAGCGGGCCGGTCTCGGTGATGACGTCACACCTGCCGCGATCGACGCCGATAATGCGTGCAGGGATGAGACCTGCGGCGCGATGCGATGTGAAGGACCGTTCGAGCTTTGTATCCCAGCCGTAGGCGGAAAGGCCGCCGTCGGAAGATGATCTAGGAGAAAAAGAATCGGAAGACAACAACGTAAAACCCTTGCGAAAAGGGACCCTGGGAAGCCCTGCGTTGCGTCCGCGGATTCGGCGCGGATGTGGCGGAAGGATTCAGCTGAGGGGCCGGGACGTGAGGATGGACCGGACGCTGCGGGCAGCAGCCATCACCACGGCGGTCATCAACCTCACCTCCCTCAAGAGTTTCCAGTTGCCCCCTAGATGGGTGGCGGCGGCTACTCTAGCACACTTGATCGACCTTGCCGGCATCGTCGGGGCCGCGCTTCCTTCGACTTACCGTTCCAGTCCTACTTTCTCGGCTCTGACAGTCATGGCCGCAGCCCAGGCGCAGCGGGCGTCGCCCGACTCTCTATCGCGACCCTGCGCGCTTGCTCGCTCAAATCCGAACTTGCGGCGCCTTCGCCGCTGTCTGAGCAGGCCGGGCTGCTATCCCCCAGGCCGAACCAGGCTGAATTGCGAGCGGCATCCGCACATGCGCGATCCGCGCGCTAAACGATGTCGTGTCGAGCTAGCCCGGTTGTCGTCCGGAGGTGCCAAGGCGTGTGGATTACGCCGCGACGCTTCTCGCGCAAAGGGCCAAACTTGCTATGCCACCGTTGCTGTCTGGGCAGGCGGGCTGCTGGCGCTGGCGCCGAGCCAGTGAGGTGATCTCAGCAAGGTTCGGCGGCCGAGTGGGGATGACACGGGCGTAACGTCCATACCGGACGGTGTTGGATATGGACGTGGAGCCATCG
>NZ_JBEXHU010000071.1:0-2881 GCF_040608175.1 Micromonospora sp. NPDC005206
CCGATGGCTCCACGCCCATATCCACCACTGTCCGCTATGGACGCAATGCCCGTGTCACCCCGATCGGCGCCCCGACCCTTGTTGAGATCACCTCATTGCCGGCACCGGGCGGGTGTCCGTACTGCGCATCGTCGGCGGCGGCCTCTTCACCGGCGCCGGGGTCGCGGCAATGCACTACACCGGCATGGCGGCGATGCGGCTCGACGGACGGCTCAGCTACGACCGGACCCGGGTGGTGCTCTCGATTGTCATCGCGGTGGTCGCCGCCACGGTGGCGCTCTGGCTGGCGGTGACCGTCCGCCGAGGCCTGGCGATTTTCGGCTCCGCGCTGGTGATGGGCGTTGCGGTCAACGGCATGCATTTCACCGGGATGAGTGCCCTCTCTGCGCACCTGCATCCGGGCGGGGGCGAGGTCACCGGTGCGGACGTGAGTACCCTGCTGGTGCCGATCATCCTGGCGGTGATCTTCGTGGTGGTCGGCCTGGTCTACGCGCTGCTTGCGGCCCCCACGGACGAGGACCGGGCCGCAGCGGCGTACCTGAACGGCCGGCTCACCGCCGAGCCCGCCGACCGATCGGGCGAAGTGACTGCGGACCCGGTAGGGCTCCGCGCCCGGCCGACCCTGGGGCGGCCGGGCACGCCGTTCCCGTCCCGTCCGGACCGCGCCCCCCTCTGACGGGCTCTGTTGCGTTGAGGGTTGGCATGATCGAGGCAGGCTTGAGCAGTGAAGTCATCGACCCGCTCTCGCCCCTGGCTGCCTGCGAAGTCGGCGTTCGCCGGGTTCCGGTTCCCGCCGGAGGTGATCGTGGTCGCGGTCCGCTGGTACCTGCGGTTCAACCTCTCGTATCGGGACGTCGAGGAGTTTCTGGTCGAACGCGGAGTCGAGGTCGATCACGTCACCGTCTACCGGTGGGTGCAGCGGTTCACGCCGCTGTTGGCTGACGCCGCTCGGTTCTGTCGCCATTCACCTGGCGATAGGTGGCATGTTGATGAGACGTACGTGAAGGTCAACGGGGTGTGGCGGTACGTGTACCGGGCGGTCGACCAGGACGGGCAGGTCATCGACGTGCTGGTCTCGGCCCGCCGGGATGCCGACGCGGCCCGGCGGTTCTTCCGCCGGGCGCTGTCGACGTTGAAGGTGACGCCCAGCGAGGTCGTCACCGACGCCGCGCCGGTCTACCCCGGCGTGCTGGATGAGCTGATCCCGCAGGCGTGGCACCACGTCGAACGGCACGCGAACAATCCGATCGAGGCTGATCACAGCCAGCTGAAACACCGGTTGCGACCGATGCGCGGACTACGAACCGACAAGACAGCACAGGTGGTCATCGCCGGGCACGCGTTCATGCAGAACCTTCGACGTGGATACTACGAACTCGCGGTCGACGCCCCGCCGGCCACGCGGGTCGCCGCCGGGTTTACCGACCTCGCCCAAGCGATCTGACCGCGGACCCGACACGCGTTCAACGCGTCCGTCGGTCCCACAACGCAACAGCGCCCTCCGGGCCGAGGCGCTGGCGTGAACACCGCGCTGCGCGACGCCGCCCTGCTCTGCCGTCAACTCAAGCTGGCCGCAGCCGGCGGCGGAACGGTGGTCCAGGCGATGGCCGATTGCGAGGCCGCCATACTGCCCTGCGCGTTCGCCCGGGTCGCCGACTCGCTTCGGGACGGCACCAGCGGCGACGATCGCCTCTACCGGCCGGTGATCGGGCGACTCTCGCTGACGGCGGCGCGCGGCTACTTCGCCCTGACCGGCCGGGTCCCCCGGCTGCGCAAAGTTCGTCGATGGCCTCAGCTACCGGGGCGCCGAGGGCTGACGTATGCGCCACGCTTCGGCGCGTAGCCGCCAGACGCCCCGGATGATCACGGCAACTCGTCGGGGCGGTTTCAGAGGTTATGCCACATTCCTGCTGATCGCGTGGCTAGCGTCGCTTGTGACGTCCATTTCAGCAAGGAGAGGCGGGGTCTCATGACGGGGGTACGGCACTTCAGCGCGTCGGCGATCGTTCTTGACGATGACGACAGGGTGTAGCTCGTGCACGACGGCGAGTGTGGACGGTGGTCGCTGCCCGGTGGCCATATTCGGGCGGACGAGGATCCGGCGCAGGCCGTGTTGCGCCTGGTCGAGACTCAGACCGGTGTGACCGTTCAGATCGTGGAGAGCGAGACGTTCACGCTCCCGGCGGCCCGGATGCTTGCCGCGCCGTTCGCCGTTATCGAGACGGAAGCGGACGATACCGAGGTCGGCGCGCATCGTCACATAGACATGCCCTATGTCTGCCGGCCGGTGGACACAGCCGAGGTAGCCGCTTCGCGGTCGCATGACTACCGGTGGGCTCCCATCGCGAGCCTCGATGCCATCACCACGAGCAGTGGCCTGTCCGCACTCGTGGCGGTGGCGGCGCGCCGGGCGTCGCTCGACCCGCAGCCTGTCGCCGGCGCGGTGGTCGCCTAGTGTCCTGCGCCGGAATCGATGGCACCAAGATCCCTGCGAACGCGTCGATCGACGCGAACCGGGGACAGGACTGGTTCGACCAGCAGGCTACGCAGATCGTCACGAGCATCGTCGCAGAAGCAGCGGGCGTCGATGCCTGCGAGAACGCGCAAGCGCCTCGCGACGGCGGCGAGTCCAACGGTGACCGTGTCCCCAGAGCGTTGGCTGACCGGTCGGGCCGGGCGGAGCGTATTCGGCGCGCGGCGGCGGAACTGGCTGAGCAGCAGCAGCGTCTGGAGGCCGACAATGACGCGAGGAACATGGCAGCCCAGGCTCGACTGCAGGCATCACGAGCTGGTCAGCCGGTGCGCGGCCGGATCCCGGATGGGCCATTGCGGCTTGCTGAGGCGAGGGCGCATCTGGAGCGCGAACTGCGCGACCATCAAG
>NZ_JBEXHU010000072.1:0-2564 GCF_040608175.1 Micromonospora sp. NPDC005206
CTCACGCAGCTCATCGTTGTACTTCTTCGGTGCGGGCATCGCTGGTGTTCCTCCCAGGTTTCGATGTCTCCATCAAACCCGGTGCGGGACAGACGGAGCTTGGGGCACACGGCGCGGGTTCGACAGCCTGGTGCAGATCGCCACCGGCATCGGCTGGGCTACAAGCACGGACGGGGTCCAACCCGGCGCGCTGCCCTGTCAGTTGCTCGACCACGCCACCGGCTACCTCATCGCTGCTGGTGCACTGGCCGCATTGGGTCGACGCGCCCGCACCGGCGACGCCACCCACGTCTCTGTATCCCTCGAAAGGACGGCACGATGGCTGCTCGACCAAAGCATCACGCCAACCAGGCAGAGCGCGGGCGATGACCCGAAGCACCAAGCCGACACCTACCGAACAGCACTCGGAAACGGGTGGAGCGCGATCAGCCCACCAGGTCAACTCGACGGCCGCCCGCTGAGCTGGCCTCACCTACCACCCGCCTACGCTCAAGCGCCGCCCGATTGGAGCTGAACTCCCGCGGCCACCCTGCGAGCGGGCTCGAGCTACGCCGTAGCTCCGGCGACGACCATGAACAGTGAACCTAAAGTAACGGCGTCACACCATCCGCTATTGCCGCGATGTGGGCGGACGGCAGTTCGTCGGCGTGAGAGTCTGCGTCCGTCATGAGGCCGACCTCCGTTCGGCATGGTGAGAAAGGTGCGTGTGTCACGGGTCGCCGTCGGGCTGTGGTGTGCAGTAGATGGCGAACGCGCTGGTCGCGTGGGCCCAGGCCGCGTCGAGGTCGGCGTTGGGTGGGAATCGGTCGGCCAGCTCGAGATCGACAAGGCCGTGCGTGAGGCCCCAGATGGCGCGCGCGGCTGCGACGTTGCCGCCGGTGACCTTCAACAGGGGCGCGGCCGCCGCGGCCTCGACGCCGGACGCGAGACGTGGACGATTCAGGGAATGGCGGGCACTGAGCTCGTAGAGGCGAGGGTGCTCAAGGGCCCATCGTGGGTAGGCGGCGACGAGCGTGGCCAGGTCGGCGCTGGCCCCGGCCAGCACGGCACCGAGCCGTTCCAGCGCGCGCTGTTGCAGTGCAGCTTCGATCTCGGTCTTGCCGGCGATGTGCTTGTACAGCGAGGGTGCCTGGATCCGCAGTTCGTCGGCGAGGCGCCGCATGGTCACCGCGTCTGGGCCTTCACGTTCCAGGATCCGCTCGGCCGCGTCGACCACCTCGCCGCGGCGGTTCACCAGCGCCTCGGACAAGCCGGGATCGCTATCAGCGCCCTCATCCGGCGCGCTGGGTGGTGCGGCGGCCGGCCCATGGGCGCTCGTTGACATCCGCCGCTAGTGTCCTGCGCCGGAAATTCGCCTACAAAATCGGGCGAGTGATTCGAGGATCTCTTCTGCGGTCTTGGTCCAGATGAACGGTCGCGGATCGTTGTTCCAGGTGGCGATCCAGGAGCGGATGTCGGCTTCGAGTGCTTGGACGCTCTTGTGGGTGCCGCGGCGGATCTTCTGGTCGGTGAGGAAGCCGAACCAGCGTTCGACCTGGTTGATCCAGGACGAGCCGGTCGGGGTGAAGTGCATGTGGAAGCGTGGGTGTTTCGCGAGCCAGGCCCTGACGGCGGGGGTTTTGTGGGTGCCGTAGTTGTCGCAGACGAGGTGCACGTCGAGGTCGGCCGGGACGGTCTTGTCGATGGTGATCAGGAATTTTCTGAACTCGATCGCGCGGTGCTGGCGGTGCAGTTCGCTGATGACGGTGCCGTCGGCGATGTCGAACGCGGCGAACAGGCTGGTGATGCCGTTGCGGTGGTAGTCGTGGGTTCGCCGTTCGGGCATGCCCGGCATCATCGGCAGGACCGGTTGCGAGCGGTTAAGTGCCTGGATCTGGGATTTCTCGTCAACGCAGAGCACTACGGCCCGTTCGGGCGGGTGGTGATAGAGCCCGACGACGTCGACGACTTTTTCGATGAACTGCGGGTCGGTGGACAGCTTGAACGTGTCGGCCCGGTGCGGCTTGAGGCCGAAGTCGCGCCAGATCCGGCCGATCGTCGACTTCGACAGCCCAGACTTCGCGGCCATTGAGGTCCGGGACCAGTGCGTGGCGTTACGCGGTGTCTGCTCAAGGGTGGCGACGACCACCTCTTCGACCTTGTCCAAGGCGATTGACGGAGGCCGGCCGGGACGCTGTTCATCGATCAACCCGTCGAGGCGTTCGACCAGGAACCGACGCCGCCATTTACCTACAGTGGACAGGTGAACACCCAGGGCCGTTGCCACATCAGTGTTCGAGGCGCCCTCGGCGCACGCCAGGATGATCCGGGACCGCATCGCGAGAACCTGCGAAGACTTCGCCCGACGCGACCAGCGGGTCAGCGTCGTGCGTTCCTCGTCGGTCAACACCAGCGGCGCGGTAGGGCGCCCGGTTCGTGCCATCACCTCACCCTACACCAACTTATCAGGCGAATTTCCGGCGCAGGACACTAGTGCTCTGACCACGAACGTTCACGGTGTTGGGGTCAGGCTGCGCGGGCGGCGGGTTGGCCCCATCGTCGTTGGCGTTCGCTGCGGATGCGGG
>NZ_JBEXHU010000073.1:0-2467 GCF_040608175.1 Micromonospora sp. NPDC005206
GATGGCTCCACGCCCATATCCACCACTGTCCGCTATGGACGCAATGCCCGTGTCACCCCGATCGGCGCCCCGACCCTTGTTGAGATCACCTCACTGCCCCGAATCACCCTGAGCATCCGCACCAGCCTGTGCTGATCGGTGACCTGGTCGCCAGCGACCGGCATGAAGTCGATGAGCTCGCCGACCCCGTCTGGGCTGATGAATCGGGTGATCAGGATAGGCGTGTCGGGCAGGTACAGCTGTTTGCTCACGTAGTTGATGCCGTCGGGGGAAATGCGGAAGTATCCGCCGCGACGCCGGTCGAGCAAGGCCGCGAAGATGCTGGGGGAGTCGAAACGCGGCGCGCAGAACCAGTCGATCGTGCCATCGCGGGCGACCAGTGCGGCAGTCTGCAAGTCGCCGATGAGTCCGTGGTCCTCAAGAGACAGGTACTCCTGCACGCGGCCTCCACCCTGCCTACGGATCCCGGAGGCTCAACTCGCCAGCCTTCCATTTGGTCACGCGGTCCAGCAGGGAAGCGTGACCCGCTGCGGCTGCGCCACGTCCGGTCGAATCAGCAGTCGAAGTAGAGGGCGAACTCATGCGGTGTTGGGCGCAGCACCATGGGCTGAACCTCGTTCGTGCGCTTCCATTCGACCCAGGTGGAGATCAGGTCGGGGGTGAAGACACCCCCGTCGAGCAGGTAGTCGTGGTCGGCCTCCAGGGAGTCGAGCACGGCCGGCAGTGAGCCCGGGACCTGCTTGACGTCGCCCCACTCCTCGGGCGGGAGGTCGTAGAGGTCCTTGTCGATCGGCGTGGGCGGCTCGATTTTGCTTTTGATGCCGTCCAGGCCGGCCATCATCATGGCGGAGAAGGCGAGGTAGACGTTGGCCGACGGGTCCGGGACGCGGAACTCGACGCGCTTGGCCTTGGGGTTGGCGCCGGTGACGGGGATGCGGGTGCAGGCGGAGCGGTTGCGCTGGGAGTAGACCAGGTTGACGGGTGTTCCGCACCGGGTTTGATGGAGACATCGAAACCTGGGAGGAACACCAGCGATGCCCGCACCGAAGAAGTACCCCGACGAGCTGCGTGAGCGTGCTACCCGGTTGGCGGTCGAGGCCCGCCGGGATCCGGCGTCGGCGGTAGGGGCGATCCGCCGGATCGCTGGCCAGCTTGGGATCCATCCGGAGGCGTTGCGTACGTGGGTGAAGAAGGCCGAGACCGACGCCGGTGACCGGCCGGGCACCACCAGCAGCGACGCGGAACGCCTCGCGGCCCTGGAACGGGAAGTGCGTGAGCTGCGGCGGGCCAACCAGATCCTGAAGTCCGCGGCGAGTTTCTTCGCGGCGGAGCTGGACCGTCCGTCGCGATGAAGGTCGACTTCGTCGACTCCCAAAAGGCCGAACACGGTGTCCAGCCGGTCCTGCAGGCGCTCGAAGAAACGCCGGCACAGATCGCACCGTCGACCTACTACGCCGCCAAGACCCGCCCCGCCTGCGCCCGCTCACGGCGCGACGAGGAGCTGACCGCGATCATCGAGCGGATCCACCAGGAGAACTACGGCGTCTACGGCGCCCGCAAGATCTGGCACGAACTGCACCGACGCGGCGTGCGGGTGGCCCGGTGCACCGTCGAGCGGCTGATGCGTGAGTCTGGGCTGCGCGGGCTGCTGCGCGACAAGTCGCCGCGCACGACCCGACCCGCGGCCGAGACCAGCCGCCCTGCTGACCTGGTCAGACGGGACTTCACCGCAACGGGCCCGAACCAGCTGTGGGTCGCCGATCTGACCTACGTGCGCACCAGCGTGGGCTGGGTGTACGCCGCGTTCATTCTCGACGTGTACTCCCGCATGATCGTCGGCTGGTAGGTCGCCACCAGCCTCTACACAGATCTGGCTCTCGACGCGCTGAAGATGGCGGTCTGGCGCCGCGAGAACCAGGGCGCTCACCTGCAAGGGCTGATTCACCACTCCGACAGGGGAGTCCAATATCGGGCGATTCGCTACACCCAGCGGCTCGCTGACGCCGGCGCGGTCGCGTCGGTCGGCTCGGTCGGCGACTCGTACGACAACGCCATGGCCGAGGCGTTCAACTCGCTGTACAAGGCCGAACTCGTCCGCAACAAGGGACCCTGGCGCGGACTCGACGACCTCGAGATGGCCACCGTCGAGTACATCAACTGGTACAACAACCGACGCCTACACGGCGAACTCGGGCACGTACCACCCGCCGAACACGAAGCACTACACGCGATGACCCACCCGGTCACCGCACCCCTGAAAACCAGCTAACCAACTCTCCATCAAACCCGGGGCTTGACAGGGTGCTTCGAAGCCGGGCACGAGTCGGCGGTAGGAGTTGACGGTGGGGTTGGTGAACGCCAGCAGTGAGGGGGCGTGGTGTAGCAGGCCGCCGATGTACCAGCGGGCCATGTCGGACAGGCCGGCGTAGCCGGTCTCGTCGTAGAACAGTGGTTCGCCGTTGAGCCA
>NZ_JBEXHU010000074.1:0-2324 GCF_040608175.1 Micromonospora sp. NPDC005206
GCCAACATCGCCCGCGCCACCCGACGCGCCAACCGCCGCCCCCACGACCTCATCACCGCCGTGACCAGCAGCATCCCGACAACGCAATGACCCTGGGCTTGTACCCCGGTACTGGGACGCTCCGCAGCCGCCCTACCCGCGCCCGTTCTGGCGTGTGCTGCTCCAGCGCCACGCGGCGCTGCCAGCGGCGGAGGCCGAACCGTCCTTGTGCGCCCTGCCGCTGACGCTGCGACCCTTCATGGATACCCCCAACTCGCGAGGGCTCGGAGCCCAGAGTTTCAAGGTGGGTGGTACTCCTTCCTGGGCGCAGGATCCCGAGTACTACAGGTGCGCGTGCGGCGCCGATCTGGTGTACGTCTGCCAGGTGCCGGAGGGCATGGAGTTCGCCGTCCACCCCGGCCAGCCAGAGCAGCCCTACAGCATCCGCGCCGACACCTACTGGCTGTTTCTTGGCAACGAGGTCTACCTGCTGGCGTGCCCGGCCCACTGCGATCCGGCGGCGGTCTGGCCGGTGAACCAGAACTGACCCCTCCGCATCACCGACCTGCACACCTCCATCACCGCCGATTCCGCTACAACGAGCAGGTCAGCCAACACTCCATAGATCACTTACGGGACAACCCGTAGATCGGCAGCACCAAGTCAGGATCAAACGCCCGGCGACCGACCGCACGATCGCTGGTCTGCGACGCACTCACGGCGGCGTTCTGCCGACACCCAGACATCCGCTCATCGGCACGAGCGGGCGGCGCAGCCCGTCGGGCGAGGGTTGCACAACGTAGCGCCCGGTCGGCGGCAAAAGAGGACGGTCTAGTTGTCGCCTCGGTGTCCGTCGCGGACCACCGCTAACCCGCCGACCCGGGTCGTGATGCCCGCCGGCCCGCGTCGGGCCGAAGCGAGCACGCTGGCCGGTCGACCGAGGGTCTCACCCTGCTCCACCTCGATCGCGACCGTCTGTGCCCCTGTCGTGTCGAGCAGGTGGGCGGCCAGGCAGCCGGTGCTGTTGGCGTTGGCGACGTCCTCGTCGACACCGATCGCCGGCGCGAACATCCGCGCCGCACCCGGTCGGTCGCCCACCGGCGGTACGTACACGAAACAGCCGAGGAGCCCGTACCGCCGGCACGCCGCTGTCAGCCTGCCGAGGTGTGGGCAGACTCGGAGCAGCGCCGACCGGTCGTGGACCGGTACCAGCATGCGTGGTGCGCCGGGCGCGGCGATCCGTGGCGCGTCGGTCGGATGCGGATCGTCCGCGGTGAGCCCGAGCGCGGCGACGATCGCGGCGCGCTCGTCCGGTGCCGGGTGACGCAGCGCGACGAGGCCCTGGTCGAACCACACCTCGATGCCGGCGGGGCGGCGGATCGCGACGGTGTCGAACGTGCGCCCGCCGGTGTGTTGGCGGTCGTTCAGCTCGCCCAGCGCGGTGCGGGTCAACCGGACGGCCTGCGCGGCAACGGTGCCGTGGCCGCAGCCGGACAGTTCGGCGGTGGCGGTGAAGAACCGGACCGGCCAGCCACCGTCCGGCGTCCGCCCCGGGCCGAGGAACGCCGCGTGCGAGGTGCCGGCCGCAGCAGCGACCGCACGCCGGTCCGCGTCCGTCGCCGCCGGGTCGTCGTCGGTGACGGCCGTGGGGCTGCCGCCCCGGCCGTCGCGCCGCACGCACGCATCAACCACCGTGACATCCGGCCAGGACATGGGCCCACCTCTGACGCTCAACGAACCGGCAACCGCGAACGGCGTCTGCCGATGGCCGGACCTGGCCGCGACGGCCGACCGAACGCGTCCCGGAGCGTACCGGCCTGCCTCAGCCGGTGCCGTCCTGCACCGGATAGTGGATGATGACCGCACCGCCGGTGGCGTAGTTGGCGACATCGGCGGCCACCCGCTGGCCTTGCGGCGACGCCCGCGCCGCGGCCATGGCGGCGGCGTCAGCGAAGTCGCCTTCGAAGACCGCGAAATACGGCGCTTCTCCCTTGGTCGCCGCCACGTCGAAACTGTAGCGCCACGCAAGCAGGCCGGGCAGATTCATGACCAGTGGAAGGTGGTTGGTCACGTAGTAGTCGCGGAAGTGGTCAGGGTCGGCGGGCTTGGAATACAGGACCACCAACTTATGCATGACGACCTCCGTCCAGAGACGAGACCATAACACTCCGGGTGACCTGGGAGCTCCTGCTATGAACCAGGGACGACACGGAACGGTTCGGATCGCCTCAAGATCCAATGCACTGTCATCGGCTACTTAGAGACTTTGCGCAGGATCGGTGTCCGGCCAGACTCGGTCCAGGTGCTCGGCGAGACGCTCCCACATTGCGGCTGCCCACCGGTGT
>NZ_JBEXHU010000075.1:0-2079 GCF_040608175.1 Micromonospora sp. NPDC005206
CGCCGTGCAGACGCCGGTAGCCCCAGCTGGGATTCTCCCGAGCCAGGCGCAGTACCAGGGCACGGATGGAACGAACCGTGCGCGGCCGGCCCGGGCGCTTGGGTCGGGAGGCAGCTGCGTGACGGCGGGCCAGCAGATCACGATGCCAGCGCAGCACCGTGTCGGGGCGCACTAGCAACCGCAGCCGCCGCAGCACGTCGCGCGGCAGCCGGTACAGCAGGAACGCCAGGAACGCCCGATCACTCGCGTCGAGGCGCACCTTCTCCTTACCCAGTTGGCGCTCCAGCACCGTGATCTGATGGCGCAGGGCAAGGATCTCCACGTCCTTGTCCCAGCCGCTCATCGGCAGCAGTCGCAGCACCGCGAACGCGTTCGTCATGCCCAGATACGCCAGTCGCAGCAGCACGGCAGCCCATCATGCCGCATCGATCACCAGCTACGCCCGGGCTCAGCGCCCAGCAACCGGGCCAACGTCTCCGACACCACACACCGGTCCTCACCAGGGCGGATGGAGTTTTCGGCAGGGGCAGGGTTAACCCTGGACGACTTCACCGTCAACGAGACCGCCGGCACGGTCACCTGCCCCAACGGCACTACCCGGCGCATCACCGCCAGCCGTACGGTCACCTTCGGCGCCGCCTGGCGCGACTGCCCACTACGGCAACGCTGCACCACTTCGAAGACCGGCCGAGGCCTGGCCCTACACCAACACGACGCGCTGCTATGCCGAGCCCGCCGCGATTGGGCCGACAATCCGCAACTGCGCGATACCTACCGCCGGCACCGACCCTGGTCGAGCGCTCCATCGCCTGGCTCATCGGCCTGAAAGGCCGCTGCCGCAAACTGCGCTACCACGGCGTGAACGCCAACGACTGGTGGCTCCACACCCGCATGGCCGCCCTCAACCTCCGCCGACTACTCAACCTCGGCCTCCAGCTGAACACCTGCAGCTCCTGACGCCCCAGGGAGTCCGCGCATTTCCAGGCCGCAGGTTTGCCGCTCAGTGGGTCCGGCAGCCGGGAGAAGCAAGCGCGGGCGTCTGAGGCGGTGAAGGTGATGCAATAGCTGGGCCGACGTGGTCAAGGGGCGGCAGCTCACAGCGCCGGGCTTCGCCGCCCCTGCACCATGCACTGCCACCGGGCACCCGAGCGGACCCGCTATCAACGGCGTGTGGACCATCGCACGGACGGTCACTCTGGCTTGTGGACCACACCCTCTCGCGGGCCAGGGCAGCCAGCACCAGAGGGACCCGTCAGAGGGTGAGCCGCCGCGGCCGGCCGGGTGGGCCGCCCGGCTTCGGCCGGTAGGTGGGTAGCCCGATGGGGACGGCGAGCATGCAGGCCGCACGGGTGTCGAACGCATCCGAGATGTCCTGGTCGTAGAAGGTCAGGCCGGTGCCGCCGTGGCCGAGGGTGAAGGCGGCCAGTTGCAGGCGGCCGGCGGCCGTCCCGCCGGACTCGTACCGGGCCCGCCACGCGATCACCGTCTGCCGGGTCATCCCCGCCCGCCGCCCGATCTCCGCATTGGACAACCCCTCGGCCGCCAACAACACCATCCGAACGACCCGTGGCTGAATTCAACGCTCCCGGCAAGCAGGTCATCCACCAGCGAATCCCTGATGTTTAAAGTCGATTGCGGTAGTGGCACATCCTTGCGGCCTTGCTCCAAGGCTCGACCCGGTCAGGCGCGTGGCGCCGACCGAGCGCGGGAGCGAGAAGCCGGCGTGGGAGCGCGCCCACGCCGTGTCGCCACTCGCGGTGGCCGCAATGCCGTCACCACAACGGGTACCGGTCACGTTCATCCACATTGGATATTGGCTGGCTCAGGACGCGAACGTGGCCCCGTGACCCTTGACACCTTTGTGTCGGGGTGTTAACAATAACTACGCACACAATGTTAGCGCCAACATGGCAACCTAGCCGCAACAGGGTCTGAGTGAGCCCATCCGTACCTCACTCCAACCACTCGGTGTTGCCTCATCTCTACTAGGCCGTGTTTCATAGCGGGGGCTGGCGGTCGACCTTGATCAGGGTTGTGGCGTGTCGGTGATCGATACGCAGTGAGGTCTCCGGTAGATGG
>NZ_JBEXHU010000076.1:0-1667 GCF_040608175.1 Micromonospora sp. NPDC005206
CCATTCGTGGGTGAGGGCGTAGGTGCCGGGGGCTGTTCGCGAGAGCATGTTCTCTTTGACCCAGCGACTGAGCTCGGCGGTCAGGCCTCGGTGATGGATCAGACCGAGGCCGGCGGCGATTTCCCGTGCGGTCCATGGTCGGTGTGGGTCAGTGCGCATGAGTTGCAACGTTCGATCGCGTCGCCCGTCGGGGTGAAGTGTCGAGGCGGGCAGCACGGTGATCGTGATGTTCGTGATTGATGCCGCTCCGTCGATCAGGCGCTGTGCTGGTGGTGCCGCGTATCGGGAGATAGGGCACTTCACGCGGCGCGCGGAGATTCGTGGACGGCGTGGAGGCAGCAGATTGGTGAGGACGGCATGCGCGATCCGGCCGGGCGTTGACTTGATCACGGTGGGAAGTATCCCGTCCGCAGCGACGACTTGATCTCGGGCTGTCTCGAGCGCGACGGTGAACGCGGCGCGATCGGGGTCGGTGCCGGGAACGGACTCGACGGCTTCTGCCACCGCGCGGCGCAGGGCCTGGTAGAGCGTGAGCTGGGCCCAGATTTCCTGTTCAATGCCGTAGGCATCCTGTGAGCGCAGGACGAGCCCTTGCAGGAGGGTGTGGCGTAGTGAGTAGAAGGCCGACTCGACTTCCCATCGCTCGTGGTAGAGCGCAATGAGTTCTTGCGCGGGATATCGCCGGTGATCGGTCAGGGTGGTGGCCAGGCGGTAGTCGCCGCCCAGTTGGAGTCCTTTGCCGGTGGTCACGCTGATGTGAGCGTCGATGATGCGAAGAGCCACCCCGTTGATCCGGGTGAGGTAGGTGCCGTCGGGAAGGCACGATTGCCTGGCCGGGGTTCGGCGGCCTTTGAGACGAACCAGCAACTGAGCGCCGGTGCGAGCCGCCTTGGCGAGAAAGTCGTCAGCGTCGAAGCCCCGGTCATTGAGCAGCAGCATTCCGTCATCGAGCAGCGGGAGTAGCTGCTCGGCATACGCGTTCTCGCTGACGTCAACGGGCCCGAACACCGCCCCCAATAGTGAACGGGTGCCCGTCTCGCACAAGGCCACGATCCGCAGCATCGGGTATCCGTCCTGACCGAAGCGGTGCTTGATCTTCCCCAGCCAGGCGGCCGCTCGTGGTCGGTCCGGTGCCTTGGTTGAGCTACATCCATCGAACGCGACGGTTCGCCAGCGCCGGTAGCGCACACCCGGAACGTTCGGCCGGGCAACTGGCCCGGCGAGAGTCTCGAACAGCAGCTTGATCGGGGCTGGACCCAGCCTGCGGCGGACATCTCGCAGTGCCTTCTCCGATGGCCGGCGCAGGGACAACCCGTCGAGGCCGGCGACCAGCTTGTCCCATACCCGTGCATGGCCCAGCATCGGAAACATCGCCAGAGCCAGGGTGAAATAGACCCCCACCCGTGAGGGCAGCAGCCGTACCCGGCGTTGCGTCGTGCGGGTGCGCTCCAGCAGGTCGTCCACCAGCTCGAACGGGATTTGTCTGGTCAGCTCCCCCAGGTGGCCAGGGGCGAAGACGCCTTCGGCCACCGTGACGGTGCGGGAAAGGACGACGGTACGGCTTCGGTGGGACAACAGGCTCCTCAAAGACGATCTTTGCGGACGTCTTGTCCTATCAGGAGCTAAACCGTCTCAAGCCCAGAGGTCCCAACCTGCTTGACACGTCA
>NZ_JBEXHU010000077.1:0-1558 GCF_040608175.1 Micromonospora sp. NPDC005206
TCGTCATGTATAGATGATCACGGCTCGGACAGGCAGGGGCCGGCAGGGCATCAACAGCGTGTATCAGATCAAAGTCGCACGAGATGCCCTCTAAGACCCCGACGGTGTAGCGCCAGGAGGGGTTCCTCGTCGGCGAGTCGCCTGATCAGATCGGCGAGGTCACTGTTCCGACGGCCTGCCGTGTCGCTGCTGGTCAACGCCACACCAGCGTAATGAGCCCCTACACCCCACCCGGAACCGATGGGCAATTTCTGCCCAACTTCGTCATCGCCCTGACGATAACTGTCGATCTCGTCGACTGTTAGTGCCAAGTTGCTCACGTGCTGTGCTTGATCGTCCATTCACATAGTTCATATCATCCTTTCGGGTAGCCGACGTGACCCGCGCGGCGCCCAGAGGGCTTGGGGGGTCGTTCCGGGTCCTACCAGCGTCTGCTCCTGTTCGATATCGGGTCCGCGACGCAGGCGGAACGCAGTAGGCCACAGGTAAGGAGAAAGATGACTCTCGCTCGGGGGGAGACGTCCATCAAGGACGTCCGGATGGAACGTCCACCGGGAGCCGACGACGCGGCCGTGGTCATCGCGATCGCCTCCTCGACGGAGGAGAGAGTGCGC
This sequence comes from Micromonospora sp. NPDC005206, assembly GCF_040608175.1. Taxonomy (NCBI): domain Bacteria; kingdom Bacillati; phylum Actinomycetota; class Actinomycetes; order Micromonosporales; family Micromonosporaceae; genus Micromonospora; species Micromonospora sp. NPDC005206. The sequence continues at coordinate 615 of NZ_JBEXHU010000077.1, forward strand.
CTGGCGTCGCTGGTGACCGGCCATGCTCCGGTACTGCTGGTCTCGTCGCCGGAGGAGCTCCTGTCGCTACTTGTCGGCAGCGCCCCGCCCGCCGAAGCACCGTCAGTCCATCCACGCGTCGTCGAGCCGCTCTCGCGAGCCCTCATAGGAACGGCTGATGTCGTCCCGGAGGTCGACTCGGACAGGCGGGTGGCAACCTGGTCCGGGCGCACCGTGCCCCTGTCACCCCTCGAGCACGACCTGCTTCGGTACCTTCTGCTGGCACGACTCGGCCGCACCTGCACCTTCGAGTCACTGCACCGCGCGGTCTGGGGCAACGACCACCTCGGCGGCCGGGGCGACGTGTGGTCGGTGGTGAAGCGACTCCGCCGCAAGCTCGACGAATTGGACTGCCCGCTGCGGATCCAGGCGGTGCGCGGCGTCGGCCTGCGTCTTGTCGACCCAGGCGCGGTGCTGTCAACGAACGCCGAAGAAGCACGAGAGAGCCGAAACCAGATCTGAAAGTGATGCGCCTTCCGGGTCCTCCAGATCGATATGTTCGGGTCCGACCCGGGCTACATAGTGCCGGAGCCGACCCTTGAGTTCTGCTGGATCGGAACTGATCCGAGGATCCGCACGGATCCAAACTGAATCGCCGTCGGCAATGATGCTCAGCCGTCGCTTGCGGGCGGTTGCGCCAACAGTTCGGCAGCGACAGACCGCATACCTTGATCAGGAACGCCGGCCTAGACCTGGGGAGCCGCCCAGGACGATTGCAGTCACCCTTAGTGGCAGCGCACGACCATCAAGGCGTGAACGTTCGGATTGCGACTTCATCGCCGACGAGCACACGCTCACCCCGGCTGAGGTCCTAGTACTCCAGCCGGGGTTGTTGACCTTGGCTGAGCTGTGGCTCGGTGCGGTGTGGGAACGAGGGCAGCCACCGTCGATCATGGACGGTTGTG
>NZ_JBEXHU010000078.1:0-1548 GCF_040608175.1 Micromonospora sp. NPDC005206
CGCCACGGTCGAGCGGCCAGGCCGGGTCGCCGCTGGCCATGTGTGCTCGTGGGCGTGAAGTCGAGAAGGAGCGCCGCGACATCCGCATCTGCCGCTGAGTGTGCGCGGATCTGCTGATGAGCGGGCAGGCCTAAGGGACGTCTCGTAACTCGGTGAAGGCGTTGCCCGTGGCCGCGCTGGCGCCTACCCGGTGAGGACGATGTTGTGCAGATTGGCGGTGCCGGAAGCGGCGTCGGTCAATGTGTGGGCCGCGCGGCGATAGTCGCGCAGGATCTTCCAGCACTTCATGCGGGCCAGGGCGTGCTCGACCTGGGCGCGGACGGTGCGGTGCTGGGCGTTGAGGTCTTCCTTCCAGGCCGGCAGTGGGCTGCCGTCGCGGTACTTGCGGTACGGCATGATCACCTCGCGGTTGCCCTGGTAGCCGCCGTCGGCCATGACCGGCCTGTCGGCCAGTTTCTGATCGATGCCAGAGGTGCGGTAGACGATGGTGTCGTTGCGGTTGCCTGGCTGCGGGTCGCCCAGGGCGATGATCAGGCGGGTGCTGGCGTCGATGGCAACCTGCAGGTTGGTCGAGTAGCGGTAGTTCTTGCTCGGGGTGGCCAGGCGGTGGTCCCGGGTCGGGATCAGCGTGCCGTCGACGATCGCGATCTGATCAACCGGCCGCCGCCGCGCCGGCGCCAGGGCCAGCAGCGGCCCGAGGGTGTCGATGACCCGGTGCGCGGCAGAGTGGGAGACGCCGAACAGTGGGCCGATCTGCCGCATCGTCAGGTTCGTGCGCCAGTACGCGGCCACCAGCAGCACCCGGTCGGGCAGGTCAAGGGCCCACTGCCGGCCCGGCCGGCCGTCGGCGATGGCGTGCCCGCCACGTTCGGCGACCAGCCGAACCAGCTTGCGAAACTGGGCGGGCTGCAGCCCGGTGAACGGAAAGATCCACTCGGCGCGCGCTGCGGAGATCACCTGCACCCAGGCATCCTCGACGATAGTCCTCAACAGACAGACGCCGGGGTTACGAGACGTCCCTTAGTCGACGCTTACGACGACTCCTGCAACGGCCATACCTCGACCACGCCGTGCGCGACGGCGCAAGGCGTACGCGACACGATGTCGATGGCCTCGGCCAGCGTAGCTGCTTCGATGATGGCGAAACCGGCTACGGGAAGCGTGGAAGACATGAAAGGCCCGTCCTCCGTGGTCACCTCGGCCGCGTCGTGGTTCCGCACCTGCACGGGCTGGCCGGCGACGCCCATGTCGACCCCATCCTGGCGCAGTCGGGCGTCATGCGCATGCGCCGCGTCGCGTACGGCTGCGTCGGTGTGGTCGTAGCCCGCTTGGTCGCCGTACCCGATGGTCACGAACTTCGCCACAGCAACTCCTCTCGTACAGGGTTGTCGACCGATAGGGCCGTTCCCGCCTATGAATCATCGCCGCCTAAAACGGCATCCGCACGTTCGCGCGCTCATGGCACCCCTTTGTGTCAAGACACCGCTCGGAGGGCGGGTTTAGGTTGGGTGGTGGCGGGTCCGGGAAGTGGCTTGTCCGAAGGGCCGA
>NZ_JBEXHU010000079.1:0-1367 GCF_040608175.1 Micromonospora sp. NPDC005206
CAGGGCGATTGCGTAGTCGATCGGTGGGTGCCCTGAGCTGGGAATCTACGGGGTGAGTGGCCTCTGTGGAGGCGGGAAGAGCGGGTGAGATCGCGTCGGTGATCATGGAGTTCTCTAGGCTTCACGACACCCCGAGGACCTCACCCGCCGATGTCATCATGCCCGATCCCTGCGCTGTCTTCGGTCGCCGGCACCCCTGGCACGTCACCACCGTCCGTTACTGCAGGTGAGACAACGGGACTGCTACACGCCTTGGCGGCGGTCCCGGATCCTCGAGATCCGCGGGGAGTGCGTTACCCGCTGTCGGGCTTGCTCGCGGTCGCGGTGTGCGCGGTCCTCGCGGGGGCGTCGTCGTTCGCCGCGATCACCGATTGGTTGCACGATCTGGATGAGCAGGCCCGCGACCGGCTCGGCTTCGGCCATGGGGTGCCGGCGGGTACGACGGTATGGCGGTTGCTGACCCGCCTCGACGATCAGTTGTTGTCTACCGTCCTCGCGGGTTGGCTGAAGGTCCGCGCCCGGCCGGTCACACCCCGGCCGCACCGATATCGGACGGTGATCGCCGTGGACGGGAAAACGCTGCGGGGAGCCCGCCGTGCCGACGGCGGTCAGGTTCATCTGCTGTCCGCGCTGGACACCAGCACCGGCATCGTCCTGGCCCAGGTCACCGTGAGCGCGAAGAGCAACGAGATCCCCGCGTTCGCACCGCTGCTCGACGCGGTCGAGCAAGTGTTGGGCAGCCTGACCGGTCTGCTGTTCATCGCCGACGCCCTGCACACCCAGACCGCCCACGCCGAGGAGATCGCCGCCCGCGGCGCCCACCTGATGATCCCGACGAAAGGCAACCAACCCACCCTGTTCAAGCAGCTCAAGACCCTGCCCTGGCCGGAGATCCCGATCGGGGACCGCCGCCGCGACACCGGCCACGGCCGCCGCGAGACCCGCACCGTCAAAGCCATCACCGTGGCTACTCCGGGCGGCATCAGGTTCCCCCACGCCGAGCAGGCCGTCCGGATCACCCGCACCCGCACCACCAGCGGGAAGACCAGCCGCGAAACCGCCTACTACACGGTGTCTCTACCCGCCGAGCAGGCCCAACCCGCCGACCTGCAGCACTGGGCCCGCCTCGAATGGCACATCGAAAACCGCGTGCATCACGTCCGGGACGTCACTTTCCGTGAAGATCTCCACCAAGCCCGGACCGGCACCGGACCCGCCGTCCTCGCGACCCTGCGTAACACCTCGATCGGCTACCACCGCACCAACGGCGAGGCCAACATCGCCCGCGCCACCCGACGCGCCAACCGCCGCCCCCACGACCTCATCACCGCCGTGACCAGCAGCATCCCGACAACGCAATGACCCTG
>NZ_JBEXHU010000080.1:0-1282 GCF_040608175.1 Micromonospora sp. NPDC005206
GCGAGACGCTCCCACATTGCGGCTGCCCACCGGTGTCATTGGTGTGGCTCTCTCATGGCCTGCGGTCTCGCCGGGCACCGCGCGAGGAGAGGCTGAAAAGGGGTTTGTTCTGCTCGAAGTAGCGGTGCCCTCCTTGCTGACAACTCACCGAGTTCAGTCAAGGGGAGGCGCCGATGTCGGTGATCATCGGGATGGACCCACACAAGCGCTCAGCAACCATCGAGGTCGTCGACGAACGCGCCCGGGTGCTCGCAGTGGGCAGGTACGGCACCGACAAGACCGGCTACGCGCAGATGCTCGCCGCCAGCCGCAAGTACACCGATCGGGTGTGGGCGGTCGAGGGGTGCAACGGCATCGGCAAGCACATCGCCCACCGACTGGTGCATGACGGTGAGACGGTCATGGACGTGCCCGCGAAGCTGTCCGCTCAGGTGCGGGTGTTCGCCACCGGCAACGGCCGCAAGACCGACCCGGTGGATGCGCACTCGGTGGCGATGGTGGCACTGCGTTCGCCGAACCTGGTGCAGGTCCAGCTCGACCCGGACCTGCAGGTGATGGGGATGCTGGTCGACCGTCGCGACGAGCTTGGCCGGGCACGGACGCAGACCGTCAACCGGCTGCACCGGCTGCTGCTGGACCTCTTCCCAGGCGGGGCGAAGCAATTCCTGTCCGCCCGGCAGGCACGTGCGCTGATCGCGACCATCAAACCCCGCGACATCGTGGGCAAGACCAGACGCCGCCTCGCCGTCGAGCTGATCGGTGAACTTGAGAGCATCGACAAGAAGATCAAGACCGCGGAGAAGGACCTCAAAAAGCTGGTGATCGCCCGCGGCTGCACCCTGATGGACCTGCACGGCATTGGCCCGTCAGGTGCAGCCCGGCTGCTGGCAGACGTCGGCGACATCCGCCGCTTCGCCGACCGCAACCGGTTCGCGTCCTGCAACGGCACCGCCCCGCTGGACGCCTCCTCCGGCGACCAGCAGCGTCACCGGCTCTCCCGCGCCGGCAACCGACGGATCAACCGGACACTGCACATCATGGCCGTGGTCCAGCTACGCAACCGCACCGAAGGCCGCGCCTACTTCGACACGAAGAAAGCCGCCGGGAAGACCTCCATGGAAGCCATGCAGGCGCTAAAGCGGCGACTGTCCAACGTCGCCTACGCCCGCATGCTCGCAGACCAACAACAACGGCAGGCGGCGGATCCGGGAGGGCACTCGGGGACGACTCTGCAACCCAGCGTGACCGACCTGACCCCGGACATCGGCCCTTCGGACAAGCC
>NZ_JBEXHU010000081.1:0-1049 GCF_040608175.1 Micromonospora sp. NPDC005206
CTAGGGCCTGTGTCGAAGTCGCTGCCAGGGCTTGAGCTATTGGGTGCGGATCTTCGCGTGTCGGTGTTCGAGATATAGCGAGATCTCCGGTATCTGGTTCAGCGACCAAGCAGAACCCGAACACCGGAGACCTCGTGGACACCCTAGCGGTGGCGAGGCGGCACGACCTGACCGACGCAGAGTGGGTGGCGCTGGAGCCGTTGCTGCCTGCGGGGCGTAGGCCAGGTCGGCCGCCGACATGGACGAAACGGCAGCTCATTGATGGGATTCGGTGGCGGACACGGGTCGGTGCCCCGTGGCGGGATGTCCCGCAGTGCTACGGATCCTGGGCTGCGGCGTATGGGCTGTTTCGGCGTTGGCAGCGTGATGGGACCTGGGCGAAGATCCTGACCGTGTTGCAGGCGCTGGCTGATGTGGTGGGACGCATTGTCTGGGACGTGTCGGTGGACTCGACGGTTGCCAGGGCTCATCAGCACGCCGCCGGGGCGCGTAAAAGGGGGATCTGCAGGCCGAGCCGCCGGGTGGGGTCACGGTGGAGCCGACCGATCACGCGCTCGGTCGGTCGCGGGGTGGGCTGACCACGAAGCTGCACCTGGCCTGCGAGCAGGGTCAGAAGCCGTTGTCGATCGTGTTGACCGCTGGGCAGCGCGGGGACAGCCCGCAGTTCATGGCGGTGCTCGACGGGATCCGGGTGCCCCGCCTGGGCTCGGGTCGGCCTCGGACCCGCCCGGATCGGGTCTTGGCCGACAAGGCGTACACGTCGAGGGCCAACCGCCGCTACCTGCGCCGACGCGGCATCGCCGCGACGATCCCCACAAAGACCGACCAAGACGCAAACCGGCTCAAGCTGGGGTCCAAGGGCGGCCGCCCACCGATCTTCGATCCCGAGCGGTACAAGCAACGTCATGCCGTGGAGTGCGGCATCAACCGGCTCAAGGGCAACCGAGCCGTAGCGACCCGCTTCGACAAACTCGCCGTCCGCTACGAAGCCACCGTCCACATCGCCGCCATCAACGAGTGGCTGTGACCGACTTCGACACAGGCCCTAG